>NZ_AWQS01000187.1 GCF_000576575.1 Intrasporangium chromatireducens Q5-1
CTGGGTGGAGCACTTCCCCTACCAGGACGGGTTGCTCGTCAGCTATTGGAACACGGCGGTGTCGAACAACAACACGCGCTCGCACCCCGGCACGGGCCGCGTCCTGCCGGTCGACGCCCGCCCCACGGCGCTGACGTGGAGTGACGGAGTCGTGGCCCGCAACCGGATCCAGTCCTTCGACTCCACCTTCGGCGTCTCGCCGACCGACCCGATCTCGCTGCACCGCGAGACCGCGAGCGGCCTGACGACGCTGGACGTCCCCGCCCAACCGCCCGTCTCGGTCTTCGACGACAGCGACCCCAACCGCTACTACGACACCGCGAACCCCATGGGCAGCGTCAAGGTCGCCGGTGTGGGCGTCACGCTCAAGGTGGTGCAGAGCAACCAGACCGGCAAGATGACGGTGAAGGTCAACAGCTGACCCAGCGTGACTCGTCGGCCCGGTCCTCCACTCGGAGGCCCGGGCCGGCTACGTCTAGAGGAACCGCGCGAGGAAGGCGCGGGTCCGTTCGTGCTGTGGGTTGTCTATGACCTGGTCAGGTGTGCCCTGCTCGACGATCACACCACCGTCCATGAAGACCACCCGGTCGGCCGCCTCACGGGCGAAGGAAATCTCATGGGTCACGACGACCATGGTCAGACCCTCGTTCGCCAGCTCCTCCATCGTCTTCAGCACCTCGCCCACGAGCTCGGGATCGAGGGCCGAGGTCGGCTCGTCGAACAGCATGAGCTTCGGCTCCATGGCGAGAGCTCGCGCAATCGCAACGCGTTGCTGCTGCCCTCCCGACAGCTGTCTGGGATAGGAGTCCTCACGATGGGCGAGGCCGACCTGCTCCAGCAGGCGCTTGGCCCGCTCGATCGCGACCTGCTTCTTCTCGCCGCGGACACCAACCGGACCTTCGATGATGTTCTCCAGCACGGTCATGTGGGGGAACAGGTTGAACTGCTGGAAGACCATGCCGATGTCGCGACGGCGTCGAGCGACCTCGTTCGGGTGCAGCTCGTGGAGGCGCTCGTCGACCACCTCATAGCCGACGTCGTTGCCGTCGACGAGGATGCGACCGCCATCCACCGACTCGAGCAAGTTGATGCAGCGCAGGAATGTCGACTTGCCGGAGCCCGAGGGGCCTAGGACGACCACGGTCTCCCCTGTGCGCACCTCGAGGTCGATGCCCTTGAGCACCTCCACATGACCGAAGCTCTTGCGAACGTTTCGCGCCTCTAGGACGGGACGGGTCGCGGTGATGGTCATCCGGTCGGTCCTTCCATGACAGCAGGCAGGCTAGCCCTGGGTCGGATCTTGAGGAAGTCGAGGAAGCCGGTGGTCTGGTGCCGGCTCCCCCGGTTGTAGTGCCGCTCGATGAACGACTGAGCGACATAGAGGATGGAGGTGACGATCAGGTACCAGATGCACGCCACGATGAGCATGGGGATCGTCTCAAAGGTCCGGTTGTAGATCGCCTGCGCTGTGTAGAGCAGGTCGGACAGCGCAATGACGCTCACCAGTGCAGTCGCCTTCACCATGCTGATCACCTGGTTGCCGGTCGGCGGCACGATGAAGCGCATGGCCTGGGGAAGGACGATGCGACGCATGATGCGGGCGTTGGTCATGCCGATGGCCGCACCGGCCTCTCGCTGGCCGGAGTCGACCGACAGCAGGCCGCCCCGGACGATCTCCGCCATGTAGGCACCCTCGTTGAGACCGAGCCCCAAGATGGCGGCGAGCATCGGAGTGATGATGCTGTTCGTGTTGAGAGTGATGAACTCGGGCCCGAACGGGATGCCGAAGGAGATCGTCGGCAGCAGCGCGGAGAGGTTGTAAAAGAAGATCAGCTGGACGAGCGTCGGCGTGCCTCGGAAGAACCAGATGTAGCCACCTGCGACTGACCGCAGCAACGGGTTCCCGGAGATGCGGCACACGGCAAGCAGGACGCCGAGGACGATGCCGATCACCATGGCGATCACCGTGAGGAGCAGGGTGACCCCCAGGCCGCGCATGATCGACTCAGCGGTCAGCCACTGTGCCACGACGGACCAGCCGAAATTCTCGTTGGTCACCAGCATGTTGACCAGCTGGGCGAGCAGGACCGCGACGACGAGAGCTGCGACCCAGCGGCCCGGATGACGCCGGCGCCGGGCCTCACTGATGTCCGGCCCCGGCGCGGCGGCGGGCCGCGCCGAGGCTTCGTTCTGAACCGGGTGGGCAGTCATGCTCATTCGACTCCCATGTTGATGCCCGGAGTGGCGAGCACGTTCTTCTCGAGACCCCACTTCTTCATGATCGAGTCGTAGGTGCCGTTCTCGTGCAAGCTCTTGATCCCCTCGAGCAGGACCTCAGCCAGCGGCGAGTCCTTCGGAACGACCGCGCCCTGGAACAGGTCGTTGAAGCCGTTGGCCTTGCCCTGTCCCGCGAGCTCCAGCTTGCCGTTCGACTGCTGCACGAAGTAGGTCAGCGGTGCCTGTGAGGAGAAGAATGCGTCCGCGCGATGGGACTGGACCGCGAGGATCGAGGACGGCTGGTCCTTGTAGGACTGCACGTCGATGGCAGGCTTGCCCTCCGAGACGCACTTCTGCGACTGGGTCTTGATCACCTTCTCGGCTGAGCCGGCTGCCTGGACGGCGATCCGGGTGCCGCACGTCGTGTCCAGACCGTCGATCTTCTTCGGGTTGCCCTTCTCGACCGCGAAGACGACGTACTCCTTCACCCAGTCGACGAACGTCGCCTGCTTCTGGCGCTCGGGGAAGTCGCCGACAGGCCCGAGGTCCAGGTCGTAGCGGTTCGCCTGCATGCCCGACAGAACGCTTGCGAGCCCGTCGATCGTGGTGTGCTCGATCTTCACCCCGAGCACCTGCCCGAGTGCGTCCGCAAGGTCGGCCGTGGCGCCCTGCATCTGGGAGCCCTCGGCACCCACGATCGTGTAGGGCGGGAACGAGCCGGTGTTGACCGCCACGATCTTGCCCGCGTCCTTGATCTTCTGTGGCAGCTTGTCGTGAAGGGACTGGTCGAGGCTCTGCTGAGGAGTCGCGCCCGAGGGCTGGGGCGTCGTGGTGGCGCCCGTCGTCGGGTCGGCCGTGCAGGCGGCGGTCGTCAGGGCGGCTGCGGCTACCAGGGCGATCGCGGAGTTGCGCAGGATGCTCATGGTTGGGGGGCCTTTCAGGTTGGTGTCCGGGGGGGACAAGTGGTCAGGCGGTGGGAGGGTCGGCCGGGATCGGCCGGGCGGCCGGTTCGACGTCGAACCGGCGGTTGACGAGGACGGGTAGCTGCTCCCGGGCGGTCTCGAGTCGCTCGCGGGTGATCGTCGCTGTGATGAAGCCCGGTCCGTCACCGGCCTCGGCGACGGCGACCCCGAGCGGGTCGACGATGAGGCTGCGGCCGATGTTGCGGGGACCGCACTCGCCGCTGCCGATGACGTACACGGTGTTCTCGAGGGCCCGGGCGGTCACCATGGTGCGCCAGTGGTCCTCCTTGAGCGGACCGCGGACCCAGGCGGCTGGCAGCGCCAGAAGGTCGGCGCCGCTCACGGTGAGCAGTCGCGCGAGCTCCGGGAAGCGGACGTCGTAGCAGGTCATCAGGCCGAGTCGGAAGCCCTTGACGTCCACGAGCGGCGGCACGACATCGGCGGGCGTCACGTTGTCGGACTCTCGGTTGGCGAAGGCGTCGTAGAGGTGCAGCTTGCGGTAGAGCCCGATGACCTCACCGTCGCGCAGGACGACCAGGGTGTTGTACGGGCGGGGGTTGTCCGACACTTCGTGGATGCCGACGACGACGGTCAGGTCCAGGCCGCGGGTCGCAGTGGCAACGCCGGACACGAACGGCCCGTCCAGTGTCTGGGCATGCTCCCGGATCCGTTCCCGCTCGCCGATGAAGCGAGCCAGGATTCCCTCGGGCAGGACGAGCAGGTCCACACCCTCGGCCACCGCCATGTCGATCGCTGCGGTGACGCTGGCGAGGTTCTCCTGCCACCCCTCACCGGCGGCCAGCTGGGCGGCGGCCACCTTGAGGCTCTGGTCTGCGGTGCTCATGAGGCGATCTCCTCGGCTGTGTTCGGCTCGACGGGGTATGGAAACAGGTCCTGCTCGGGGACCGGTCCGGCGAGGAGGCGTTGTTCGACCAGCTCGGTCTGGAATTCGCGCACCATGACCCGGTCCGCGGAAAGGCCGTAGGGCAACCAGTCCGAGCCGATGACCCGGCTCGCGAACGCCACCTCCTCGTTGTGCCAGGGGGTGACGTCGACGAGCTTGTCGCGACGAGCGCGGCTGAGCCGCTTGGCGGCCTCGAAGGCGGTGACGAGCTGCTGCGCCGTGGCGGGGTTGTCCCGAAGCACCTCGGACCGCATGGTCAGGACGTGGATACCCGGGATGTACCCGTGCCGCCCGTAGTAGTCGGCCTCAGCCTGCCGGTTGTTGGCGTAGAGGGTCCGTAGGTCGGAGTCGGCAGCGTGAAAGCCCGGTGGCATGAACGGCGTCATCACGGCATCCAGCTCGCCCGCGCGCAGCAGGTCCACCAGCGGTGCTCCGTTGATGGTGTGGCGCACGTTGTCTCCCACTACGACGTTGCCGATCCGGTCGACGACGGGATGGCTGCTGGTGAGGGGGCCCACCTGCCAGTCCGCATCGTCCACGCCGATGCCGGCCTCGCGCAGGATGGCCCGGGTCCAGACGTTGCCGCTGTCGGCCCAGCCGGTCAGGCCGATCCGTGCGCCCCGCAGCGCCGCAGCGTCCGTGGCCTCGCTGTCGGACCGCACGATGATGCACCGGTGCCGGAAGCCGCGCATGAGGAAGACGGGCAGTGCAACGATGCGGTCGTTGCCGGCGGCCCGGGCGCGCACATAACGACTGAACGACGTCTCACCGCCATCGAAGCCAGAGTCGCGCCACAGGTCCGGGGTGGCGTCCAACCGGTCGATCTTGACCAGGTCGGCGCCGACATCGCCCAGGGCGAGTGGCACCACGTGGTCCCAGTGACGGACCCCGAGATGCAGAGTCACGGCTCTCCTCACAGCAGGTGGTCGAAGCAGTCGCTCCGAGATTCCGTCAGCGTACGTTCAGGTCCATTGCTGAACAATAGGTCATTTGTTACTGTTCATTGTGAGAGGCGAGAGGGGCTCGACGGTGGGCGAGGACGTGGTCGACGGCGACGTTCGCCAGGCGTCGTCCGCTTGGCTTGCCGAGCGGATCCACGAGCCCAGCGCGAGTGGCATCTCCGCGACCGTCGCGCGGCTTGTCCGCAGCGGGGAGCTGGCCCCGCAGACCAGGCTGCCCACCGTGCGCGCTCTGGCCACCCGGCTCGGCGTGAGCCCGGCGACGGTCTCGACGGCATGGACGTCGCTGCGCAAACAGCGCGTCGTCGACGGCGGCGGCCGCAGGGGCATCTGGGTGCGGGAGGGGCTGTCCGTGCCTCGGCCGGCCCGCTACGAGAACATCTCTCACCTGTGGCCCGGTCGCACCCTCAACCTGTCGCGTGCAGTGCCCGACCCGGCGCTCCTGCCGGACATCCGGACGGCACTCTCGCACGTGTCGGAAGACCGCAACCTCCACTCCTACGAGGTCGTCGCGATCAGCGACCCCCTTCGCGAGGCCGCGGCGGCTACGTGGCCATTTCCCCCGGAGAACTGGCTGGCCGTCAACGGCGGCTACGAGGGCATTCAGCTGCTCCTCGCCACAAGCGTCGTGCACGGCGACCACGTCGCGGTTGAGGACCCGGCGACGCCTCGGCTGCTCGACATCATCGACCAGCTCGGCGCAAGGGTGCTGCCCGTCGCAACCGACGCTTCCGGCCCCGTTCCGGCCTCCTTGGCCGCGGCGATGCGCCGGCAGCCGGCGGCCTTCGTCTACGAGCCGCGGTCGAGCTCGAGGCTCGCCGCAACGATCACTGCAGAACGCCGGGACGCGCTCGCGGCGATCCTCTCGACCAGCCGCCCGCTCATCGTGGAGGACGACGGCCTGGGCCACCTCAGCGACGCGCCCTACCACGGAATGGCTTCGCTCCTGCCCCACTCGACCGTGCTTGTGCGCACCTACTCCAAGTCCCACAGTCCCGACCTGCGCTTGGCGGTCATGGGCGGCGGCGCCGCCCCGCTGGAGCGGGCTCGCGTCTACCGGCAGTTCGGCGCCGGCTGGACCAGCCGTATCGTGCAAAACGCCCTCGCGTGGATGTTGCTCGACCCGGGATGCCAGGAGCAGGTGAGGACCGCCCGTCGGATCTACGCCCAGCGGCGCCATGACCTGGTCCGCCTGCTCGAGCAACGCGGCGTCCCGGTCGCCAATGAGTCTGGGCTTGCCGTCTGGGTGCCCGTGCTCAACGAGCGAGAGGCCCTGCTCGTGCTGGCCTCCCACGGCATCGCGGTGGCCGGGGCGGCCGAGAGCTGGACGCGGCAGGGCCCGGCCGCAGTGCGGGTGGCCACTGGACAGCCCATCCCGAACATCGAGGCCGTCGCAGACGCGATCGCCCTGGCCAGCACCGCCACCTGAGGGCCCCCACCTCCGGTCGGTCGCGGGTCAGACGAGCTGTGTGACCGGCGTCAACAGCACCCGGCTGGTGAGCCCGACCGAGCTCGAGAGCGTCGCGAGGAAGTCGCCGCGCAGCGGCTCCACGTCACCCAGCCGCCACAGCACGAGGGCGTTGACCCACGCGGCATCCCGGGCCCGGCCGATGCTCCACGAGCTGACCAGGTTGGCGACGGGAGCGGCATACCGTCGGTCGAGGTCGAGCGCGAGCCCGTCGAGGAAGGACTGACGGACCTGCTCCTGCACCTCCCCGAGCAGGTCCGTCACCCGCTGGTAGTCGGCCTCGACGTCACGGCTCGCCGGGGACATCCCGAGCTGCCGGCAGGCGCGCACCACGGCGAGCGGCAGGTCGTGGTTGATGTGGGCGTTCATGCCGGCGAGGGCGAACTGGATCGGCACCCGGCCGGTCTCGTGCCGCGTCTCGAACAGCGGCGCCCACGCGCTGACGGGCCGGGCCGCGTCCACGGCCTCGAGGTAGAGCCCCGCGAAGACGATGTCGAGCCGGGTCAGGAACTCCGGGTTGCGGAAGTAGCCCTCGGCGATCCGGTCGCGGACGAGCTCGGTGACGCGCAGGTACATGCCGTTGAACGCCGCGAGCCCATCGCCCAGGTCGAGGCCCAGCTCGAGCGTGCGCATCCGCTCGCAGATCGCGTCGATGGTCGCCGGCTGACCGGCGGGCGGCTCCTCCCGGCGCGCGGTCTTCCGGCGGAGCAGGTCGAGAAGGTGGGAGAACCAGCCCATGCCGCGAAGGTACCGGTCGGGCGCAGCGTGATCCGCCGAATCGCGCGTCCGCCCGAGCGGGCCGGTCGCCGCGTGGCACCAGAGGAGCAGGTATGCCGCTGGGCTGGGTCCGCGCCTCGTGCGCGGTCCCAGCCCAGTGGCATACGGATCAGGCGGCGGAGCCGTCCGACGTGGCGGCCG
>NZ_AWQS01000188.1 GCF_000576575.1 Intrasporangium chromatireducens Q5-1
GCCGACACAAGGAAGGTAAACCAGTGAGCCCCGAACGACGGCGCAATCCCCTCATCGGCGTCGGAGCGGCCCTCGTCGGTGTCGCGGCCGGTGTCGCGGCGGGGGTCGTCGCGGACCGGGCGACGAAGCACCGCGCCGCGATGTTCGCGCTCGACACCCGTGACACCTACGACGTCGTCCCCGACGAGGAGCGCGTCGTGCTCACCGACGACGGCGTCACCCTCCACGTCGAGATCGACGAGCCGACGGCCGAGGCGGCCGAGGCGGCCGCCCGCGGCCTCACCGCCGGCGGCCGTGCGGACGAGCTGCCCACGATCGTGCTGACCCACGGCTACTGCCTCAGCCTGCGCTGCTGGGTGTTCCAGCGCCGCGCCCTCAAGGCGGCCGGCTACCGGGTCGTCAGCTGGGACCACCGTGGCCACGGCAAGTCCGGTCGCGGGGAGCCGGACTCCTACGTCATCGAGCGACTCGCCCGCGACCTGCGGACCGTCATCGAGCAGGTCGCCCCGACCGGCGACCTCGTCCTAGTCGGCCACTCGATGGGCGGCATGACGATCATGGCCCTCGGCGAGCTGGACCCCGAGCTGATCCGCGAGCGGGTCATCGGGGTGGGCTTCGTCTCGACGAGCCCGGGCGGGATCACCCTGGCCAACGGCGGTCGGAGCGCGACGATCGGCCGGCTCCTGCTCGAGCGGCTCGGCCCCGCGGTGCTCACCCCGCTCAGTGAGCGCCCCGATCTCTGGTCGTGGGTGCGCCGCTCCAGTGCGACGCTGGAGGAGTTCCTCGTCGACCAGAACTCGTTCGCCTCGCCGGTCGCCGCCTCACTCGTGCGGTTCACCGCCGACATCCTGCTCGGCACGCCGCTCGACGTCATCAACGACTACCTCGCCACCTTCGACGGCTTCGACATCCGGCCCGCCCTCAAGTACTTCCGCGGTGTCCACGTCCTCGTCTTCAACGGCAAGGACGACGTCCTCACCCCACCGCAGCACAGCGACCTCATCGTCGACGGCATCCCCGGTGCCGAGCACGTCCTCGTCAACGACGCGGGGCACATCATCATGCTCGAGCACCCGGACCTGCTGAACGCCCAGCTCACCCAGCTGATCGAGCGGGCGGTCCGGTCCAGGGCGGAGCACCTCGAGGTGAGCCAGCAGCCGCGGGTCCGGCGCACCGTCACCAACGTGGCCAAGGAGCGCCTCTACCGCGCCCATGCCGCCCGTCCGCCGCGCCTGCCCCGGGCGGGACAGGAAAGAAGGGCCGGACGTGGAGCGTGAGATCCGGCTGAGAACGGCCGAGGACACGCAGGCGTTCGGGCGTCGGCTCGGGCAGCAGCTGCGCGCCGGCGACCTCCTCGTGCTGACCGGCGACCTCGGCGCCGGCAAGACGACCCTGACCCAGGGCATCGGGGCGGGTCTGGGGGTGCGCGGCCCGGTGACGTCTCCGACGTTCGTCATCTCCCGGATCCACCCGTCGCTCGTCGGCGGGCCGGCGCTCGTGCACGTCGACGCCTACCGGCTCGGCAGCCAGCTGGAGCTCGACGACCTCGACCTCGACGCCGACCTCGACCAGAGCGTCACGATCGTCGAGTGGGGCGCCGGCCTCGCCGAGCAGCTGTCCGACTCCCGGCTCGAGATCTCGCTCACCGGCGAGCCGGAGCGCACCGCCCGGCTCGTGGCCGTGGGGCCCCGCTGGGACGGCCGCCTCGAGGCGCTGCTCACGTCCTGACCGGGCACGCGTCCTGACCCTGCCTGCCGACCCGCGGGTCACGAGCCCGCAGGTCGCGGGACCTTCGGCACTGGTCCAACGCCCCGCGCGGACCGGAGTCTGGAGGTGAGGAAAGCAGGTGGTGCAGATGTCAGCCTCGATCATCCTCCGTAGAACCGCACTCGTCCTGACGTCGCTCTTCGGGGTCGGTGGGCTCTTCTTCGCGCTCGGCAACGCCTTCGACGACCCGGGCGGTTGGAAGGCGGTCCTCATCACCGCAGGAGTCGTCGTGCCGCTCGCCGCGCTCGTCGTGCTGGCCCTCGGCCGGCCGGAGGTCGCGACGACGGTCCTGACCGGCGCGGTCGTGCTCTATGCCCTGTGGGCGGTCGCCACGGTCGTCTTCGACCCCGTGGACGCACCGACCATGCCGATCATCGCGCTGATCCTCGCCGTGCCGATCGCCGTGATGGGCCAGCACCACCCGTGGCACGCCGGTGTCCTCCTGGCAGCGACCGCTGCGATGCCCCTTGTCGTGATCCTCGTGCGCTACTTCACCGAGGCTCGCACCGGTGACGGCCCCGGCCTGGGCTCGCTGTTCGGCACCTCGACCGGCGTGGTCGTCCTCCCGATCGCCGTGTTCGCGATCCTCTTCCTCACGGCGGGCTCCAGCCACCTGCCCCTGCGCGGCCGGGAGCAGCCACCGACGCGGCCGCTGCCGCCCGCAGCCATGAGCCGGTGACGGCTCGGGGCAGTGCTCAGCACCGGGCCGGATAACCTGACCCGGTGCTCCTGCTCGCGATCGACACCTCCACGACCGCCATCACCGTTGCCCTCCACGACGGTGACGGGGTCGTGGCCGAGGAGACCACGCTCGACGCCCGCGCCCACGCCGAACACCTGGCACCCGAGGTGCAGCACGCCCTCGCCGCCGCCGGCGCCCGCCCCGCCGACGTGACCGACGTCGTCGTCGGTATCGGCCCCGGGCCCTTCACGGGGCTGCGGGTCGGCATCGTCACCGGCCGGACCTTCGCGTTCGCGATCGACGTGCCCGTGCGCGGCCTGTGCAGTCTCGACGCCCTCGCGCACGCGGCGTGGCTCCGCGGCCACCGCGGTGACCTGCTCGTCGCGACGGACGCGCGACGCAAGGAGGTGTATGCCGCTCACCACCTCCTCGACGAGGGTGCCGCCACGCGCGTGGCCGGGCCGGTCGTCGACAAGGCCATGAACCTGCCGGACGACTGGCGGGCGATGCCCACGGTGGGCCGCGGACCGGTCCTCTACCCGGAGGCACTGCCGCACCCCTTCACGAGCCCAGTCCCGCCGCCGGTCGAAGTATTACGCGGACAGATGCGCCCGGCGAATACCTCGACCGGCGGAGAGGCGGGGGAGCCGCCCCTGCTGGATGTCTCGGCCGGGGCGCTCGCGGACCTCGCCGTGCGCCGGCTCGCCGCCGACGCCGAGTTCGACGGGCTCGAGCCCCTGTATCTGCGGCGCCCGGACGTCGCCCCCGCGGCACCGACCAAGTCGACCCTCGGATGAGCGGCCGCACCACCAGCACCGCACCCCCACCCGGTCCGAGGTGTCCCGATGCCCCCTGCTGACACCGGCGGGCCTCACAGCGTCGCGCTGAGGGACCTCGAGTGGACCGACCTCGAGACCCTGGCGGTGCTCGAGCGCGAGCTCTTCGCGGACGACGCCTGGTCGGTCGAGTCGTGGTGGCACGAGCTGGCCGGCCGGCCGCGGCGCGACTACGTCGTCGCCGTCGACGGGGACGGACAGATCGTCGGCTACGCCGGCCTCGACCGGGCCGGTGAGACCGGTGACGTCATGACCGTCGCCGTCGTGCCGGCGGCCCGGGGGAGGGGGCTGGGCCACCACCTGCTCGGCGAGCTGGTCCGACGGGCCGAGCTGAGCGGCATACGGTCATTGCTCCTGGAGGTGCGCGCGGACAACGCGTCCGCGCGAAGGCTCTACGAGCGGAACGGCTTCGACGTCATCTCGGTGCGCCGCAAGTACTACCAGCCGGACGGCGTGGACGCGCTCGTCATGCGCAAGCTGATCGGAGGAGCCAATGCCTGACGAACCACTCGTCCTCGGGATCGAGACGTCATGTGACGAGACCGGGGTCGGCATCGTGCGGGGCGAGACTTTGCTCGCCGACGCCGTGGCGAGCAGTGTCGACGAGCACGCCCGGTTCGGCGGGGTCGTGCCAGAGGTCGCCAGCCGGGCCCACCTCGAGGCGATGGTGCCCACCATCGAGCGGGCCTGCCGGGATGCCGGAGTCACCCTGCGCGACCTCGACGCGATCTCCGTGACGGCGGGTCCCGGCCTGGCCGGATCTCTGCTCGTCGGAGTGGCGGCCGCCAAGGCCCTCGCCGTCGCGCTCGACACGCCGATCTACGGGGTCAACCACCTCGCCTCCCACGTCGCCGTCGACATCGTCGAGCACGGCCCGCTGCCGGAGCCGACGATGGCGCTGCTCGTCTCGGGCGGCCACTCGTCGCTGCTGCTCGTCCCCGACGTGACCGACGACGTGCGTTCCCTCGGCTCGACGATGGACGACGCCGCGGGGGAGGCCTTCGACAAGGTGGCCCGCGTGCTCGGGCTCCCGTTCCCCGGCGGCCCCCACGTCGACCGGGCGGCGCGGGAGGGCGACCAGGTCGCCATCGACTTCCCGCGCGGCCTCACGAGTGGCCGGGACATGGAGCGGCACCGGTTCGACTTCTCCTTCTCCGGGCTCAAGACCGCGGTGGCGCGGTGGGTCGAGCACCGGCACCGCGCCGGTGAGCCGGTCCCCGTGGCCGATGTCGCGGCGAGCTTCCAGGAGGCGGTGGTCGACGTGCTGACGAAGAAGGCGCTGCTCGCCTGCCGGGAGAACGACGTCGACCACCTGCTCATCGGGGGTGGCGTCGCGGCCAACTCCCGCCTGCGGGCCCTCGCCGAGGAGCGGTGCGCCCGGGCGGGGGTGACCCTGCGGGTGCCGCGCCCGGGGCTGTGCACGGACAACGGGGCGATGGTCGCTGCGCTCGGGGCGCAGATGGTCCTGAAGGGCCGTGAGCCGAGCGATCTCGGCCTGCCGACCGACTCGTCGATGCCGGTGACGACGGTCCTGACCTGACCGCCCTCGTCGGCTGTTGCGTCACCGGCAGGACGCCAGGCCCCGCGCGACCTTGAGGGTGACGACGCGCGTCACGGCTGCCTCGACGAGGTCGGCGAAGGCGGGGTCCGTCCGCATCCGCGCCGTGAGTGCGTCGTGCATCGCGGGCACGGTCCCAGGCCTCGCGGTCAGGACGATGTCGCCACCGGCGGCGACGAAGCGGACCGCGCGTTGGCCCGCGGGCACGGCCGCGACGGCCTTGGCGGCGCCGACGTCGTCGGTGATGACGACCCCCCGGTAGCCGAGCTGGTCCCGGAGGAGGCCCGACACAATGCGCTGCGAGAAGACCGCGTTCACGCCCGGGTCGATGCGGCTGTAGATCGCCGATCCGACCATGACCAGGTCCGTCCCGGCGCCGATGCCCGCGGCGAACGGCTCGAGGTAGGGGTCGTGCGTCGTCGTGACCGAGTCGGTGATGCCGCGGGCCGTCAGGTCGGTGTTGCCGGTGATCCGACCGAGCCCGGGGAAGTGCTTGACCGACGTCGCGACACCTGCCGCGTGCATGCCCTTGAGGAACGCCACCGACATCGTCGCGACTCGGGCGGCGTCGTGGGCGTACTCACGTCCCCAGCGCCCGATGGGCTGGTTGGCGGTGCCGATGCTGCTCGGCACCGTGTCGGCGACCGGCGCGAGGTTCACGTTGATCCCGGCCCGCTTGAGCTCACGCCCCCACGAGGTGGCGGCCGCGGTGAGGTCGCGCGGCGACAGCGTGCCCTGGTCGAGTGCCGAGGGGATGCGGGTGAAGCCGGCACCCCGCAGCTGCTGCACGTTGCCGCCCTCCTGGTCGGCGGCGAGCAGGAGCCCGAGGCCGCCCGTCGCTCGGGCCGAGCCGAGCGATGCGAGGTGGTTCGTCGTCGACCGTACGGAGGCCGAGCCGTCATACCAGCCACCGAGGAGGACGACCCCGCCGAGATGGCGGCCGGTGACGAGCGAGTCGAGGCTGTTGCGGCCGGCCTTGACGTCGATACCGACCATCAGCAGCTGGCCGGCCCGTTCGGCGGGAGTCAGCCGGTCGACGATCGAGGTCACGCAGGAGGACGTGGGCGGGGACGTGCTGGAGGGCGGCGCCGGCGGCGTCGACGCGGTGGGAGACTGCGGCGGGGACGTGGCGGCCGAGCTGGTGGATGAGGGGCTCGGGCTGGTGGCCGGAGCCGTGCCCGTGCCGCTGGTGACCGGCTCCGACGTCGCCGGGCCCGAGGGGCCCGCGGACGGGCCCGGGGCTTGCGGGGTCGTACATGCGGTCAGGGTGAGCGCCATACCGACGAGGCAGGAGACGGTGCGACGGCGCGACCGACACCTTGGCCCCGAAAGGTGGTGAGGCCGGGAATCACGCACCCCGCCACACTAACCCGCCGGTCGTCCGGCGCACCGGCACGTAGGTCTTGCGGAGGCCGGCGGCTGAGCCGGTCCAACGCCGCCGAGCATAGGAGGCGATTCATGAGGTTTTGTCCGTTTTGCAGGTATTCGTCCGCTTTCCCTGGTGCTCCGGCCGGGGACTCGTCGAGATGACGCGATACGTTGCCGCGGTGACAGCAGCGTCCCTCCCCGTCGTGCTCGACGTCGACACCGGCGTCGACGATGCCTGTGCCATCGCCTTCGCCGCGCTGCATCCGCGGCTCGAGCTGCGAGCGGTCACCTGTGTCGGAGGCAATGCCTCGGTCGAGGACGTCGTGCGCAACACCTTGGTCGTGCTCGACGCCGCGGGCCGGCAGGATGTTCCCGTCGCACGCGGTGCGGCGCGTCCCCTTCTCGAGACGCCGGTGGACGCCCGTCACGTGCACGGCGAGGACGGCATGGGCGACCTCGGCTGGCCGGCCAGCCCGCGCCAGGCCGACCACCGGCACGCCGTGGAGCTGCTCCGGGACGTCTGCGAAGCGGCGGCCGGGTCGGGCCGCAAGGTGACCATCGTGCCGCTCGCCCCCCTGACGAACCTCGCCCTGCTGCTGCGAACCCACCCCGAGTCGGCCACGGGCATCGAGCGGATCGTTTTCATGGGTGGAGCTGCCCACGTCGGCAACGCGACGGCGTCCGCCGAGTTCAACGTCTTCCACGACCCCGAGGCCGCCGCCATCGTCCTCGACGCATGCCAGGAGCTGGGGATCGCGGTGACGATGTACGGCCTCGACGTCTTCTACGATCCCGTCGTGACGAGGGAGCAGGCGGACCGCCTCGTGGCGGTCGGCGGCCGCAGCGCCGCCGAGCTGGCCGGCCGACTCATCCACTTCCAGTGCGACCGCTTCGGTGGGCGGGCGGCGACGATCGGCGATGCCGGAGCCGTCTGCGCCGTCGTCGAGCCAGCCCTGATCCGCACCGAGGAGCTGCCGGTGCGCGTCGAGCTGGCCGGCACCTGGTCCCGCGGCCGGACGATCGTCGACCGGCGCGACTGGCGCGGGGACCTGGCCCACGACCCCCACGGCGAGGCACCGGTCCGGGTCTCCGTCGCGCTCGGTGTCGACGCCGAGCGGTCTGCGAAGCTCTGGTACGACACGCTGCTCGCCCCGGCCGGCGCCGCTCCGGCCGGCG
>NZ_AWQS01000189.1 GCF_000576575.1 Intrasporangium chromatireducens Q5-1
TGGTCGCCGGTTCGAATCCGGCCGAGGGCACTGATCAGCACCAGTCGCAACGAACCGGAATCAGCCACCATCTGGTGGCCACTCCCCTGTCCGGAAAGCCACGGGTCGGGAAAGCGGTACTCTTCCGCGACAGTCGCGCGTCGAGCTGGTCGCATCGATGCTGGTCAGGAGCGTGGGGACGAGCCCTCGCCCCAAGGACGCTACGGCTCGGGGCCGGCGCGCCGCCCCCGAAGCGCCCCCGGAGGACCACAGCCCAAAGCGAGAAGGGCCGCTGCCGCCCGGCTACCGGCCCGTTTCGGGCATGAGCGCGTACGCTAGGTGCGCGTAGGTTGACGCCACGCCAGTCGCCCGCACATCGCCCGTCCAAGAGCGAAGATCGGGCACCACCTGCTCCTGTTGCCGACGGTCGCGGCTCTGCCGATCGATGAGCCCGGCCGGGTCCTGCTGGTCCGGCAAGCTGCCTTGGGCACCTCCAGCACCATCGGTGGCGCCGTCGACGAGGACGAGGCGCCCGCCGATGCCGGTCGGCGAGAACCGGATAGATCCGCGCCGCGTGCCTGAGAGTCGTGGGGGTGTTCGGCGAGTAGGCGTCGGCGCGTGCAGAGACGCCTTGGACTAGCTCGGTTACTGCCCAGTACTTCCGGGACGCGTAGCGCAGGGTGGCGGGACCAGGTGGATCACGCAGGCCCGCACGAGGGCGGATCAGAGCCCATCGGCCGCCAGGAGGTAGAGGGCTGCCCCGACGGAGAGGACTTCCTCGTCGTAGACGACATCGTCCGCGTGGTTGAACGAGGTGTTATCTGGCCCCTTCGCGCCGAGGTACACCATGCCGCCGGGCCATCGCTGTAGGAAGTAGGCGAAGTCCTCGATGACCATGGACGGTTCCACCATGGGCGTGAGGTGGGCGCCTAGGTCCGTTTCGCGGACCCGACCCTCGAATCGCTCCATGAACTCGGGGTCATTGACGACTGCCGGATAGCCCTCGTGGATCGTGAGCCTCGCTGTCAGCAGGTACCTGTCCGCGACCTGGGCGACAAGCTGCTCCATCCTCTCGATCAGGGCTCGTCGCTTGCCCGCGCTTAGGGTCCGGATGGTTCCCCTGATGCGGCCAGAGGCGGGAATCACATTGAGCGTATTGCCAATCAGGCTCTCGGTGGGTGTCGCTACGACGTGTTCGTCGATGCCGATTTCGGCGGCCAGCTGCGGCAGCGCCGTCGCGATAGCTGCACCCGCCTCGACCGGGTTGCCGACAAGATGGGGCTGGCTCGCGTGACCGCCGGGGCCTCGCAGCTCGATCGTGAACCAGTCGCCGAAGGACATGAATACGCCGGGACGGCAGAGGATGGCGCCCGGCTGCGCGAGGGCATGCACGTGCACGGCGAAGGCGGTCGCATCGCCGTCGAATTTGAGGTTGTCGTGCTCGAGGACGGCCAGCGCTCCGCGATCCGACTCCTCCCCCGGCTGGAAGGCCAGGATGGTGTCCCGCCGGGGCGCGGAGTCGGCCAACACCTTCGCGGCGCCCAGGAGCATCGCCATGTGCAGGTCGTGTCCGCACGCGTGCATTGCGCCCGGCTCGAGCGACCGGAAGGGCAGGCCCGTTCGCTCGGTCACAGGCAGGGCATCCATGTCCGCCCGGAGGACGGAGACGATACCATCGGGGGCGGTCCCGGGCACGCGGACGGTCAACCCAGCGCCGCGGTGGACCTCGACGTCGTAGCCGAGCGCCGAAAGGAACTCCTCGACGTAGCGGTGCGTCCACGGCAGCTCGAGACCGACCTCGGGGTGCTGGTGCAGTTCACGCCGCCGCGCGACCATCCAGTCCTGGACGGCTCGGGCTTGCTCGACTCGACCGGTCATGAGCCGTCCGCGGCGATGTCTGCCTCGAGCGGGGCTTGCGTCGGCTGGGCACCGCGGTGCAGCGTGCTGCGCCCGGCGACCTCGATCGCGCGGCGGACGGCGTCACTCAGCTCGCGGCCCGCGGCGATGCCGACTGCCAAGGCCCCACAGAATGCGTCCCCGGCGCCGGTGGTGTCGACGGGATCGACGGACAGGGCGGGGTGATGGGTCGGCTCGCCGCCGACCTCGCGCACGACGGCGCCGTCGGCTCCCAACGTGACGACGACGGTGCCGTCGAATGACAGGGCACCCAGGCATCGCTGCACCTCTGCGAGTGTCTCCGGTTCGGCCGTCCGCGCCAGCTGTCCCAGCTCCTTGCGGTTGGGCACGAGGACGTCGACCCGCTGCAACAGCTTCGCGAGGTCGTCCGGGTCGGCCTGCATCGGTGCCGGGTTGAGGACGAACGTGACGTCGGCGGCCAGCGACGCGGCCATGCTCTCAAGGACCGGGACAGGCACCTCGAGCTGCGCGAGCACTACGGCCGGCTCGGCCGCCCTGACGTGCTCCTCGACCCAACCGGGCTCGACCGCCGAGTTCGCGCCCGGGTCGACGACGATGAGGTTCTCTCCGGAGTCGTCCACGAGGATGATCGCGGTGCCGGTGTCGACGTGCGGGACCACCGCGACTCCGCTTACGTCAACGCCGTGACGGCGCAGGTGGGAGAGGTAGCTCTCGCCCGCGTCGTCTGCACCGACGGCGCCGACGAAGCCGACGTCAGCACCGAGGACCGCCACCGTGACGGCCTGGTTGCCGCCCTTCCCGCCGAAGGCCCGGCTGCGGTCCCCCGCGAGGACCGTCTCACCGGGCACGGGCAGAGTCCTGACGCGATAGCCTAGGTCGACGTTGAGTGAGCCGACCACGCTGATCCTGCTCATCGGCGCCGCCCGACGTGGTCGACCGCCTCGATGACCAGGTCCCAGTAGCGCTCGGCGTCAAGGGTCATGGCGACCTGAGCGTTCGGCTCCTGCTCCGGGTAGCGCCGGTGGAGGTCCACAACGGTGGTGCCCCGGGTCCACCTCCCGTCGAGCTCGACGGCCACGAACGCCTCGCGCCATTCGATGAGGTCCGGCTGGATGATCGCGGCGATCGTGCAGGGGTCGTGGACCGGCGGGGCCGAGAACTCCCAGACACGGTTGTAGGACGCGCCGAAGAACCCCATCCAGGCGGCACAGGTGCGCCCGACCACGTGGTCCATCGCGGCCATCCGCTCGACGACCTCCGGGTTGGCGAGCGCCTGATGCGTCAGGTTGAGGCCGACCATCCGGACGGGCAGCCCGCTGCCGAGCACGACGTCGAGCGCTTCCGGGTCGGCGTAGGTGTTGAACTCGGCTGTCGGCGTGTGATTCCCGCGCTCGGTGGATCCGCCCATGAAGATGACCTCGCGGATCCCGTCCTTCACTGCCGGACGGGTCAGCAGGAGCTGGGCGACATTGGTGATCGGGCCCGTCGCGGCGATGGTGACCTTCTCGTCGCTCGACTCGATGACCCGCCGCAGCAACTCGACCGCGTCGCCTCCAGTCACCTCGAAGCCCGGCTCCGGCATGGGAGGTCCGTCCAGCCCGCTGGCTCCGTGCACGTAGTTGCCCAGGGTCGACAGGCCGTCCAGGGATCCTGCGGCTCCCCGAGCCACCGGCACGTCCGTCGTACCCGCCAGCGTGAGGATCTGCACGGCGTTGCGGGTCGCGTCCTCGACCGAACAGTTGCCGAAGGTGGTCGTGACCGCCTTGAGGTCGACAGCCTCGGAACCGACTGCGAGGAGCAGGGCGACCGCGTCGTCGTGCCCCGGGTCGCAGTCGATGACGATGGGCAGACCGGCCATCAGGAAGCCCGCTCGGCGCCGAGCCACTCCAGCATGGCGCCGACCAGGGGCGCGAACCCGTCCCACTCGAGGAACTCGGTGGGGCACCAGTGCGGACCGATGTCGGAGGTCCAGACGAGGGAGCGTCCAGCGCCGACCTCGCGGGTGGCGATGAGGACGTCCTCGTCGACCGTGGCGACGACCTGGGCATCGGCCTTGGGGGTCACGACGTTGTAGCCGAGCAGCGGCGGGGCCGCGCCCGTCCACGCCTTGCCGATCTCGTGGTCGTTCGCCACGAGCTTGCACACCGCACCCTGCGGCGCCTCGGCGCGGTCGTCACTGGTCAGCAGGTCTACGGGGAGCACATCCTCGATGGGGCTCCTCGCGAAGTTGGCCCGGGCCTGGAAGCCCTGGAAGCTGAGGTAACCGCCGGCCATCATGAGTCCGCCACCCGCGCGGGTCCACTCGGCCAGGGCGACCAGCGGGTTGTCGGTGCGCTGGCCACGCAGCCAGACCTCGTTGGGCAGCACGAAGGAGTTGTAACCGATGTCCGAGAGGATCACGACGTCATAGGCCGACAGGGCCTCGGCGGTGCGCGGGAACTTGCTCGGCACGTCATGCGCATACATCTGCTCGACCTCGATGCCCTGGGAGGCGGCGGCGGCGATGAAGTGGTCGGCCCCAGTCTCGAAGGTCGTCGACGAGAAGCTGTCGAAGCCCTTGTAGTGGGTGGACTGCGAAATCCAGCTCTCGCCGGCAAGCAGCACGCGCGCCATGTCAGTTCTCCTTCTGTGCGGTATCGAAGAGGGTGCGGGGGTTGGTGGTCAACAGCTGGTGCACGTCGGCCTCGGTCATGCCAAGGCGACGCAGACGGGGGACGAAGTACTGCTGGATGTGGCCGTAGCCGGGTCCGCCATAGCGGCGCAGCAGTGACTTGACGAAGATGTCCTGGGAGATGAGCAGCCGGCCCAGGTGCCCTCGCTCGGCGAGGCGGCAGATCCAGGTTGCGTTCTCCTCGTCAGAGGGGCACTGGACGTCCTGGTCGGCGTAGAAGACCTCCATGCCGATCATGTCGTACTGGACCCAGGCGCCCCGGCGCAGCAGCCCTTCTTGGTAGTCGAGGTCGGCGCCGGAGGGCCCCATGTGGCAGAGCACGATGTGCGCCGGGTCGACGCCGTGCTGTTCGGCCAGGTCGAGGACCTCGTTTGCGCGACGGAACCAGCCCGGCAGGTGGACCTCGACGGGCAGGTGGACCTCCCGCTGGGCGATCAGCGCCCCCTCGAGGCTGGCCCGTTCTGCCGGCGTGAAGTCAGCACCGACGCCGATCTCACCGATGATGCCCGGCCGGATGCCGTCCTCGCCGGACTCGACGTCCCGGACGATGATCTCCGCGATCTGCTCCGGCGCAAGGCCCTTCACGTCCTCCGGCTGGGCCCCGTCGAGGTAGAAGCCGGTGCCGGCGATGATCTGGACGCCGGTCTGCCGACTCACCCGTTGGAGACGAGCGAGGTCACGCCCCGTACCTAGACCGGTCGCATCGATGATCGTCGTGCCACCGAGGGAGGCGTACCGGCCGACCTCTTCCACGGCGAGGGGTTCGTCGTCGAGCCGGAGGTTGGGGCGGTTGCCGAACGGGTCGTGCTTGAGGTCCCACAGGATGTCCATGGTCACGGGGTGCGCGGCGAAGTCCTCCGGGTCCCACCCGTGCGAGTGCGTCTCGGTCCACCACGAGCTGACGTCGTTGAAGATGTGCTCATGGGTGAGCGTCGTACCGAGGTCGCCGGAGTCGACAGGCCCGGTGACGGTCATGACGGTCGTCATCGGCGTGACCTCACCAGCCTGCCGAAGAGCTTGCTGTTCAGGAAGATCGCGACGATGAGGATGATGCCCTGGACGATCGGCACCCAGTAGACGTCGACGCGCAGCAGGACGAGGCCGTTGCTGATGATGCCCAGGGTGAGGGCGCCGATGGCCGAGCCGAGGATCGACCCGCGGCCGCCCATGAGGCTCGTCCCGCCGAGCACCACCGCGGTGATGACCTCGAGCTCGAACATGGTCCCCGAGTTCGAGGAACCGCTTGCCAGGCGGGTGGCCGTGATGATGCCGGCACCGGCCGCCAGGACGCCGGTGATGATGAGGACGGCCATCTGGATCCGTCGGATGTCGACCCCGGAGCGCCGCAGCGACTCCGCGTTCGAGCCCACCGCCGTCACGTAGCGACCGAACCGGGTGCGGGTGAAGACGTACCAGGCGATGACGACGATCGCGATCGCGATCCAGGTCGGCGTGTAGAGGCCGAGCAGCTTGCCGTTGCCGAGCGGCAGCAGGAAGGACGACTCGATGGGCGTGCTGTAGCCCTGGGTGATGAGGAGGGCGACACCCCGGATCGCCGTCAGCGCGGCAAGCGTCACGATGAAGGACTGCAAGCGGCCGTATGCCGTGAGCGCCCCGTTGATGGCACCGATCGCGGCGCCGATGAGCAGGGTCAGGACGAGGGCGAGGACGGGGTTTCCTGTCTTGGCCAAGATCGCCAGCGCGGAGGCGGTCAGGCCGACGATGGACCCGACCGAGAGGTCGATCGCCCCGGTCGTGATGACGTAGGTCATGCCCATCGCGACGACCACCGTGGGGGCAATCTGCCGGGCCACGTTGACCAGGTTCTCTGCGGTGAGGAAGGCGTCGGCTCGGGCGCTGAAGAAGATGAAGAGGGCTGCGAACACCACGCTGATGGACAGCACTCCAAAGTGTCGGCCGATGAACTCGCTGCGGGCGCCGCGGGAGAGACGGTAGGGCTTGCTCACGGTGGTCAACGTCGTCTCACTTCCCCATCATCGCGGTGACGAGTCCGCTCAGATCGGTCTTGGCTGGGTCGAGTTCCTGGTGGATCGTCCCCTCGTAGAGGACGACGAAGCGGTCGGCCACCTCGAAGAGGTCCTGGAGGCGGTGCGTGATGAGCACGACCGAGACGCCCCGGGCGGAGACGTCCTTGATGAGCTGGAGGACCATCTCCACCTCCTTCGCAGCCAGGGCCGCGGTGGGCTCGTCGAGGACGAGGACCTTGGGATCGAACGTCACGGCGCGCGCGATCGCGATGGCCTGCCGCTGTCCGCCGGACATGTTCCCCACCTCTTGGCGGGTGTTGGTGATGCGGATGTGCAGCTTGCGCAGCTCATCGGCGGCCTCGTCGTGCATCCGGTCGGTGTCGAGACGGCGCGTGAGCGAGTTGAACTTCTCGCGTCCGAGGAAGAGGTTCGCGGTCACGTCGAGGTGGTCACACAGGGCGAGGTCCTGGTAGACCATCTCGATGCCGTGGGCGCGTGCCGCACGCGGGCCGGAGCCGGTCATGGCCTCGCCGTCCACGAGGATCTCGCCGCGGTCCGGGGTCTCCGCGCCGGCGAGCATCTTCATGAGCGTCGACTTGCCGGCCCCGTTGTCCCCGACGAGGCCGATGACCTCGCCGGGGGCAATCGTCAGGTCGACCCCCCTGAGCACATCCAGAGCGCCATACGACTTGCGGATGCCGCGCATCTCCACGCGGGGTGGCGACTCTGCGATCGTCGCGGCGGCTGGCTGCGTGCTCGTGCTCATGGGGACCGTCCTCGGTCAGGGTGCGGGG
>NZ_AWQS01000190.1 GCF_000576575.1 Intrasporangium chromatireducens Q5-1
GTGGCCCTTCGACGGGTGGGGCGGGTCAGGAGTTGATCCGGATGATCTCCTGCTGGTACGGCGCGATGACGGTGGTCGAGACCCGGCAGTCGAGCAGCAGGAACGAGCGGGTGGCCGGGTCCTCGCCGGCCCACCGGCCGAGCCGGTCGAGGTCGGCCAGGCGCCGCACGACGACCCCTTCGGCGCCGACCGCCTCGGCGAGGGCCGCGAAGTCGACGTCCGAGATGAGCATCGGTCCCTCCGCCAGGCCCTTGAGGCCGTAGAGGTTCACCTCGGCGCCGTAGGCACCGTCGTTCCACACGACGGCCAGCCCGCGGCCGCCCGCCACCCGCACGGCCGACTCGAGGTCGGCCAGCGCCATCAGGCCGCCGCCGTCACCCGTCGTGAGCACGACGGTCGAGTCGGGCTTCGCGAGGGCGGCGCCCGGCACGGATGGGAAGCCGAGGCCGATCGACTGGTACGCCGTGCCGACCATCATCATCCGGTCCGGAGACGCGACCGGCCAGTACATGTTGGCCCACCCGATGAAGTGGCCGCCGTCGGAGACGACGACCCGGTCCTCGGGCAGGAGCTCGCCGATGCGGTGCGCCACCGCGCGCGGGTCGAGCCGGCCGTCGGCAGCCAGCTCGTCGCCCAGCTCCCGTTCGTGCAGGCCCTCGACGTCGACCGACTCCCGCCAGCCGGACGGCTGCGCACCGAGGCTGTCGAGCGCCGCGACGAGCTGGCGGGCGACGACCGCCGCGTCGCCGCGGATGAAGCCGCTGACGTGGGGGTGCGTCGCGGCCGGTGCGACGTCGAC
This sequence comes from Intrasporangium chromatireducens Q5-1, assembly GCF_000576575.1. Taxonomy (GTDB): domain Bacteria; phylum Actinomycetota; class Actinomycetes; order Actinomycetales; family Dermatophilaceae; genus Intrasporangium_A; species Intrasporangium_A chromatireducens. The sequence goes on from NZ_AWQS01000190.1 coordinate 800, forward strand.
CTGCACGATGCGCGTGCCCGGCGCGAACAGCTCCCCGAAGCGCATCGTGAACTGGTTCAGCCCGGCGCCGAAGACCACGGCCAGGTCCGCCTCGCGGACCAGCTGCATGGCGCCCTCCGCCCCGAACCCGCCGGAGACGCCCAGGTCGTACTCCGTGGCCGGGAAGACGCCGCGGCCGAGCGCCGTCGTCGCGGTGAGGGCGCCCGTGGCGTCGGCGAGCGCCCCGAGGGCCTCGCCGGCACCGGAAACCCAGGCTCCGCGTCCGGCCAGCAGGAGCGGGCGCTTCGCGGAGGCGAGCGCAACGGCGAGCTCCCGGAGGGCGGCCTGCGCGAACGGGCCCTGCGGCGCGAGCGGGGCGGGCAGGCGAGGGTGCGGAGCCGTCGGCACCGGTCCCGCCTCGACGGTGGCGACGTCATACGGGATGGCGAGGATCGTCGGCACCCGGTAGGTCAGCGCGTGCTCGACCGCGATGACCGTGGTGGCCGCCGCGTCCATGCGTCCCACCGTGTAGGTCCGCGCTCCGACCGCCGAGGCGAGCGCGATCTGGTCGACGTCCCAGGGCCGCCGCCCGGAGGTCGGCTCGTCGCCGACGACCAGCACGAGGGGGACCCGCGCCTGCACCGCCTCGGCGAGCGCGGTCAGGGTGTTGGTGAAGCCGGCGCCGTACGTCGCGGTCGCCGCGGCGAGCCGCCCGGACGCGCGGTGGTAGGCATCGGCGGCGACGACCGCGCCCGCCTCGTGCCGCACGGCGGTGAAGGTTGCTGTCGTCCGGCGCTCGAGGGCGTCGAGGAACCAGGCGTTGCCGTTGCCCATGAGCCCGAAGACGTGGTCGACGTGGGCGGCAAGGGTGATCGCGACGTGGGTGGAGACCGTGGGCATGGGGACGCTCCTCAGCGGCGAGATGCGAACGGGTGGTGAGGCCGTATGTGTCTCGCTCACCCGTCCCGGTCGTCGTCGACCCGTCGGGCGGCTGCGTGCCCATTTTTCGAGCACCACCCCCGCTCGGAGCGGCGGTGGACATGCGGAGTATATGAGGGCCGCCGGTCCGCGGCGGGTCGCCGGGCGCCCCCGGTTGCTGGGAGTTGCGTCAAGAAACCGTCAAGAGGCGCGCCCCGTTGCCCCCAGTCTCGTATGCACTTCGCAAAGTCTTCTCCAGCCCGGTTGACCGCATTTCCCCCCGCCTGCGACTTTCGCTCATCGGCCCGCGGCATCTCGTCCCACGAGACGGGCCCGACGACAAGGAGCAGAAGTTGAACCGACTCACCTCCGGCGCGGGGACTGCTGGTCTCCTCGCGGTTGCGCTGGCCGCCGCGCCAGCCGTGCCGGCTCTCGCCGGCCAGGGCGGCAGCGCCGCCTCGGGCGAAAAGCTCATCGTCCGATCCGTCGTCCACGACAAGGACGGGGCGACCCACGTCCGGTACGAGCGCACCTACAACGGGCTGCGCGTCGTCGGGGGCGACCTCGTCTCGCACCGCGACGCCACGGGCGCGGTCAGGAGCGTGACGTACAACCACGACCGGGCCTCCGTCGCTCCCAACACGCTCACCCCGACCGTCTCGGCGGCGGCCGCCCGGAGCGCGGGCCTGGCCGCCTCGCACGCGCAGCGGGAGCAGGCCTCGCCCGGTGAGCTCGTCATCTTCATGACCGACGGTGGTCCCCGGCTGGCCTACGAGGTCGTCACGGAAGGGGTGCGCGCCGACCAGACGCCGAGCCGCGTCCACACCATCGTCGACGCGACGACCGGCGCGACGCTCCAGTCGTGGGACGACATCAAGAACGGCACCGGCAACGGCATCTTCGTCGGCACGGTCAGCCTCGGCACCACGGGCAGCTCCGGCAGCTACTCGCTCAAGGACTCGCGCGGCAACTACACGACCGACCTGGGCAACAGGACGAGCGGGACCGGCACGACGTTCACCGACACCGACGACGTGTGGGGCACCGGCAGCCAGAGCAACCGCCAGTCCGCTGCGGTCGACGCGCACTACGGCGCGGAGAAGACCTACGACTACTACAACAACGTGCTGGGGCGGGCCGGCATCTGGAACAACGGAACCGGCGCCCGGTCCCGGGTCCACTACGGCAACAGCTATGTCAACGCGTTCTGGGACGGCACCCAGATGACCTATGGAGACGGCGCGAGCAACCAGCACCCGCTCGTCGAGCTCGACGTCGCGGGGCACGAGATGAGCCACGGGGTCACCGAGAACACCGCGAACCTCACCTACTCCGGTGAGTCGGGCGGCCTCAACGAGGCGACGTCGGACATCTTCGGCACGGCCGTCGAGTGGTACGCGAACAACAGCAGCGACACGCCGGACTTCCTCATCGGCGAGGAGATCGACATCAACGGCAACGGCACGCCGTTGCGCTACATGGACAAGCCGAGCAAGGACGGCTCCTCCAAGGACTGCTGGAGCTCGAGCCTCGGCGGCCTCGACCCGCACTACTCCTCCGGGCCGCTCAACCACTGGTACTTCCTCGCCTCGAACGGGTCGGGCGCCAGGACCATCAACGGCGTCAGCTACAACAGCCCCACCTGCAACGGCTCGTCCCTGACCGGCATCGGCCACGAGAAGGTCGAGAAGATCTGGTACCGCGCCCTCTCGACCTACCTGACTTCGTCGAGCACCTACGCCGCGGCCCGCACCGGTGCGATCAAGGCGGCCAAGGACCTCTACGGCACGAGCAGCGCGGAGTGCGCCGCGGTCGCCGACGCCTTCTCGGCGATCAGCGTCGCGGCCACCTCGGAGACCTGCGGCGGCAGCACTCCGCCGCCGCCGAGCGGTGGCAACTGGGTCACCAACGGCGGTCTCGAGTCCGGGCAGACCGGCTGGACCGGAACGAGCGGGCCGATCACGAACAACACCGGTCGCCCCCCGCACAGCGGCTCGTGGAAGATGTGGCTCGGCGGCAACGGCCGGACCACCTCGGAGTACGAGCAGCAGGCCTTCACCGTCCCCTCGACGGCGACGTCCCCGACGCTGACCTACTGGATCCGCATCGACACCTCCGAGTCGACACGGACCTATGCCTACGACAAGCTGGCCGTCAGCCTCAACGGCACGACGGTCAAGAGCTACTCGAACCTGTCGGCCACCAACGCCTACCAGCAGGTGTCCGTCGACCTGTCCGCCTACAAGGGCAAGTCCGTGACGCTGAAGTTCACGATGAACGAGGACTCGCTCTACCAGACGAGCTTCGTCGTCGACGACATCAGCGCGCAGGGCTGAGTCCCAGCCCCGCGCCCGAGGGCCGGTATGCCGCTGAGCGAGCTCGGCGGCATACCGGCCCTCCTGCTCGTCCCCCTCGGACGGGACGTGGCCCTACGCGGTCGGGGTCGTGCACCGGGTCGACGACGGCCCGCTCAGCGTCACGTCGGCGACGAGGGCGGACACCCGGTTGCGGATCTCGCCCAGGGACGGGTCGTCGAGGTCGACCAGCCGGTGGTGCACGTCGGTCACTGTGATGGTGATCGGGTTGCTGCTCGTCTCGGAGGCCTCGGGGGACGGCGCATCGGACTGCGGTCCACCGAGCCGGAGGGTCGACAGGGCGACGAGCAGGCTGTTGCGGGTCGCCTTGTCGAGGGTGCAGGTGCGGCCGTGGATCGTGTCGGTGTCCACGGACAGGGTGCCGTTCGCGTTGAGCACCACCGTGTCGTGGAAGCCGGCGATGCCGCCGGTCCGCCGCAGGGTGAGGGGGAAGGTCGGGCCGGTCGGGTCGGCCGTCGGTCGGTCGAGCCCCGGCGAGCCGGCGGCCGTGTGGGTGCCGGGGGTCGTCGTGGTGACGCCGAGGGGCGCCCCGGGCGCCGGCGTCGAGCCGGTCGCGTCCGACGTCACGCCGCAGCCACCCAGACCGAGGACCCCGACGGACAGCCCCATGGCGAGCCCCCTACGAACCATGGGTCCCATCATCCGGCCATCCGTCCCACTTCGCACGCCGGATCAGGGTGCGTCGTAGTCCTTGAGGAAGCTGATGATGAAGGGTGCTGCATCTGTCGTACCACTGGGTCCGATTTCGTTGTAGGCGGCGATCGCAAGGTCCCCCCGCCCCGCCACCATCCAGGCGTGCGTCTTGGGCGGATTGTCCGTGCCGAACTCTGCGGTACCCGTCTTGGCGAACTCCACACCCACCTGCTGGAGCACCCGGCCGGAGCCCTCCTTGACGACCGCCCGCATCTCGGTGCGCAGCACCTCGGCCTCCTTCGGCTGCAGCGGCACGTCCGGAGCGGGCAGCCGCGGCTCGTCGGCGATGAGCCTGGGCCGCACCGTCTGGCCCCGCATCACCGAGGCCGTCGCGACCGCCATCGCGAGCGGTGAGGCCTCGACCCGGCCCTGCCCGATGAACGAGGCCGCGTGCTCGACGACGTCCTTCGTGTCCGGGACCGAGCCGAGGAAACCGGTCCACGGCAGGTCGAGGCTCTCGCCGATGCCGAGCGAGTGTGCCGCCGAGATGAGGTCCTGCTGGGACACCTTCTGGTACTGGCTGATGAACGCCGTGTTGCACGAGAACGCGAGCGCGGTCGCGAGCGTGATGTCGCCGAGCTTGTCCTTGGGATAGTGCGAGTAGTTGCCGAACTTGCGACCGTTGACGGTCAGCGTGTCGGTGCACGGGACCTTCGTGTCGGCGCTCGCCCCCTTGCGCACGAGTGCGAGCGAGCTGGCCAGCTTGAAGGTGGAGCCCGGGGCCTTCCGCCCGGCCAGCGCCAGCGGCGCGCCGTTGGCGGCCGGCCCGATCGCGGCGGCGACGACCTCACCCGTCGACACACGGACCGCCACGAGGGCTGTCGGCTGCTTGGTCTGTCCCGCGAGGGCCTTCTCGGCCGCCGTCTGCGCGGCCTGGTCGAGGGTGAGCCGCAGCGGGGTGCCGTCGGTGGACAGCTCGGCATAGAGCTCGCGCTTGTCCGTGGTGCTGCCGTCGGCGCCCTTCGTCAGCGCCTGGATCGCGAGGCCGGGAGCGCCGCGCAGCTGCTCGTCGTAGCGCAGCTCGAGCCCCGACTGGCCCACCTCGTCGCCCGCCTCGAGCGTGCCCTTGGACTTTTGGATCTGCTCGGCGGTCGCCTCGCCCACGCTGCCGAGGATCGGGGCGGCCCAGGTGCGGCTCGGGCCGAGCACCATCATCCGGGGCAGCCGCGAGGCGCCCTTGATCGCGTCGATCGCCGTGGTGTTCTTCGTCAGGGTGGGGTCCGTGGTGCGCAGCGTCAGCGCCGGGACGAACGCCTGTGCGCCGGCCGCCGCCACCCGGCCGGCGTAGCCGCCCGCGTCGATCCCGAGCACCTTGGCCAGCTTGGTCGCCGAGTCCTTGACCGCGGCCCCGGTGACCCGGGTCTTGTCGATGCCCACGACGGCGACCTCACGCTCGGTCATGAGGGGTGCGCCGTCGGCGGCGACGATGTCGGCCCGCTTGGGCCACTTCGTGACGAGGGAGAGCACCTCGTCCCGCTTCAGCTCCGGCGCGACGAGGGCCGGTGACCACGTGACCCGCCACCTGCCGTCGACGAGCGTGAGCGGCACGTTGGTCTGGTAGCGCCAGTCCTTCGGCGACTTCGAGACGTCCCACTGGGTCACCAGGGTCGCGGTCGCCGTCTCGGCCCCCTCTGCCTGCGTCACCTTCGTGACCGTCACGCCCGGACGGTTCTTGCCCATGCCCTTGTAGACCTTCTGGACGAAGGCGGTGGCGTCGGCCGGGCTGGCACCGCTGAGCGGCACCGCGGTGAGGTCGGCGGTTGCGAGCCCGTCGGCCAGGGCCTGCACCGCCCCGTCCGGCGTCGGCGGCTGGTCCAACATCGAGCAGGCACTCGTCGATGCGGTGCCGAGGACGGCGACGAGGGCGAGCGCGACGGAGCGGCGTCGTGCGGTGGAGGTCACGGGTCAACCGTACGGGCGCGGTCCTTCGTTGCCGAGCCGGCCACGCCCGGGAGCAGCCCGACGAGTCCGACAAGGATCGTGAGCACGAACGGCCAACGGGCGTGGTTGGCCGGCAGGAGCGCAGCCCGCAGCACGTCCCAGCCCGCGTCCAGCCACTCGCTCGGCGGGGAGCTCGACAGCATCGCCCTCGAGCCCGCGACATAGCCGCCGGCGGCGAGCAGGGCCGGCCCGACCCAGACGACGAGGAGAGCGGCCAGCCAGGCGAGGACCGCGCGTCGGGAGCGCGGCGGGCAGAGTGCGAGCCCGAGCCCCGCGATGACAGCGGTCACCCACGGGATCGCGGTGAACACGCCCTGCCAGAGCGTGCTGCCGATCGACCGTTGGACGAGCAGGAGGAATCCGAGCCAGCCGGTCAGCAGGACGCTGAGCACGGCCAGCCCGACGGCCCGCGCGCCGGGCCGCCCGCGCGTCACCGCCCGGCCGACGACGAGCCCGAGCACCGCGCCGACGACGCTGACTGCCACAAGAGCACTGAGGTAGAGCTCGGCCCGCTTCGAGCCGTGCAGCCCGGCGCGCACGACCAGACTGGTCTGGGCCAGCGCCGCCGCGGCGGCGAGCGCGGCGCCGACGAGCGCGGCC
>NZ_AWQS01000191.1 GCF_000576575.1 Intrasporangium chromatireducens Q5-1
GCCACCAACCGACGAAGGGCCACCAACCGACAAGGGCCACTACCCGTCGAGGGGCCACTCCGTCCCATCCGTCACAAAGGTCCCGAAATTGCCCGAAACCGTCCGAAGCGGCCCATTAGTCGTTATCGTGCGGCTCGGTTGGTCGTCCTCGGCCGTCAGGGAACCTGCTCACACGGATGCCCCCCGCGCCTGCCCGTGAAGAAGCCTCCCGGCGGTCGGGGGACCGACCGCAGCGCCAGCGTGAGAACCCTCCTTGAGCGTGAGCCAGCGGGTCGGACGGAAGCCAGCTGAGCGGCATACCTCTACCCTGTGCCTGTGAAGATCACTGTCGTGGGCCTCGGGTACGTCGGCCTGTCCAATGCCGCCATCCTTGCCGCGCGCAACGAGGTCGTCGCGCTCGACCTGTCCGCCGAGCGGGTCCAGCTCGTCAACGAGGGGCGTTCGCCGATCATCGACGCCGAGCTCGAGGAGTGTCTCGCGAGCGGCGGCCTCAACCTCCGCGCCACCCTGGACCCGGCCGACGCGTATGCCGGCGCCGACTTCGTCGTCGTCGCGACGCCGACCGACTACGACCCGCAGACGAACTTCTTCGACACGTCGTCCGTCGAGTCCGTCATCGGCGACGTGGTCACGCACCAGCCCAGCGCCACGATCGTCATCAAGTCGACCGTCCCCGTTGGGTTTACCAAGCAGGTCCGCGACCAGCACCCCGGGGCGTCGATCATCTTCTCGCCCGAGTTCCTCCGCGAGGGGCGGGCGCTGTGGGACAACCTGCACCCGAGCCGGATCATCGTCGGCGACACGACCGCCGAGGCGAAGCAGTTCGCCGAGCTGCTCGTCGAGGGCGCCGCGGACGACGACGTGCCGGTGCTGTTCACCCAGTCGACCGAGGCCGAGGCGATCAAGCTGTTCGCCAACACCTACCTCGCCATGCGCGTCGCGTACTTCAACGAGCTCGACACGTATGCCGCACGGCACGGCCTCGACACGAAGGGCATCATCGAGGGCGTCGGGCTCGACCCCCGGATCGGCACGCACTACAACAATCCGTCGTTCGGCTACGGCGGCTACTGCCTGCCGAAGGACACGAAGCAGCTGCTCGCCAACTACCGCAACGTGCCGCAGCACCTGATGCAGGCGATCGTCGACAGCAACGCGACGCGCAAGGACTTCGTGGCGTTCGACATCCTCGACCGGCACCCCCGGGTGGTGGGGATGTACCGCCTCGTCATGAAGGCCGGGTCGGACAACTTCCGCAGCTCCTCGATCCAAGGAATCATGAAGCGGATCAAGGCCAAGGGCGTCGAGGTCATCGTCTACGAGCCGACGCTCGAGGCCGACGAGTTCTACCGGTCGCGGGTGGTGCGGGACCTGGAGGAGTTCAAGCGCGAGGCCGACGTCATCGTGGCGAACCGGCACGCGGACGAGCTGGCCGATGTCGTCGACAAGGTCTACACGCGCGACATCTACGGCCGCGACTGAGGGCTACCGGACTGCCCCCGCCGCGATGAGGGCGGCGGCCTGGCGGGCGATCTCGAGCTCCTCGTTGGTCGGCACCACCCACACGGCGATCGGGCTGTCCGCGGTCGAGATCAGGTGCTCACCCGAGGTGGCCGCGGCATTCGCGTCCCCGTCGAGCTCGATCCCGAGGCGCTCGAGGCCGGTCAGGGCGGCCGCACGCAGGACCGGGCTGTGCTCTCCCACGCCCGCCGTGAAGGCGAGGGCGTCGACGCGACCGAGCACGGCGGCATACGCGCCGATGTACTTCTTGAGCCGGTGGGCGACGACGCCGAGCGCCAGGACGGCCTCCTCGTCCCCGGCTGCGACGAGGTCGGTCAGCTCCCGGAAGTCGTTCGTGCCGACGAGCCCCTTCAGGCCGCTGTCCTTGTTGAGCGCCCGGTCGTAGTCCTCGAGGGCGAGGCCGGCGCGGGCGAGGTGGGCCGGCAGGGACGGGTCGAGGTCGCCCGGCCGGGTCCCCATGACGAGGCCCTCGAGGGGCGAGAGGCCCATCGACGTGTCGACGCTGCGCCCGCCGGCGACCGCAGTCGCGCTCGCCCCGTTGCCGAGGTGCAGGACGATGACGTTGGCCTCGTCGAGCGGCAGGCCGCACAGCTGCGCGGTGCGCCGGGAGACGTAGGCGTGGGAGGTGCCGTGGAAGCCGTAGCGGCGGATGCGGTGGTCGACCCGCCAGGCCTTCGGGATCGCGTAGGTGTAGGCGGCCGGCGGCAGCGTCTGGTGGAAGGCCGTGTCGAAGACGGCGACCTGCGGCGTCTCGGGAAACTTCGCCAGGGCGACGCGGATGCCCTCGAGGTTGCCGGGGTTGTGCAGGGGGGCGAGGGGAATGAGCCGTTCGATCTCCGAGATCACCTCGTCGGTGATCAGGCTCGGGGCTGTGAAGTGGGCGCCGCCGTGGACCACCCGGTGTCCCACCGCGGTGAGGGCGACGTCGTCGAGGTCGGGTCCGTTGTCGTGGAAGGCCTCGACGAGCCACTCGAACGCCGTGGCGTGGTCGGGGCACGACCCCTCCCGCTCGGCCGTGGTGTCATCGGAGGTATGACGCCCGTGGGAGGTGGACTCGCCGATCTTCTCGATCAGGCCGGTGGCGTAGGTCGTGCCCGACTCGGCCTCGAGCAGTTCGTACTTCAGCGACGACGACCCGGCGTTGATGACGAGGACGACGGAGGCCATGCCCTCGGCCACGCCGCTGCCCCGCACTCCGGGACTCCCCTGTTCCTCGGTCGTGTCCACACGCGGATCGGCGCTCACGACGCCACCCCCTCCGCCTGGATCGCCGTGATGGCGACGGTGTTGACGATGTCGCACACGAGGGCGCCGCGGGACAGGTCGTTGACCGGTTTGCGGAGCCCCTGGAGGACCGGTCCGATCGCGACGGCGCCGGCCGTGCGCTGAACCGCCTTGTAGGTGTTGTTGCCGGTGTTGAGGTCGGGGAAGACGAAGACCGTGGCCCGCCCGGCGACCGGGCTGTCCTTGAGCTTCGTCGCGGCGACCGCTGCGTCCGCAGCCGCGTCGTACTGGATCGGTCCCTCGACGGACAGCTCAGGGGCCCGGCTGCGGACGAGCGCGGTGGCCTGGCGCACCTTGTCGACGTGCGCGCCCGTGCCCGAGGACCCGGTCGAGTAGGACAGCATCGCGACGCGGGGCTCGATGCCGAACTGACGCGCCGTCGCGGCGGACGAGATCGCGATGTCGGCGAGCTGCTCCGCGGTCGGGTCGGGAATCACCGCGCAGTCGCCGTAGACGAGGACCCGGTCGGCCAGCGACATGAGGAAGACCGAGGACACCGTCGTGACGTCCGGAGTCGTGCGGATCACCTCGAGCGCCGGTCGGATCGTGTGGGCCGTCGTGTGCACCGCCCCGGAGACCATGCCGTCGGCGAGGCCCTCCTGGACCATCATCGTGCCGAAGTAGCTCGGGTCGACCACGACGTCCCAGGCCTGCTCGGCGGTGACCCCCTTGTGTGCGCGCAGGGCGGCATACTCCTGCGCGAAGCGGCGTCGGAGGTCGGCGTCCTGCGGGTCGACGAGGTCAGCGCGGCTGACGTCGAGACCGAGCTCGTTGGCGCGCGAACGGATCGCCGTGGGGTCGCCGAGCAGGGTGAGCCGGACGACCCGGCGGCGCAGCAGCTGGTCGGCGGCGCGCAGGATCCGGTCCTCGCCGCCCTCCGGCAGGACGATGTGCTTGCCGGCTGCCCGCGCCCGGTCGAGCAGCTGGTGCTCGAACATCAGCGGTGTCACCACGCTGCTCGGGGTGACGTCGAGCCGTGCGAGCAGCGCTGCCCCGTCGACGTGCTCGTCGAAGAGGGTGAGTGCCGTCTGGATCTTGCGCGTGGCGGTGCGGGTCATCCGCGGGGCCACGGCGGCCAGGGCCGCGGTCGTCGCCATCGTGCCGGAGCTGCACGTGGCGACCGGGACGTGGACGTCGAGGCCGTCGACGAGGGTGGCGATCGGCTTCGGCAGGTCGAAGCCACCGTTGAGGACGATCCCGGACGGGGTGGGCAGCGTCTCGGAGCGGTGCGCGAGCAGCAGCCCGAGCAGGACGTCGCCGCGGTCGGCGGGGGCGATGACCGTGCACCCCTCGAACAGCCGATCGAGCACGTTGGGCAGGGTCATCGCCGCGACGACCAGGCCGAGAGACTCGCGGTCGAGCAGCCGGTCGTCGCCGTGCAGCAGGGTGCCGTCCACGGCCCGCACGAGGTCGCGCACCGTGGGCGCCTCGAGGACCGCAGACCGGGGGATGACGTATGCCGCTGTGTCCCCGAGCGCTCGCGTCAGCGCTGCGTGGACGGCCGGGATCGACTGTGGCTCGGCGCGGTTGGACACGACGGCGAGGACGCGCGCGTGGTGGGCCACCGCCTCGGTCGCGGTGAGCTCGGCCGCCGTCGCGACGTCGTGGGGGGTCCGGTCGGCGCTGGAGATGACCAGGACCATCGGCGCGTCGAGGTTCGCAGCGATCCGTGCGTTGTAGGCGAACTCGGTGGGGGAGGCGACGTCGGTGTAGTCCGACCCGATGATGAGCATCGCGTCGAAGCCGTCGGCGACGGCGTGGAACCGGTCGACGATCGTCGACAGCGCGCCCTCCGGGTCGGCGTGCACGTCGTCGTAGTTGACGGCGGATGCGGTCTCGGGGGTCAAGTCGGTGTCGAGGCGGGACAAGAGCAGCTCGAGGACGTGGTCGCTCGAGGCGTCCTTGGCCCGGACGATGGGCCGGAACACCCCGACCCGCTCCACTCGACGGCTCAGCTGGTCGAGGATGCCGAGGGCGACGGCGGACTTGCCGGACATGCCCTCCGAGGACGCGAGATAGACACTGGTGGACACGCGCACAGGCTATTCGATGTCGTGGGACTCGCCCGGCCGCCCATGGAAGCCGGCCCCGCCGCGACCCCGCGGGTGCTGGGACGAGCTGAGCGGCATACCGTGCGGGAGACGGGGCGTTGACAGCAAGGCATCACCGACACCGAGCGGATGATCCGCGAGCGGATGCGCAAGCGGGCTGTGTCGTTCAAGCAGGCGTTGAACGATCAACGCAGACAGTGCGCACCACGAGGACGCTCGAGGCTGGCTCGACCAAGCATTGGCCGGAGGAACGTCAGTCTTGTTCGACTGGACCGTGGTGCTCGCCTGCGCGCGACTGAGCACGATGGCGAGGCTCTTCGACAATCCGTTGTCGGCCGCCCAGGCCGCCGACCAGGTCAGGGCCTGGTTGGAGCAGCCAGGCGCGGAGATCATCCGGCCCGCCGTCGATCACCTGCATCGGGTGGCCGAGCTGCTCACGGAAGCCCGGACGCGGGGGAACCTCAATGATGCGCACCTTGCTGCCTTGTCGCTCCAGGCGCGCCTGACCCAGGCATTTTCGCCCCTCGTCCTGACCCCCCTCCGGCGAACGGTCCGTTCGAGGGTGAGCGGGTCGGTAGACCGTCCCGCTCGCTCACGGCCATCCAGTTAGACGCGCCCGAGAAGGCCGTATGCCGCTGAGCCCCGTTCCGGGCGCCGCTGACCTCCCGCTGTACCCCCCTGGTTGCCGGGGACCCGCGGACGAGACTCAGAGCAGGTCGGTGCGGCCCATCTCGGCGAGCTGCGTGACGACCTTCTTGACGTCCTGGCAGCGCTCCGGGGTCGTCACCAGCAAGGCGTCCGGAGTGTCGACGACGATGACGTCCTCGACGCCGACGAGCGCGACCAGCCGGCCGCTGCCTGCTGAGACCACCCCCGTGGCGTCGACGGAGATGATGTCGTCGGTGCCTGCGAGCACGATGATCCCGTCCGGCCCGTGGTGGCCGTCGGAGAAGCCGGCGATCGACTCGAAGTCGCCGACGTCGTCCCAACCGAGGTCAGCGGGCACGACGGCGACGCGCCCTGCCGCCGCCGCCGGCTCCGCGACGGCATGGTCGATCGCGATCTTGGTGAGGGAGGGCCACAGCTCCTCCAGACGGTCTGGGTCGGCAGCGATGGTGCGCAGCGTCGCGACCATCTCGGGGTGGTGCTGGGCGAGCAACTCCAGCAGGGTCGACGCCTGGACGACGAACATGCCTGCGTTCCAACGGTATTCGCCGCTCTCGACATACTTCTCCGCGGTCGGCAGGTCCGGCTTCTCGACGAACTCCTCGACGCGTCGGCCGTGTTCAGCCCCGCTGACGTCGAGGGCGGCGCCCTCGCGGATGTAGCCGAAACCCGTTGCCGGGCCGGTCGGCTCGATGCCGATCGTGACGAGCTCGCCCGTCCTCGCGAGGGCCACCGCCTCGTGGATCGCCCGGTGGAACGCAGCCTCGTCATCGATGACGTGGTCAGCGGCGAAGGACCCGATGACGGCGCCGGGGTCCCGGTGCTCGACGAGCGCAGCAGCCAGGCCGATGGCCGGCATCGAGTCCCGGGGGGACGGCTCGGCCACAACGGACTCCGCCGGCAGCATCGGCAGCTGTCGCCGGACCGCGTCGGAGTGGCTCGCACCCGTGACGACGAGGATCCGGTGGTCCGCGAGCGGCTCGAGCCGGGCCCAGGACGCCCGCAGCAGCGACTGGCCGGAGCCGGTCACGTCGAGCAGGAACTTCGGCGCCGACCGCCGTGACAGGGGCCAGAGGCGGGTGCCAGACCCGCCGGCGGGGATGACGGCCCAGAAGCCGGGAATCGCTGAGGTCACGCCGTCACTGTAGTTGGGTCACCACGACGCCTCGAGAGCTGCACTGTCGATCGCGACTGCTGCACCCTCGATGGGAACGGGAGCACTCTCGATGGGAACTGCTGCACTCTCGATGCGAACTGTTGCACTGTCGATGCGAACTGCTGCACTCTCGATGGGAACGGGTGCACTGTCGATCGGGGGTCACGGCGTCGCCAGGTCGCGGCGGCGGAATGTGCCCACCGATGCGATCCCCAGCGCAGCCGCGATGAGCAACAGCGTCACCACCGGGGCACCGGACACCGACCCGCCCGGCGCGACACTCGCGTGCACGAACGGCGACGCGTCGATGACCGCCTGGGGGAGCTTGAAGATCGGGCCGAACTCACCGATGACGACGAACAGTGCGAGCACCGCCCACGCGACGACGACGAACCGGGGCAGCGCGCCGAACACGACGAGGGCGAGCCCGACACACACCCACACGGCCGGGATCGGTGCCAGCGCCGTCGGCATGAGGTGACGCAACGCGGCACCCACCCCGCTGGTCGCGCGGCCGTAGCTCAGCGCCATACCGAGGCCGGTGACGACGAGCAGGACGGCGCTGCCGGCGAGGGCGATCAGCGCGTGGCTGCCGAGCAGCGCCGGGCGCGAGG
>NZ_AWQS01000192.1 GCF_000576575.1 Intrasporangium chromatireducens Q5-1
GTCCTTGCGCTCGACCCGCCTGCTCAGCCCTGCTGCAGCTGGTAGACGGACGCGGCGGCGTCGCGGCTGACGAGGCCGGCGGCGAGGTCGGCTGCGACGGCGTCGCGGTCCCGCTCGGCGGGGTCGCCGTACCCGCCACCGCCGCTCGTCAGGCAACGGACCCGGTCACCCCGGCGCAGGCGCAGCCCGTTGCACTTGAGCAGGCGCCGTTCTTCGGCAGTGCCCGGGTTGACGATGACCTCCGGCCCGACCCCGGCCGAACCGCCCTGCAGCCCCCATGGCGGCGTGACGGAGCGCTCGAACCACAGGGAGATCGTGCAGTCGTGCAGCGCCTCGTACTCGCGCACGACCCCGACGCCGCCGCGCCACCGGCCGGCGCCTGCACTGTCCTCGCGCAGCGCATAGTCGCGGATGCGCAGCGGGAAGCGAGACTCGAACACCTCGATCGGCAGGTCCTTCAGCGACCCGTTGACGTTGTTGATCAAGGCACTCTCGCCGTCCGAGCCGTGCCAGGCACCCCAGCCACCCAGGGTCGCCTCGAGACTGACGTAGTCGCGTCCCACCCGCGGATCGTGGCCGGCGAGCATGACGATCATCGAGTCGCCGTGGCTCGCGGCCGCCACCCGGCTCGGCAGCGCCGGCGCCAGAGCCTGGGCGACAAGGTCGATCAGCAGGCCGAGGTGCGAGAAGTACCACTGGCAGGCGGCCGGCGCGACTGCGCCGAATATCGACCCCTCGCGGACTTGCACGGTCATCGGGCGGAACGAGCCGCCGTTGCCGGGCACATCCGGACTGATGAGCAGCTTGTAGCCGACCCGGCAGGCGGAGATCGTCTGCGCCACACCACAGTTGACCGGACCCACGGTCTGGTCGGCAGACTCGCGCACGTCGAAGTCGATCGAGTCGCCGGCGACCGTGATGCGCAGGTGCACGCGGATCGGCGTCTCGAGGTCGATCCCGTCGTTGTCGAGGAAGCCCTCTGCCTCATAGACGCCGTCGGGGATGGCTGTGATCGCGGCGCGCTCGAACCTCTCGGTCTGCTCGAAGATGTCGTCCCGGGCCGCACGCACGGTCTCGAGCCCGAAGCGGTCGACGATCTCGGCCAGGCGGGTCTGCCCCATCTCGATGCAGGCGATCATCGCGTGCATGTCACCGGTGGTCGGGTAGGGGAAGCGGACGTTGCGCGCGATGGTGTCCATGACGGCGTGCACGGGCCGGCCCCGCTCGACGAGCTTCTGCGGCCCGAGCCGCAGGCCCTCTTGGAAGATCGAGGTCGAGTCCATCGATCCGCCGGGGTCCTTGGCCCCCACGTCGATCCAGTGTGCGCGGGAGGCCGTGAAGCCGATGAGGGTCTCGTCGACGAAGACCGGACCGAAGATCGTCACGTCGTTGAGGTGGGTGCCACCGAGGTAGCTGTCGTTGAGAATCCAGACGTCACCGGGCTGCCAGACGTCGCGGCCGAACGTCTCCTCGGTCGCGATCGTGCACGTCTCGAGATTGCCAAGGAAGATCGGCAACCCCGCCGACTGACCGAGCACTTGGTGCTGATCATCGAGTAGGGCGACGACGCAGTCACCGCCTTCGTAGATGACGGGGGTGTAGGCGGACCGGATCAGCGAGGCGTTCATGTCATCGGCTGCCGATGAGAGCGCGTTGCGGATGATCTCGACGGTCACGGGGTCGGTCTGGGCGCTCACAGCGCTGCCTCCTGGGTCAGAACGAGGTTGCCGTAGTCATCCACCGCCACGAGGAAGCCGGGCGGCACGACGGTCGTTGCCGTCTCCTCGAGGACGACGGCCGGCGACGGTAGGTGGTCGCCGGGGGCAAGTCCCGAGCGTCGGACCACGGTGGCGGGCTGTCGGCGCCCGCCGAAGACGACGTGCTGAGTCGACCGCGGCGCGGCGTCAGCGACGATCTCTGGTGCTGCGGGCTTGGCTCGGCCGAGATCTCCGAAACCGGTCGTGCGGAGTGTGACGATCTCGATCGGCGCGCCTGGATTGGCATGTCCGAACCGGCCCTCGTGCATGTGCGCAAAGCGGTCAGCCAGCGCAGGCAGGAACTCCGGATCGCCGGCTTCTTCGGCGCCGACCAGGGGAACCGTCAGCGTGTACTCCTGGGCGACATAGCGGACGTCGAGGGCATGTGCCACGCTGCGCGCCTCATTCGGGACGCCCTCGTGTGCGAGAAAGTCGTGCGCCCGGTCCTCCATGGCCGCCAGGTGGGCGGAGAGGTCCGCGCGGTCAAGGTCCTCGTCCCGGAAGAAGTAGGCCTCCGCCTCGTCGGTCCGGATGGAGGTCTGTAGCATTCCCCAGGCCGAGAAGGCGCCCGGGAAGCTGGGGATCACGACGTCGCGGATCCCCAGTTCCTGTGCCAGAAAGGCAGCGTGCATCGGCCCGGCGCCGCCAAACGCCACGAGGGTGAAGTCGCGCGGCTCGATCCCACGGGCGACCGTGATGGTGCGGATGGCCTGCGCCATCTTCGCGTTCGCGACATCACAGATCCCTTCGGCCATGGCGTCGGGCGCAAGTCCGAGTTGCCCACCGAGCTCGGCCACGGCGGTCCGGGCGGCCTCGAGGTCGAGATCCATCTGGCCCCCGGCGAACCAGGCCGGGTCGACACGACCGAGGACCAGATTGGCATCGGTCACCGTTGGGTCGGTACCGCCGCGGCCGTAGCAGGCCGGGCCCGGAGAGGCGCCGGCCGACTGTGGCCCCACGCGCAGACCCCCCTGCTCGAGCCAGGCGATCGACCCACCGCCGGCGCCTACAGTGTGGATGTTCACCACTGGCATGAGGATCGGCAGGCCTTCGAGGTGCGTCTCCGGAGTCACGTCCGGCTCCCCGTCGACGACGAGGGAGACGTCGAAGGACGTGCCACCCATGTCGACACAGATCAGGTTGGCGCGGCCGAGCATCTCCCCGAGCGCGACGCCGCCCATGGCGCCACCGACCGGGCCGGAGAGCAGGGTCTGCAGCGGTCGTTGCCGGGCCGACTCGACCGTCAGGATGCCACCGGAGGACTGCATGACGTGAAGCGGCACCGCGAGCCCTCGCCGGTCGAGTTCCTCCTCGAGCCGGGTCAGGTAGCGACGGACGACCGGTCCCGTGTAGGCCTCGATGGTGGCGGACGAGCTTCGCTCGTACTCGCGCCACTCCCGCGCCGCCTCGTGGGAGAGGCTGATCGTCACGTCCGGGCCCAGCTCCTCTCGGAGGATCTCACGGGTGTGCAGCTCGTGCTCCGGAGACCGGAAGCTGTAGAGGTAGCCGACGGCGATCGCCGTGATGCCCTCGGCCCGTGCCCGAACCGCCGCGTGCCGGACGGCCTCCTCGTCGAGCGGCACGATCTCCTCGCCCTCGGCGGAGAATCGGCCGGGGATGGGGACGATGTCGGTAAGCGGGACGAGTGGCTCCGGCTTCCGGTAATGCAGGTCGTAAAGCCGCCACCGCGGTCCGCGCGCGATGTGCAGCTGGTGGCTCGCCCCCTCGGTGGCGAGCAGGAGCACTCGCTCACCGCGGCGCGTGAGAAAGGCATTGAGTCCCTGGGTCGTGCCGTGCACGAGGAAGGAGATGTCTGCCGGGTCCTCGACCAGCGAGCCGAGGGCAGCCACGACGCCTTCGGTCAGGTCGTGAGGGGTGGTCGAGGCCTTCCCCGCCCGATAACTTCCCAGTTCCTCGTCATAGGTAATGACGTCGGTGAAGGTGCCGCCGATGTCCATCGAGACGCGTTGCTGACCCACTGTTGCTTCCTTCCGTCCGGGTGCCGTCAGGTTAGGAAGCGCCGATCCAAGTGACAGTGCGGGCGGCCCAGCCACGAGGCGGACCGATGGGCTGCGGGCACCGTGCCCTCGAGGGCGGCCCAAGGATGCTCTGCAGTCGTGTCGCCAGTGCATCCCGAGGACGGAAGGTGGACCTGCATGGAGACCGCGATCTCGCTCGTCCCTGGGACCGCCGCTCGGTGCGGCGAGGGGGCCCTTCGGGTGGTCGTCGCCGCAGATGGCCTTCCCGAGCACCTCATCAGCGACGGGGCCCACACGGTCCTGCACGTCCCGTCCCCTGCATGGCGCGACCGTGACGACACCGGACTCGACTCGGTCTGCGAAGAGATCCACCGTTGGTCCAGGCTGATGGGTCGCTCGCTGCGGACCCACAAGTGGGCCCGTTCGCAGGACACACTGGTGGACCTCACCGTGCTCTGGGACACCCGCGTGCCACCCGAGCGGGCGCTTCGATTGGCCGTCCTGGGACTGATCGATGGACTCGGCGGCCCGACGGCTGCGGCGGCGGCACGTGTCCATCTGACTGGACTGCCGCACGGCCTCGACCTCGAGGACGCCCGCTCCCGGGCGCTCGTCGATGCCCGAGCCACCGCCCTGGCGCGCGACCTCGTCGATGCCCGCGCGAGCGAGGTCACCCCGGAGGTGATGGCCAGCCGTGCCGTCCAGATCGCTGAGGAATGCGGCCTGTCGGCCCGCGTCTGGCACAGCGGCGACCTGTCTGCCGCCGGCATGGGGGGCATCCTTGCGGTTGGCGCCGGATCGCCCAACCCGCCCTGTCTCGTCGAGCTGGAGTACGACCCCGCCGGCGCCGATGCGGACGTCCAACAGCCGATCTGCCTGATCGGCAAGGGGGTCACCTTCGACAGCGGAGGCCTCTCGATGAAGTCGGCCGCCGCGATGGTCGGCATGCACAGCGACAAGGCCGGCGCCGTGACCGTGCTCGCCGCCATGAGCGCGCTGCGGGACCTCGGCGCCTCCATCCCGGTTCGCGGCTACCTGCCGCTCGCCGAGAACCTGCCCGGACCGGGCGCCACCCGCCCCGGCGACATCATCACGATGCTAGACGGCACGCGTGTCGAGGTGGTCGACACCGACTTCGAGGGCCGGGTGCTGATGGCCGATGCCCTCGCACTCGCGGCCGGCGCCCCGACCCGGGCAAGCGGGCAGACCGTCGACCCCGCCACGCTGGCTGCCGCTGTCATCGACGTGGCGACCCTGACCTACCAGGCAGTCACAGCCCTCGGTCCGGAGATCGGCGCCCTCATCGCCCGCGACGACACCCTGGGCCAACGCGTCCTCGAGGCGGCCAAGCGGGCCGGCGAGCCGCTCTGGCCGTTGCCCTGGGCACCCCGGTACCGGGACCAGACCCGGTCCCGGGCACCGGGGGCCAGCCTGCGCAACCACCCGGGCACCGACACCGGACGGGCGCTCACCGCCGCACTGTTCCTCGGCGCGTTCGTGCCGCCGACGGTCCCGTGGGCCCACCTCGACATCGCAGGTCCGGCGATGTCGGGCGCCGGACCGGACGCCCGGGCAACCGGATACGGGGTGCGCACCCTCATCGACCTGCTCGAGAACTGGCCGGCTGCGAACCCTGGGTGAACCGGCGACCGCGCCCCTACTGCACCGACCACAGAGCTGACACCCACACATCACCGAACGAAGGAGACCTCCATGACGCGCACCGCCCTTGTCGTCGGCGCCGGCCAAGGAATGGGCCGTGCCGTCGCGCAGAGGCTGGCCGCCTCTGGTACCCACGTGCACCTTGCCGGCCGGACGAAAGACCACCTCGAGGCCGTCGCGGCCGAGATCCGCAGTACGGGTGGGCGCTGTGCCGTCCTCCCCTTGGACGCGACGAGCCGGGAACAGGTGAGAACTGCGGTCGGCCTCATCGGTCCGCGGCTCGACATCGTGGTCCACACCGTAGGACGCAGCCTGATGCGATCCTTCGACGAGACGAGCGAGCAGGACTGGGCGGACACGATCTCCGCCAACCTCAGCTCGGCCTTCCACGTGGCACAAGCCACGCTTCCGCTGCTCCGGGCCAGCGACAACCCGAGCCTCGTCCTCATGACCTCGAAGACAGCGCTGAAGGGCTACCCGGTCGTGGCCTACTCAGCGGCCAAGGCGGGCGTTCTCGGTATGGCGCGTGCCCTCGCTGTCGAACTCGCGCCCGAACGCATCCGTGTCGTCCCGATCTGTCCCGGACCGACCGACACGCCGATGCGTTGGGAGGCGACGCCGGAGATGGACCCAGACCTCGTGATCAACGTCGAGAACCTGGCCGCCACAGTCGAATACCTCGTCAATCTCGATCGTGGCGTCTCGGTCGACGCGCTTCTCGTCCAGTCGGCCTCCTACGACTGACGATGCTCTCGCCCCTCGGAGTCCGCTGGACAGACGGCCAGGTGATGGGTCTGGACCCGATCACGGCAGGTACCCGACCGGGAAGTGCGACCGCTGGTTGGTGGTACGGATGAGCGCCGTGTTCGCGCAGATCACTCAACGGGCGCTTTGGTCACCAGTGACGGCGCATTGAGGGAGTGGAATGGCCAGGCCAATGGCAAAAGGACCCCCCGGCGACCCCATCTGTTCGCTGGACATTGAAGCTGTCGACCCGATCGCAAATCTGCGCGATCAGGTCGCCAACCTGATAAGAGCCGCCATCCTCAGCGGGCAAATGGAGCCGAACATCGTGTATTCCGCACCGGTCTTAGCTGCTCGCCTTCGGGTTTCACCAACGCCTGTCAGAGAAGCGATGCACGAGCTGGCCCTAGAACGGCTCGTTGAAGTGATTCCGCGCAAGGGTTTCAAGGTAATCGAGTTGAGCAGTGAGGAGTTCGACGAAATCGTCGATCTACGCATACTTATTGAGGTTCCGATCGTAGGGCACATTGCTCAATTCTGGGATGAACAACGACGTGGAGCGTTCGAGCATCTGCGGAAACATGCCTTTGACCTTCAGCGGTTGGCGGGTGAGGGCGACTTGATTGCTTACGTGCAAGTCGACCGGACTTTCCATCTACAACTGTTGGCCATATCGGGCAATCAACATGCCGTCGCCGCCGTTGGTGCTCTGCATACTCGCGGCCGCCTCCACGGCCTGCAGAAGCTTGCGGAGCGAGGCGAACTGATGGCTCACGCCCGGGACCATGAACACTTGCTGAGCCTTCTTCTGAGAAGGGACGGTGAAGGCGCCTCATTGGTTATGCGTCGACACATCGCATGCATGGGCAGTGACAGGCCTAGTTCCCTTCTCCTTCCTGGGGAGATGGCAAGGGATTGCTGCGGATTCCGTTGACATACGGGGTGTGGGGTCTCAGCCGCGTAAACGGTTCGGTTGATGGTCTCAAACTGGATGGAGGCGCGTGGCGTACGAACGGCGGTGAGCGCGTCTCCTTCTATGTAGGCGGGAGCCACAAGGGGCTTGGCTCCGACCTGCGAGCCCGTCCAGACGGAGTCGTGACCCGTGCACGGCGTGACCATGACATCTCGCATCGCACGA
>NZ_AWQS01000193.1 GCF_000576575.1 Intrasporangium chromatireducens Q5-1
CGGTCGACCTGAGGGAAGTGACCGGTCGACCGGGGGGGGGACAATGGCCCTTACCCGCCCCCGCCGACATCCCCGCACCGTTCGACCACAAGCGGCTCCTCATGGGTGCGCCGGCGCCCTCCCGGCTGCACATCGCCGTCGCGGCCGGCCTGTCACTCGGCATCGCGGCCACGATCGTGACCCTCGTCGGGAATCCGGGCCACGCGCTCTTCGTCTCGTTGGGCGCCTTCACGGCCCTCTACGGCACCGACCGGCCGTACCGGAAGCGGGTCTCGCTCCTGCTCATCGTGCTGCTCATGCTCATCGGCGCGGCCGTCTTCGGCGCCCTGGCCCACGACCTCGCGGCCCTCCTCGGCGCGGTCCCGGGCTCCGTGACGGCGGCGGGCTTCGTCGTCATCGGTGGGGTCACCCTGCTGGCGACGCTGGTGACCTTCCTGGCCAACGCGCTGCAGCTCGGCCCGCCCGGCGGGTTCTTCTTCGCCATGGTGGCCTCGATGGCGTCCCTGCTCGCCGCGAGGCAGGTCGGCGTCGGCGAGATCGCGCTGCTGACTCTCCTCGGCGGCGCCGTCGCCCTCGTCCTCTCGCTCCTGCCGGCCCTGTGGGCGCCGCACGGGCCGGTCGCGAAGCGGCTCAAGACTGCGGACGCTGCCGTCGGCCGGCACCTCAGGGCGGTCGACGCCGGCCGGGCGACGAGCCGGACCCGCACCGAGGCGGCCGTCGCGCTACACGCCGCCTGGAACGCAATCGAGGAGGCCGACCTGCGCGACAGCGCGACGAGCCGCGCGCTGCACGGGATGCACGAGCGGTTCGCCGCGACGCTCGGCCCGGAGCACGGGCGGCCGGACAGGTCGACCGAGGCGGCTGAGGACCGGCGCCTCGCGGTCGACATCCCGCTCGGGCCACCGGACCGCCGCTACCTGTTGCGCCGCTCGCTGCGCCTCGGCTCGTTCCCGACGATCCTCGCCCTGCGCGTCCTCATCGCGTGCGCGGTGGCGGGGATAGCGGCCTACCTGCTGGGGACGGGACGTCCCGACTGGGCGATCATGAGCGCGATCCTCGTCCTGCACAGCGGCGTGGACCGGCTCGTCGGGACCTACCGGGCGCTGCACCGCCTCATCGGCACCGCCGTCGGCATCGTCGTCTTCACGCTCGTGTATGCCGCCCACCCGCACGGGTATGTCCTCATTGCCCTGCTCGCCGTCCTCCAGTTCCTCATCGAGCTGTTCGTCGTGCGCAACTACGCCGTCGCCGTCGTCCTGATCACTCCCCTCGTCCTGCTCGTCACCACCAGCCCCGGCCAGGACCCGGGGGCCCTCATCTGGGCGCGCCTCGTCGACACGGTCCTCGGAGTGGCGGTCGGGGTCGCCGTGCTGTGGACCGTCGGGCGCAGCTTCTGGCAGCGGGCCCTACCCGGCCAGCTGGACCGCGTCGCCGCGGCGACCGCCGGGCTCGAGGACGTCCTGGCCACCGAGCCGCCGGGCGGTGAGCGCGCGCTCGAGGCGAGGCGCGACCTGCAGTTCGAGCTCATCGAGGCGGTCCGGGTCGCTGACGCCGCCTACCGCAACGCGCCGCAGCACGCCGGCCGGCACTGGCAGCGGCACCTCAGGACGCAGGACGCGGGCTACCGGCTGCTCGCCGCGTGCTGGGTCGGCGTGGACCGCTGAGCTCAGCGGGCGAGCGCGCCCTCCGCCTCGCAGCCGGTCGGCGCTGCCCGGCGGGACCGCGTCGGCATCCCGATCACGACGGCCGCGCCCAGCACGACGCCGAAGCCGAGCAGCTGCGGCCACGCGAGGTGCTCGCCGAGCACGAGCACCCCGAGGGCGATCGAGACGATCGGGATCAGGTAGGTCACCGTCGAGCTGATCGTGACCCCTGCGCCCCGCACGACGTCGAACTGCAGCATGTAGGCCAGTCCCGTGCCGACCACCCCGAGCACGACAACCGCCAACAGCGGGCCGTATGCCGCTGAGCCGCCTTGCGTCGCAAGGCTCCACGGCGCGGGGCCGGGTCGCGCGACGGCCCACCAGACGAGGGTGACCGGCACCATGAGGGCCGAGCCGCACAGGAGCAGGGCGGTCGGCTGCGAGAGCCCACCGAGGTCGACGTGGGCCAGGTGGCGGCGCAGGTAGGTCCAGCCGAGCCCGTAGGACATCCCCGCCGCGACGACGATCGCGAAGCCGACGAGGTCGGGGCGGCCCGCGGACTCCCAGGGCTGCATGATCGTCACGACCCCGAGGAAGCCGACGACGACGGCGGTCAGCTTGCGGGTGGTGAGCCGGTCGCTCGGCAGGAGCGCCAGGCCGAAGAGGACCGCCGCGAGCGGGGTCGTCGCGTTGCCGATGCCGGCGAGGGCCGAGCTGACCCGGGTCTCGCCGAGGGCGAAGCCGGTGAACGGGACCACGGTGAGGAAGATGCTCGAGACGAGCAGGTGCCCCCAGACGTGCCCGCCGCGCGGCAGCCGGGCGCCCGTCGCACGCAGTAGGAGGAGCAGCACGGCCGCCCCGGCGAGGATCCGCAGGCCGGCGATCTGCACGGGTGCGAGGGCGTGCAGCCCGACCTTCATGAGCAGGAAGCTCGAGCCCCAGATGAGGGCGAGAGCGAGATACTTGGCCTGCCAGGGGACGCGGGGAGTGGTCGTCACGCGGACCATTCTGCGCTTCTAACCGGTTCGGACACAGATCCGGAAATGCCCGGGAATCACAGACCACTTTGGGGCTAGTCTCGGGAGATGGCTCGCACGGCGCGCATTCCCGACCTGCCCCTCCGGCTGCCGGCCGGTGACGCCCCACTGCGCCACCGGATCAGCGAGGCGATCCTCGAACAGGTCGGCGCCGGCCGGCTCCAGCCCGGGGACGCACTGCCGTCGACCCGGGTGCTGGCCAGCCAGCTCGGCGTCGGGCGGGGCGCGGTGGTGGCTGCCTATGACGAGCTGACCGCAGCCGGGTTCGTCGACGCGGTCGCCGGGTCCGGCACGGTCGTCGCGGCCGATGCCTGCCAGGCCGCTCGGGCCGGTGCCCGCACCCACGTGCCCGACAAGCCGGCGTCGGCGCGCGCCATCGTCCTCGACGACGTCGCCGCGCCCCGGCGGGGCCTCTGCTCCGACGACCTGCCGCCCCTACCGCCCGTCGTCGGCGGCCAGCCCTCGCTCGAGCTGCGGCCCGGCGCGCCGGACACGAGCCTGGTCAACCCCGCCGACTGGCGGCGCGCCTGGCGGCACGGCGCGAGCGGCGAGGTGGACGAGTTCGTCCGCGCTGACGCCTCGCACGGCGAGCTGCGCCAGGCGCTCTCGTGGCACCTGCGCCGCACTCGTGGGGTCGCCGCCGACCCGGACCGGATCCTCGTCGCGCCCGGGGTCAACGCGCTGCTCCCGGCCCTCGCCGCCGCGGCGGGATGGCGCGGGCGGCAGGTGGTGCTGGAGGACCCCGGCTACGTCGACCCGCGCCAGGCCTTCGAGCGGGAGGGGGTGCGGCTGCGTCCCGTCCCGGTCGACGACGACGGGCTCGACCCCGCCCTGCTCACCCACCGCGACGAGGGCGTCTATGTCACCCCGGCGCACCAGTTCCCCCTCGGCGGCCGGATGCCCGTCGCCCGCCGCGTCGAGCTGGTCGACTGGGCGCGCACGCACGACGCGCTCGTCGTGGAGGACGACTACGACGGCGAGTTCCGCTACGACGTCTCGCCGCTGCCCGCCCTCCACTCGCTCGACGGCGCCGACGACCACGTGACCTATGTCGGCACCGCGTCCAAGATCCTCGCGCCGTCCCTGCGCGTCGCCTGGGTCATCCCGCCCCGCTGGCTGCGCGATCCACTCCGCCGCGAGCTCGAGACCCGTGGGCTGCACGTGACGCCCGTCGTCAGCCGCATGCTCGCTGAGCTCATCGGGTCGGGTGCCCTCGCGCGGCACCTCGCTCGCGCAGGCCGCACGTATGCCGCTCGGCGCGCGGCGCTCGTCGCCGCCCTCGAGCGCCACGCTCCGTGGCTGCCCCAGGCGGGCGTCTGTGCGGGGTTGCACGTCGTCGCCCGTCTCCCTGAGGACAGCGATGACCACGAGGTGGCAAGTCGGTTGGAGGCCAAGGGAATCCGCGTCACGCCGCTGACGGCATACGCCATCGACAGCACCGCGCCCGGGTTGGTGATCGGCTATGCCACCCTGCCCGAGACGCAGGCCGACCGAGTCGGCCGCGAGATCGCGGCCGCCGTCTGACGCGAACTGGCCTTTCGTCGGGAACTGGCCTCTCGACGTGTGAACCGTCGAGAGGCCACGAACCGTCGAGAGGCCACGAACCGTCGAGAGGCCAGTTCCCGACAGGACTCAGCCGGCTCCGAAGGTCACGGCCGGGGCCAGACGGGCAGCGCCGGATGCTTTGCGGTGAAGTTGAACACCGCCGCGAACGACGCGTACCACGCGACGGCCGCGGTGACGATGCCGACGATGCCGCCGGCCTTGTCCCAGAAGCTGACGCCCGTGAAGGCACCGATGGTCAGCAGGGCGAAGGTGACGAACAGGGTGACGAAGACAGCCGCGACCGCTCCAGAGACCCGGAAGGAGGCGAGCATCATGTAGCCGGTGAAGATCGTCCAGCCGAGCAGGTAGTACGCGGCGGCCTTGGCGGCCGAGCTGCCTGCTGCGGACAGGTCGGTCCGCCCGAACCACCAGAACGACAGCCAGAAGGCGCCGTAGGAGCAGAAGGCGACCGCTCCGAAGGTGTTGCCCTTCGCGAACTCCCACAGGCCAGCGGCGAACTGGGCGATCCCGCCGTAGAAGATGGCCAGCCCGAAGACGCCGGTCGTCACCGTGGCGGGGAGCAGGCCGGCGTTGACGACACTGAGGAAGAAGGTCGTCATGGCGAAGCCGGCGAGCCCCAGGGGGGCCGGGTCGGCCAGGTGCGATCCCGGCGGCATGACCCGCTCCGGGGCCTCGAGCCCCGGGCCGCCCACTCTGCCGGTGGCGCCGAGTTCTGGTCCTCGGACGCTGCCGGGGGCCTCTGGTCCAAAGTTGCGTTCGGCGGTCGCCATGATCGCTCCTTTCGTGCCAGCAGGCAGGAACACTTCTGACGGTAAGTCGCCGGTCCGGGCGGCGCAAGGACGAGTTCGGAAGGGGTCTTGTCGACTGCTCGCGAGAGGCGTTCAGTTGGAGGGGAGCACGTCCGCACGAGGAGGACCCGAGATGTCCCAGGAAACGCTGTCCAATCTCCTGCACGAGCAGCGTCGCTTCCCGCCGAGTGAGGAGTTCGCCGCCCAGGCGGTCGCGAAGCCCTCGCTCTATGAGGAGGCGGCCGCGGACCGTGAGGCGTTCTGGGGTCGTCAGGCGCACGAGCTGCTGACGTGGTCCAAGGACTTCGACCAGGTCCTCGACTGGACGGACGCTCCCTTCGCGAAGTGGTTCGTCGGCGGCCGGCTCAACGCCTGCTACAACTGCGTCGACCGGCACGTCGAGGCGGGTCTCGGTGACCGAGTCGCCTACTACTGGCAGGGCGACCCCGAGGGCGACAAGCGCACCATCACCTACGCCGACCTGCAGCGCATGGTCTGCCAGGCAGCCAACGCCCTCGAGTCGCTGGGCATCCACCAGGACGACACGGTCGCGATCTACCTGCCGATGATCCCGGAGACGGTGGTCGCGATGCTCGCCTGCGCCCGGATCGGCGCGCCGCACACCCTCGTCTTCGCCGGCTTCTCGGCAGAGGCCCTCGCCAGCCGGATCGCCGACGCGGACGCGAGGGTCGTCATCACGGCGGACGGCCAGTTCCGTCGTGGCACCCGGGCACCGCTCAAGCCACAGGTCGACGAGGCGGTCGCCAAGTCGCCCGGGGTCGAGAAGGTGGTCGTCGTGCGGCGCACGGGCGACGAGATCGCCTGGGACGAAAGCCGCGACGTCTGGTGGCACGACCTCGTCGACCAGCAGTCCGACCAGCACGAGGCCCACGACTTCGACTCGGAGCAGCCCCTCTACATCCTCTACACCTCCGGCACGACGGGGAAGCCGAAGGGCATCTTCCACACCACCGGCGGCTACCTCACGCAGTGCGCCTACACCCACCGGAACGTCTTCGACGTGCACCCCGAGCGGGACGTCTACTGGTGCGCCGCCGACGTCGGCTGGGTCACCGGGCACTCGTACATCGTCTACGGCCCGCTCACCAATGCCGCGACCTCGATCCTCTACGAGGGGGTGCCGCACCCCGGTGCCCAGGACCGCTGGTGGAAGCTCATCGACGAACGCAAGGTCTCGATCCTCTACACCGCGCCGACGACGATCCGCACCTACATGAAGTGGGGCACCGACATGCTCCAAGGGCACGACCTGTCGTCGCTGCGCCTGCTCGGCTCGGTCGGGGAGCCGATCAACCCGGAGGCGTGGATCTGGTACCGCGACACGATCGGCGGGGGCTGGTGCCCCGTCGTCGACACGTGGTGGCAGACCGAGACGGGCGCCATCATGGTCAGCCCGCTGCCGGGGGTCACGGCCACCAAGCCGGGCTCGGCGATGCGGGCGCTGCCCGGGATCACCGTCGACGTCGTCGACGACACGGGGCAGCCGGTGCCCAACGGCTCCGGCGGCTACCTCGTCGTGACGAGCCCCTGGCCGGCGATGCTCCGGGGCGTGTGGGGCGACCCGGAGCGCTACCGGGAGACGTACTGGTCCCGCTTCCCGGGGCTCTACTTCGCCGGCGACGGGGCGAAGAAGGACGAGGACGGCGACCTCTGGCTGCTCGGCCGGGTCGACGACGTCATGAACGTCTCGGGCCACCGCCTGTCGACGACCGAGATCGAGTCGGCCCTGGTCTCCCACCCCAAGGTTGCCGAGGCGGCGGTCGTCGGGGCCAACGACCCCACGACCGGGCAGATGGTCTGCGCCTTCGTCATCCTGCGGCAGGAGGCGATCCAGGAGGCGGACGAGCCGGGCGAGGGCTCCGAGCTCGTCGCCGAGCTGCGGGACCACGTGGCCAAGGAGATCGGCCCGATCGCCAAGCCTCGCGAGATCCTCGTCGTGAGCGAGCTGCCCAAGACCCGGTCCGGCAAGATCATGCGTCGGCTGCTGCGCGACGTCGCCGAGGACCGCGCGATCGGCGATGTCACGACCCTCGCCGACAGCACCGTCATGGACCAGATCCGCCAGCGGATGGCGACGACCCACGTGCCCGGGCACTGAGCGCGCCGGGACCGCGCGGGGCGCGCCGGGA
>NZ_AWQS01000194.1 GCF_000576575.1 Intrasporangium chromatireducens Q5-1
CCGGAGTTCGGGCTCACTCGACGGCTCGCAACCGGGGTTTGCGCTCAGTCGACGGTTCGCAACCGGAGTTTGCGCTCACTCGACGGTGGGGTGAGCGGGAGGCGGTCGGCGAGCGGGAGTCAGGTGGGCGGCATACTGCCAGCATGGAGACGGAGCACGAGCGGGAGGCGAGGGCCGTCCGCGACCTCGCCACCCGGCTCGGTCTGCCCGGGATCATCGACGTGCACACGCACTTCATGCCGGGCAACGTCATGGACAAGGTGTGGGCCTACTTCGACGCGGCGGGCCCGCTGGTCGGTCGGGAGTGGCCGATCGCCTACCGCCACGACGAGGACGAACGGGTCCGGCGGCTGCGTGACTTCGGGGTGCTCGCCTTCACCTCGATGCTCTACCCGCACAAGCCGGGCATGGCGGCGTGGCTCAACGCCTGGGCAACCGACTTCGCGGCACGCACACCCGACTGCCTGCACACCGCCACGTTCTATCCCGAGCCGGGCGCGGCCGACTACGTCGCGAGCGCCATCGAGCGGGGCGCCCGCGTCTTCAAGTCGCACGTCCAGGTCGGCGACTACGACCCCAGCGACACGCTGCTCGACCCGGTCTGGGGCCTGCTCCAGGAGGCAGAGGTCCCCACCGTCATCCACTGCGGGTCCGGCCCGGCACCCGGGCGCTTCACCGGCCCGGAGCCGATCCGCTTGGTGCTGCAGCGTTTCCCGCGGCTGCCGCTCGTCATCGCCCACATGGGCATGCCGGAGTACGCCGAGTTCCTCGACCTCGCCGAGTCACACGAGGCCGTGCACCTCGACACGACGATGAACTTCACCGCGTTCTCCGACGAGCAGATGCCGATGCCCGCCGACCAGGTCCGGCGGCTCGCGGACTTCGGCGACCGGATCCTGTTCGGCAGCGACTTCCCGAACATCCCCTACCCCTACCTCGAGGCGCTCGAGGCGGTGACCGGGCTCGGCCTCGACGAGTCGTGGCAGCGGGCGGTGCTGCACGACAACGCCGTTCGGCTGTTCGAGCTGTCCGACCTCAGAGTGGGTTGAGCCGAGGCGCGTTCTCGCCGCCGGGGCGCACGTCGAGCAGCACGTCGAACTCCAGCAGGTCGGCCGTCGCCAGCACCGACGGGCCGTGCTCGCCCTTGTGGGTCGCCCGGGCTGCGCCGTCGCGCCACCCGGCATACGACTCCTCGTCCTCCCACTGCGTCACGACGAAGTAGCGGTCCTCACCCTTCACCGGCCGCAGCAGCTGGAAGCCGAGGAAACCCGGCGACTCCTCCACGACACCGGCTCGCATCCGGAAACGGCGCTCGAGCTCCTCCGCGTGCTCCGGAGGGACTGCGATGGCGTTGATCTTCACGATGGCCATGGGTTCGAGGGTATGCCGCTCACGGTCGTCGCGCTCGGTCGCGTCCCCGCGCTCCGGCCGGGTCCCAGGTGTGGCCCCCCTCGATGCGCTCGAAGATGAGGCTCGTCTCGGCGTGCGCGACGCCTGCGAGCGAGGTGAGGTGGTCGAGGACGAGGTCACGCAGCTCGTCGGACGATGCGGCGCAGACGTGCACGAGGAAGTCCGTGCGACCGGAGACGTGGTAGGCGGCGATGACTCCCGGCACCTCGGCGATCCGGGCCCGGACCGCGTCCATGGCCTCTCGCGCGTGGCCGGTGAACTGCAGCGCGATCATCGCCTCCATGGGGCGGCCGACCGAGGCTAGGTCGACATCGGCATGAATGCCACGGACCGTCCGCGACGCCAGCAAGGAACGGACCCGACCGGCGCAGGTCGACTCGGGGATGCCCACCCTCCGGGCGATCTCGGCGTTGGGCATCCGGCCGTCATCGACGAGCAGGGCGAGGATGGCCCGGTCGACGTCGTCCAGGGGCGCCGGCGGCAGCAGGGGCCGTCGTGGAATCCGCGACGTGGGCGGCTGTGGCGATGGCATGGTCAACAGGATCGCTGACGATTTGCGCTGATGGAAGCGGATCAGCGGGATCCTTGAGGGCTGGCCGTTGATCCGGCGAGGATGGTGGCATGAAGCGTGACACCGCAGCCGTCCACGCCGGCCGTGAGGACCTCACGACGCTCGGCGCCCACGTCCCGCCCCTCGACGCCTCGACCACGTATCCCCTGGCGTCGGTCGAGAGTGGTGGCGCCGCCTACGACCAGCTGGCGGGCGGCGGACCGCCCCGGCCGGAGGACTCATTCGTCTACCAGCGGCTGTGGAACCCCAACGTCGCGCGGTTCGAGCTGGCCCTCGCCGACCTCGAGGGCGCCGAGGACGCGGTCGCCTTCGCAACCGGGATGGCCGCAGTGACCGCCTCTCTGCTGGCAGCCGTGGCCGCCGGCACGCCCCACGTCGTCGCGGTCCGTCCGCTCTACGGCGGCACCGACCACCTGCTCGCGACGGGGCTGCTCGGCACCCGCGTCACGTGGGCGACCGCCGACACGGTCGCCACCGCCCTCGAGCCCGACACGGGGCTGGTCGTCATCGAGACACCGGCCAACCCGTCCCTCGACCTCGTCGACATCGCGCGGGTGGCGGCACTGGCCGGCGACGTGCCCGTGCTCGTCGACAACACCTTCGCCACCCCGGTCCTGCAGCAGCCGCTGGGGCACGGAGCCGCGCTCAGCCTGCACTCGGCGACGAAGTTCATCGGTGGCCACGGCGACCTCATGGGCGGCGTCATCGCGACGAGCCGTGACTGGGCCGAGCGGCTCCGTCGGGTCCGCGCCATCACGGGCGGGCTGCTGTCGCCCCAGTCGGCCCTCGGGCTGCACCGTGGCCTGCAGACCCTGCCCGTCCGGGTCCGCGCGCAGCAGGCCACGGCCGGGCGGCTCGCCGAGTGGCTCTCGGACCAGCCCGAGGTGGCCCGCGTCCACTATCCGGGCCTGGCGGGGTGCGACCCGCGCGGGCTGGTGGGCCGGCAGATGTCCGGTCCGGGCTCGATCATCTCGTTCACCCTCAAGGGCGGGCGCGACGCAGCCGCGGCCGTCGCGGAGCACTGCCGGCTCATCACGCATGCCGTCTCGCTCGGTGGGGTCGACAGCCTGATCCAGGAGGCGGCCGCCCTGACGCACCGCCCGGTGGCCGCCGCGGCGAAGCCGGACGCCTCGCTCCTGCGCCTCTCGGTCGGGCTGGAGGACCCGGACGACCTCATCGCCGACCTCGCGAACGCCCTGCGTGCCGCCACGGCGCTCACGCCGCTGTACCCGGCCGCGGCGCAACTGGGCTGACCCTGGGTTGTGAGCAGGGTTGGGCGCCATCGCACCCCTTTCTGCTCACAACCCCGCTGCTCAGGCCCGCGGCCCGCTACTCGGTGCGCGAGGCGGTCCGTTCGATGGCCGCGAGGATCCGGCTGTAGTCACGACCTGGCTCGCCGCCGAGGACGGCGCCCCAGGCGGGCACCATCTCGGGGCCGTAGCGGTGGCCGTAGCCGTACGGCGGGTTGAGCCCCACCGCCATGTCGGTCGTCAGCTGCCAGAACGTCACGAAGGGGATCCACGTGACGTCGGGGTTGACGTCGCGGCCGAGCGGCTCGCGCAGCCAGTCCGGCTCCGAGCCGAGCAGCGCGGGGTTCCACCACACGACGGGGTCGGACGGGTGCTGGAGGAAGACGAAGCGGGGCTGGAGCCAGGGCCCGAGCGGGCGCCCGACATAGTCGGTCACGAGGCCGACGCCCCCGGCGGCGAAGCGAATGTGCCGGCCGTTGTCGATGACCGGTGCGATCTGCGGCGACCCCTGCGTCCGGCTCGCGTAGAGCTCCTCGGCGATGGACGAGAAGGACGGGGTCCCGCTCCACACCCCACCCTCGGCCCGGGCCAGCATGTCGTCGACGCCGGTGAAGGCGGCCAGTCCGCCGTAGGCACCGAGCGACTCGCCGCCGAGGACGAGCTGCGGTCGCGCGTCGGCGGGCAGCCGCGCCCACACGTCATACACCTTGTCGAAGAGGACCCGCCCCGCCTGACGCGGCGTCGTGCGGTCGGTCAGCAGCTCGAGTGCGCTCGGCAGGTAGGAGTACTGCATGGTCGCGATGGCGCTGTTGCCCCCGGTGAGGTACTCGATCGACTGGGCCGACCAGTCGTTGACCCATCCGTTGCCGGTCGTCGTGAAGACGGCGAGCACCTTCCGGTCGAAGGCGTGCGTCCGGCGCAGCTCGGCGACGACCCGGTCGGCGGTCTGGGTGATCGTCTCGCTGCCGTGCACCCCGGCGTAGGCCCGGATCGGCTGCATCGCCGGGGCCCCCGTGGCGGCGTTGATCTGCGCAGGTGTCAGGGCCTGCGTCACGAAGACCTGGCCCTGGTAGCCGAGGCTGGCATAGGTCTCCGGCGAGCCCGGGCCCCCGGACAGCAGCGGGCTCGTCGGCGCTGACTTCCCTTCCGGCGACTGGGAGTTGAGATAGGCCGAGTAGCGCCCGAAGAGCTGGACGCCGCGCTGCATGACGATGTTGTCGGTGAACCAGGCGGCGACGAAGAGCACCATGACGACGGCGACGACGGTGGCCACGGCCGTCGGCAGGACCCGGGCCGCGCGGTCCTCGACGCGCAGGGTCACGTGCCGGATCCCCCGGCCCAGGGCGACGAGCGCGACCCACACGACCGGCGTCAGGACGAGCACGCCGACCCAGTCGAGCGGGGTGAGCGGGCTGAGGTGCACGACGCTCGCGGTGACCGCCTGCGAGCGCACGTTCGCGACGATGGCCCAGACGAAGGCGGCGGCGAGCAGGGTGAACCAGCCGACGCGCAGCCAGTGTCCCTGCTCCTCGCCCACCGTGACGTCCAGCTGCAGGACGCGGCGCACCCCCCGGCTCAGCCAGGCGAGCAGCGCACCGAGGCCGTAGCCGGCCGCGCCACAGATGCCGCAGACGAGGCCCTGGTAGAACCACGTCCGGGGCAGCAGGCTCGGCGACAGCGCGACGATGACATAGCCGGCCCCGAAGAGCAGCCCGGTCCACGACAGCCCGAACCGGGCGGCGACGACGCGCGCGGCACGCACGACGTGCCGGGCCGTGATGACCGGGGCCCGGCGCACCTCCGCCGAGGTGTCGCCGGGCCGGGCCATGTCGTCAGACCTCCGGGTCGGGGTGGGTCAGGCCAGGTCGAGGCCCGGATAGAGGGGGAACTTGTCGAGCATCTCCGCCGAGGCCGCGTGGGTGCGGTCGGCGACTCCGTCGGCGAGCGCGTACGCCGCCTTCGACGGGGCGCCGGCCTTCGTCGTGCCGACCGAGGTGTTCTTGAGGACGTCGACGACCAGCTCTGCCACCCGGTCGAACTCGTCCCGGCCGAAGCCACGCGTCGTCAGGGCGGGGGTGCCGAAGCGGATGCCGGAGGTGTACCAGGCGCCGTTCGGGTCGTGCGGGATCGAGTTGCGGTTCGTCACGACGCCGGCGTCGAGCAGGGCGGACTCGGCCTGCCGGCCGGTGAGCCCGAACGTCGACACGTCGAGCAGCACGATGTGGTTGTCGGTGCCGCCGGTGACGAGCTGCGCCCCCCGGGACAGGAAGCCCTCGGCGAGCGCCTTCGCGTTGTCGGCGACGTTCTGGGCGTAGGTGCGGAACTCCGGCTGGCGGGCCTCGGCGAGGGCGACGGCCTTGGCCGCCATGACGTGACCCAGCGGGCCGCCGAGGACCATGGGGCAGCCCCGGTCGACGTCAGCGGCATACTCCTCCTGCGCGAGCACGAGGCCACCACGCGGGCCCCGCAGCGACTTGTGCGTCGTCGTCGTCGTGACGTGGGCGAAGGGCACCGGGTCCTCGTCGCCGGTGAAGACCTTGCCCGCGACGAGCCCGGCGAAGTGGGCCATGTCGACCATGAGGGTGGCGCCGACCTCGTCGGCGATCTCGCGCATCTTCGCGAAGTTGATCCGGCGCGGGTAGGCGGAGTAGCCGGCGACGATGATGAGCGGCTTGAACTCGCGCGCCTTGGCGGCGACGGCGTCGTAGTCGAGCAGCCCGGTCTGCGGGTCGGTGCCGTACTGCTGCTGGTGGAACATCTTGCCGCTGATGTTGGGTCGGAACCCGTGCGTCAGGTGGCCGCCCGCGTCGAGCGCCATGCCGAGCAGTCGCTGGTTGCCCAGCTCGTGGCGCAGCTGCTCCCAGTCGGACTCGGACAGCTCGTTGACGTTCTTGGCACCGAGCTTCTCCAGACCCGGCGTCTCGACGCGGTGGGCGAGGATCGACCAGAAGGCGACGAGGTTGGCGTCGATGCCCGAGTGCGGCTGGGCGTAGGCGTACGGCGCGCCGAACAGCTCTCGGGCGTGCTCCGCAGCGAGGGCCTCGACGGTGTCGACGTTCTGGCAGCCCGCGTAGAAGCGGTGCCCGACGGTCCCCTCCGCGTACTTGTCGCTGAACCACGTGCCCATCGTCAGGAGAGTGGCCGGCGAGGCGTAGTTCTCCGAGGCGATCAGCTTGAGCGAGGAGCGCTGGTCGCGCAGCTCGGCCCGCGTGGCATCGGCGACGCGCGGCTCGACCTTGGCGATGATCTCGAGGATCTGGTTGTAGGTGCTGGAGAGGAGAGCGTCCGACATGGGCACAGCCTAGTGACCGTGGCTGCACCTGACGGCGCCGTCTCGCCCCGACGTGATGATGACCGCACCCAGCAGCGCGACGCCGCCGGCCGCCAGACCGGCGAGCAGGGCAGAGGCGTCGTAGATCGGCAGCAGCACCGGCGCCACCGCCGTGCCGAGGAACTGGACCGCGAGGGTCACCGACATGGCGCCGCTCGGGTTGGACGGGGTGCTGCGCACGCCGAGGGTCTGGGTCAGCACGCGCACCGCGGTCGCGGCCGCGCCGGCCAGACCGGTCAGCAGCACGAGCAGCCACAGCCATCGGGCGTCCGTCGCGAAGCCGGTCGAGGCGGCGAGGAGCACGAGCGCGCTCCCCCCGACCCGCAGCAGGCCGAGCCGGTCCGCGAGGTGTCCGGACGCGGTGCCGCTGAGCAGACCGGCGACGCCGAACGCCGCGACGACGAGGCCCCGGCCTGCCGGGGAGAGGCCGAACCGGTCGCTCGCAACGAGCGCGGCGAGCAGCATCAGCCCCGTGCTCGCGAACTGCATGGTGAAGGCGGTGCCCGAGACCCGCGCCAGGCGCCCGTTCGCGAGCGCGCGCCACCGCCCCGCGGCGGGACGGCTCGCCTCGCGCCGCCCGGTCGAGGGGGTCACCACGGCGAGGACGAGC
>NZ_AWQS01000195.1 GCF_000576575.1 Intrasporangium chromatireducens Q5-1
CGCCTCGGCTCGGGCGACGAGCGAGGCGGGCGGCAGGAACCGGTCGCCGAAGCGCTCGGCGAGCTGCCGGGCGCGGGCGACGAAGCCGGCCACGCCGCCCGGGTAGCCCTCGACGTACTGCACGACGCCGCCGGTCCAGGCCGGGAAGCCGATGCCCATGATGGAGCCGATGTTCGCGTCCTCGACAGAGCGCAGCACCCCCTCGTCGAAGCACTTGACCGTCTCGAGCGCCTCGGCGAAGAGCATCCGCTCCTTCATGTCCTCGAAGGGCAGCTCGGTTGTCGCGCCGTACTTCTCGGCCAGCCCGGCCCAGAGCCCGACGCGTTTGCCGTCCACGTAGTCGTAGAACCCGGCACCGCCGAGCTTCCCCGTGCGCCCCTCGGCGATGAGTGCGTCGACGATGTCGTAGGCGGCGTGGTGCTCGTAGGGCCGCCCCGTCGGGTCCGCCTCGAGCCCGGCCTTGGTCTCCTTCTGGATCTTGCTCATGAGCGACAGGTTGAGCTCGTCGGCGAGCTGCAGCGGCGCTGCCGGGTAGCCGGCCTGCAGCCCGGCCTGCTCGACGCTCGCCGCCGGCACACCCTCGCCCACCATGGCGATCGCCTCGTTGAGGAAGGTCCCGATGACGCGGCTGGTGAAGAAGCCGCGGTGGTCGTTCACCACGATCGGCGTCTTCTTGATCTGCAGGGCCAGGTCGAACGCCCTGGCGAGGGTCTCGTCGCTCGTCTCCTCGCCGGCGATGATCTCGAGCAGTGGCATCTTGTCGACCGGCGAGAAGAAGTGCAGCCCAATGAAGTTCGCGGCCCGCTTCACCCCCTGGGCAAGGGACGTGATCGGCAGGGTCGAGGTGTTCGAGCCGAGGACTGCATCGGGCAGCACGATGTCCTCGATCTGCTGGAACACCTCGTGCTTGACCTCGACCGACTCGAAGACCGCCTCGATGACGAGGTCCGCGCCGGCGAGGTCGGCCGCGTCGGCGGTGGGCGTGATCCGAGCGAGGACCGCGTCGGCCGCCTCGCGCGTGGACCGGCCCCGGGCCACGGCCTTGTCGAGCAGCCCGGCCGAGTAGGCCTTGCCGCGCTCCGCCGCCTCGTGGCTGACGTCCTTGAGGACGACCTCGATGCCGGCCTTCGCGCAGACGTAGGCGATGCCGGCGCCCATCATCCCGGCACCGAGCACCGCGACCTTCGAGGTGGTGTGCTTCGGGAAGCCCTCCGGTCGGCTGCCACCGGCGGTGATCCGGCCGAGGTCGAAGAAGAACGCCTTGATCATGTTCTTGCTCACCTGGCCGGTGATGAGCGAGACGAGATAGCGGCTCTCGATGTCGAGCGCGGTGTCGATGTCGACCTGAGTGCCCTCCACCGCCGCGGCGAGGATCGCCCGTGGCGCAGGGTAGTTCGCGCCCTTGAGCTGCTTGCGCAGGTTGGCCGGGAACGCCGGCAGGTTGGCGGCGAAGGCCAGGTTCGACGGCGTGCCGCCTGGAATTCTGTAGCCCTTGGCGTCCCACGGCTGGACGGCGTCCGGGTGCGCGGCGATCCACGCCTTCGCGGCCGGCACGAGCTCCTCGATCGAGCCGACGACCTCGTCGACGAGGCCCAGCCCCTGGGCGTCGGCGGGCCGGTACTTCTGGCCCTGCCCCAGCACCTTCATGACCGCGTCGAGGACGCCGAGCATCCGCACCGTGCGCACCACGCCACCGCCGCCGGGCAGCAGACCCAGCGTCACCTCGGGCAGCCCGACCTGCGCGCCGGGCACGTCGGCGATGACCCGGTGGTGGCAGGCCAGCGCGATCTCGAGCCCGCCACCGAGGGCCGCCCCGTTGATCGCGGCGACGACCGGACGGCCCAGGGTCTCGAGCGTGCGCAGCTGCGCCTTGATCTCGGTGACGGTGTCGTACAGCTGCTCAGCGTCACCCGGCCCAGCGGCATACATGTCCTTCAGGTCGCCGCCGGCGAAGAAGGTCTTCTTTGCGGACGTGATGACGACGCCGGTGATCTCGTCCTTCTCCGCGACGAGCCGGTCGACGACCGCGCGCATCGAGGCGACGTAGTCGGCGTTCATCGTGTTGGCGGACTGGTTGGGGTCGTCGAGGGTGAGGATGACGACGCCGTCGGCGTCGCGGTCCCAACGAATCGTGGTGGTCGTGTCAGACATGGTGTGAGGTTCCTTCGAGTTCCGTTGGGGCTCAGACGCGCTCGATGAGCGTGGCCACGCCCATGCCGCCGCCGATGCAGAGCGTGATGACGGCGCGACGTGCGTCGCGGCGCTCGAGCTCGTCGACCATCGTGCCGAGGATCATCGCGCCGGTGGCACCGAGCGGGTGACCCATCGCGATGGCCCCGCCGTTGACATTGAGCTTGTCGTCCGGGATGCCGAGGTCGCGCTGGTACTTCAGGACCACCGACGCGAACGCCTCGTTGATCTCGAACAGGTCGATGTCCTCGACACCGAGGCCGGCGGTGCGCAGCAGCTTCTGCGTCGCGGGCGTCGGACCGGTCAACATGATCGTCGGGTCCGCGCCGCTCGTCGCCGTCGCCACGATGCGCGCCCGCGGGGTGAGGCCGAGGTCCTGCCCCACCTGCTCCGACCCGACGACCACGAGGGCCGCCCCGTCGACGATGCCGGAGCTGTTGCCCGCGTGGTGGACGTGGTTGATCCGCTCGACGGCGTGGAACTTCTGCAGGGCGACCGCGTCGAACCCGCCGGCCTCGCCCATCTGGGCGAACGACGGCCGCAGCGCACCCAGGCTCTCGACGGTCGTCCCGGGGCGCAGGTGCTCGTCATGGTCGAGCACGACCAGGCCGTTGACGTCACGCACCGGCACGACGGAGCTGGCGAACCGCCCGTCGGCCCACGCCTTCGCGGCCAGCTCCTGCGAGCGCACGGCGTACTCGTCGACGTCGCGACGCGAGAAGCCCTCCAGGGTCGCGATGAGGTCCGCCGAGACGCCCTGCGGCACGAAGTAGGTGTCGTAGTTCGTCGCCGGGTCCATCGCCCACGCGCCGCCATCGGAGCCGATCGGCACCCGCGACATCGACTCCACTCCCCCGGCGAGGATGAGGTGGTCCCAGCCCGAACGGACCTTCTGCGCGGCCGTGTTGACCGCCTCGAGCCCGCTGGCGCAGAACCGGTTGAGCTGCACGCCGGCGACGGTGTCGGGCAGGCCGGCCTTGAGCGCCGCGATCCGCGGGAGCACCGAGCCCTGGTCGCCGATCGGCGACACGATGCCCATGACGACGTCGTCGATGCGCTCGGGGTCGAGACCGGGGTTGCGTCGGCGCAGCTCGTCGATCAGCCCGACGGTCAGGTCGATCGGCTTGATGCCGTGCAACGACCCCTTCTTGCCGCGGCCGCGCGGGGTCCGCACGTGGTCGTAGATGTAGGCCTCGGTCACTCGAGTCACTTCCTCACTGGGGGGTGCTGCCGGTCGTCCGACGCCACCTTCCCCACCCTATTGGCACCTTGTCAATTGGGTGCAGCGTCGCACATCTCACGTATGCCGCTCGGCCCGGGCCCCCGGCACGCGCGGCTCCGCTGCTCCCAGGCCGGCGACGACCTCGGCGACGATGGCGCGGAGGGCGGAGGCGAGTACGGCGTGCACGTCGGCACGGGTCAGGCTCCCCTCCCGCACCCATTCCCGGATCGCGCCCTTGGCGAAGGCGCCGTAGGCCCGGCCGATCGCCCGCACCCGTGGGGACGCGACCGTCTCGGCGTCCAGGCCGATGAGGGTGAGGATCCGGCGCGCCGCCTTGTCGTCCGCCTCGACGAGGAGCCGGTCGACCTCCGGGTCGTCGCCCACACCCTCCGCACCCGACACGGCGACGAAGGTCCTGCCATGTTTGGCGACAAGGTCGAGCAACCAGTCCACGCACGCGTCGATGCGATCCTCCAAGCCGTCGCCGACCTCTGCCGGCAGCGTCATGCGCGGCACGATCAGCATCTGCCGGACGACCTCGAGGTAGAGGCCCCGCTTGGTCCCGAAGTAGTGGTGCAGCAGGCCGCGCGTCACCCCTGCGGCCCGGGCCAGCTCCGCCGTCGACACCGCGGCGTAGGGCCGCTCCCCGAACAGCTCGATGGCCGCCTCGAGGATCTGCTCGCGCCGGGCGTCCGGCTCGAGCCGTTGCCTGACCGCTCCCGTCACGCCCGGCTCCTCGTCCCTGTCCTCACGGCGACCCACTCTCGCACACCGGCCCCGTGCGCGCGGGCCCGCTCGCGGGTGCGGTCAGCCGCCCAGCCCGCTCCTCGTGCTGAGCGGCTGACTCCGGGTCTCAGGCTGAGGCGCCGACCGGCTGCCGTTCGGCCGGGGACGGCGACGCGGGCGTGGCCTCGACGGCCGGCTCGTCGTCGGTGAACAGGTTCTCGGCGTTCGCCGAGTTGTACTGCTCGACGTCGAGGATGCCCTCGCGCTTGGCCACGATGACCGGGACGAGCGCCTGACCGGCGACGTTGACGGCGGTGCGGCCCATGTCCAGGATTGGGTCGACGGCGAGCAGCAGGCCGACGCCCTCGAGCGGCAGGCCGAGGGTCGACAGGGTCAGGGTCAGCATCACGATGGCCCCGGTCAGACCCGCGGTCGCGGCCGATCCGACGACCGAGACGAAGGCGATGAGCAGGTAGTCGGTCACGCCCAGGTCCAGCCCGAAGAACTGGGCGACGAAGATCGCGGCGACGGCGGGATAGATGGCGGCGCAGCCGTCCATCTTGGTCGTCGCGCCGAGCGGCACGGCGAAGGAGGCATAGGCACGCGGCACGCCGAGGTTGCGGTGCGTGACCCGCTCCGTGACGGGCAGCGTGCCGATGGACGAGCGCGAGACGAAACCGAGCTGGATCGCCGGCCACGCGCCGCGGAAGTAGCGGCTCGGGCGCAGCCCGTGCGAGCGGAGCAGGACCGGGTAGACGACGAACAGGACGAGCGCGAGGCCGACGTAGATCGCCGCCGCGAAGACGGCGAGGCTCGCCAGGGAGTCCCACCCGTAGGTGGCAATGGCACGGCCGACGAGGCCGATCGTCCCGATCGGGGCCAGCCGGATGATCCACCAGAGGACCGTCTGGACGACGGACAGGACCGACGCGTTGAGCGTGAGGAACGGCTCGGCCTTCGCGCCAACCTTGAGGGCCGCGAGGCCGAGGACGATCGCCACGACGATGAGCTGCAGGACGTTGAAGCTGAGGCCGGTCGTCACACCAACGACGGCGTCGCCCGCGTGGGCCAGCGACGAGGAGGCCTGCAGGCCCAGGAAATTGGTCGGGACGGTGCCGTGGAGGAAGTCCAGCCAGGTCCCGGTCTTGGCGGGCGCGGCCGCAGCGGCCTTCGTGACGCCGGTGTGGGCACCCGGCTGGAAGGCCAGCCCGAGGCCGATGCCGATGCCGACGGCGACGAGCGCCGTGATGGCGAACCACAGGAGGGTCTGGCCGGCGAGGCGCGCCCCGTTGGCGACACCGCGCAGGTTGGCGATCGAGGCGATGATCGCGGTGAGCACGAGCGGCGGCACGACGGCCTTGAGGAGCGTGACGAACGAGGAGCCGATGGTCGACAGCGCGACGGTCAGGCCATTGTCATCGCCATTCCCGGCCGGGCCGAGCGCGAGGGCGAGCCACCCCAGCGCGACGCCGAGGACAAGGCCGAGGAGGATCTGCACCCCGAAGGACGGCAGCCGCCGCTTCTGCTCGGGTGCGGTCGTGGTCGTGGACACGAGGCGGGGGCCTTTCGAGGAGGAGGAGAACGGGTGGGTGCGACTGCGCACCCATAACCGGACGTTTGTATCAGACCAACATTCCAACGCGCCAGTTCGTCCGGCGGTCAGCGGGTCAGCGCAGGACGGAGCTGAGCAGCAGGCTCGTCTCGCTGTTGACGACGCCCTCGATGCGACGGATCCGGCCGAGGACCCGGTCGAAGTCGGCCAGGGTCTCGGTCCGGATCTCCGCGACGAGGTCCCAGCCACCGTTCGTGGTGTGCAGCGCGATGAGCTCGGGGAACCCACGCAGCTCCCGGATGACCCGGTCGGTGGTGCGCCCCTCCACCTCGATGAGGGCCACGGCGTGGATGGCCAGCGGGTCCCGCTCCTCCCGCACCCGTACTGTGAACCCGACGACCGTGCCCGACGAGACGAGCCGCTCCAGGCGGCTGTTGACCGTCGCGCGGGCCACCCCAAGGGCGCGGGCCAGGCTGGCGACCGAGGCCCGACCGTCCGCCCGGAGGGCGGCGAGGAGCCGACGGTCGAGGTCGTCCAGGGCGGTCATGCACAGAGTGTAAAAGCGCCTTCGTCATTCTGCGCACGATGCCGCCGGAAGTTCGCCAGCATGTCAATCGACGTTGCATATCGACGGCTCCTACGCTGCGGATCGACAACACCACAGTGGAGGAGAAGGACGCACATGACCCGTTTCGTCGATGTCAGCAACATGGTCCGCTGGGCGGCGGCGGCCGGTCCGGAGCGGATCATCGCCGGCATGGTCGGCTACCTCGAGGACGACTTCCGGCGCTGGCCCGCCTTCGACAAGTCGCCGCGCGTCGCGAGCCACACCCCCTTCGGCGTCATCGAGCTGATGCCGACGAGCGACTACGAGACCTACGGTTTCAAGTACGTCAACGGCCACCCCTCCAACCCGGCGCGCGGCTTCCAGACCGTCACCGCCTTCGGTGTCCTCGCCGACGTCCACAACGGCTACCCGACCTTCCTGGCCGAGATGACCCTCCTGACCGCCTTCCGCACCGCCGCCACCTCGGCCATGGCGGCGAAGTACCTCGCCCCGCGGGACGCCCGGACGATGGCGCTGATCGGCTCGGGCAGCCAGGCCGAGTTCCAGGCGCTTGGCATGCGGGCCGCCCTCGGCATCGAGACCCTCCGCATCTGGGACACCGACCCCGCGGCCATGGAAAAGGCGCTGCGCAACCTGACCCCGCTCGGCTTCGACGTGATCGTCGCCGAGAGCGCGGCCGACGCGGTCGCGGGCGCCGACGTCATCACGACGTGCACCGCGGACAAGACGCTCGCCACCGTCCTGCGGGATGCCGATGTCCGTCCCGGGGTGCACCTCAACGCGATCGGGGGCGACTGCCCTGGCAAGACCGAGCTCGAGGCGACGATCCTGCACCGCGCCGACGTCTTCGTCGAGTTCACCCCGCAGACCCGCATCGAGGG
>NZ_AWQS01000196.1 GCF_000576575.1 Intrasporangium chromatireducens Q5-1
GTTCGGGGTGAAAGTTTGTGTGGTCCGGCCCTCGGGTAGAGGTGCTTCGTCCGTTGGAGAAGCGCCACGGAGGAGGCACAGTGGGAAGCAGCGACTGGTCCAGGGTTGTCGTGACCGGGGGGGCGGGCTTCCTCGGGAGCCACCTGTGCGAGGCTCTGCTCCGGCGGGGCGCGCACGTGCTCTGCCTCGACAACTTCGTCACGGGGACCCCCGACAACGTCAGCCACCTCATTCAGGACAAGGCGTTTCGGCTCGTCCGCTGTGACGTGACGGACTTCGTGCACGTGCCGGGCGACGTGGACCTCGTGCTCCACTTCGCCTCGCCCGCCTCCCCCATCGACTACCTCAAACTGCCGATCCACACCCTCAAGGTCGGCGCGATCGGCACGTGGCACGCGCTCGGCCTGGCCAAGGAGAAGGGCGCCCGGTTCGTCCTCGCGTCGACGTCAGAGGTCTACGGCGACCCGCAGGTGCACCCGCAGCCGGAGGACTACTGGGGCCACGTCAACCCGATCGGCCCCCGCGGTGTCTATGACGAGGGCAAGCGCTACGGCGAGGCGCTCACGACCGCCTACCGCTCCAACGAGGGCGTCGACACGGGGATCGTGCGGATCTTCAACACCTATGGGCCCCGGATGCGCCCGCACGACGGCCGCGCCATCCCGACCTTCATCCGCCAGGCCCTCGCCGACGAACCGATCACCGTCGCCGGCGACGGCCAGCAGACCCGCTCCGTGTGCTACGTCGACGACCTCGTGTCCGGCATCCTCGCCTTCGCGGCGACGGACCACCCGGGCCCCGTCAACATCGGCAACCCGGACGAGCTGACGGTGCGCCAGATCGCCGAGGACGTCGTCGCCGCGACCGGCTCGTCGTCGCAGATCGTCCACGTCGAGCGGCCGACGGACGACCCGCAGGTGCGCCGGCCCGATACGAGCCGGGCGCGTGAGCTGCTCGACTGGGCGCCGGCGGTGCGGTGGACCGACGGCCTCGACCGGACCGTCGCGTGGTTCAGGAGTGTTGCGGCACAGGCAGGTCCAGCAGCCGCCGAGCCGGACGGAGCACGTCGCTCGGCGTGATCCGGGCGAGGCGCACGTCCACCTCTGACCCGTGGGGTGTCCCGGGCAGGTCACCGGGCTGCGCCAGCCAGACCGTCTCGTGGAGCTCGCGGTCGACCGCCGGCCCCCACTGCGCCGGCGGGGTCGGCCCGAAAAGCGTGACCGACGGGGTGCGGTAGGCCGTCGCCAGGTGGGCGACGCCGGTGTCGGCCGACAGGAGCAGCCGCGCCGCTCCGACCAGCTGCGCCAGGGCCCGTGGCGTCAGCTCGCCACCGAGGTCCACGGCGCCCGGGCCGGCTGCCGCCACGGCACTCGTCAGCCCGACCTCGTCCGCAGTGCCGGTCACGACGACGGGCAGCCCGGCGCGGAGCAGCTCGGCGACGACCTCGCTCCACCGCTCCACCGGCCAGCGACGGGACCCGAAGGCGGCCCCGGGGTGCACGACGACCGCCCCGGGATGCGGTGGCGCTCCCGATGGCGGCGGTAGTCGCAAGTCGTCGGCGGTCGCGGTGCCGCCCAGCTCGCGGGCCAGGCGGATCCACCGAGCCACCTCGTGCTCCTCGGCGTCCCACTGCGGCCCGTCGGTGAAACCGGCTGCGGCACAGGAGAAAGCGACGAGCCGGCCCGGTCGCAGCCGTTGCAGCAGCTGGTGGCTCTCCGGCCCCGAGCCGTGCAGGTTCACGGCGAGGTCCGGTGGCCCGAGGTCCCAGTCGAGGGCCGCGAGACCCGCTGCCGGCAGGACGGCGTCGACGACCCCTTGCTCGACCAGGAGACCACCCCACGACTCGGGGCCCGCCAGCACGAGACGCGCCCCGTCGACACCGCGACGGAGAGCACGGAGTGCGGGCACAGCGGCATACGTGTCCCCGAGCCCGAGGGCCCGAAGCGCGAGGACGCTTGTCATCTGGGCTGGTTCACGGCCAGGACGGCTCCGTGGAGGCCGCG
Organism: Intrasporangium chromatireducens Q5-1; assembly: GCF_000576575.1. Classification (GTDB taxonomy): domain Bacteria; phylum Actinomycetota; class Actinomycetes; order Actinomycetales; family Dermatophilaceae; genus Intrasporangium_A; species Intrasporangium_A chromatireducens. The sequence continues at coordinate 2,004 of NZ_AWQS01000196.1, forward strand.
ACGACCAGCTCGCGCAGCTCGCAGCCGACCGGCTGGCGCAGCGCCGTGAGGATGCACTGCGCGACATCGGTCGGGTCGTTGAGCGCGGCGTCGGGCGGGGGTCGGTACTGCTCCGTGCGCCCGTCGAAGAAGTGGGTCCGCATGCCGCCCGGGATGACGAGGGTGACGCCGACGCGGCCGGCGAGCTCCATCGCGAGGGCCCGGGTGAAGCCGACGACCCCGAACTTCGAGGCGCAGTAAGCGGTTGCATCGCCGGCCGGGCGCAGCCCGAGGGTTGAGCCGATCGTCACGACAGTGCCTCGCGTGCGTTCGAGGTGCGGGAGGCAGGCGCGGACGACGGCGGCGGTGCCGAACAGGTTGACGCGCACGACGCGCTCCCAGTCCTCGACCGAGACACCGGTGAGCGGTCCGCACGCGTCCGTCCCGGCGGCCGTGACGACGGCCTCGGGCGGCCCGAACCACGCGGCGAGCTCGTCCACCGCGCGCTCCGCGGCGGCCGTGTCGCTGAGGTCGGCCTGCGCGAAGGGCACCGACTCGTCGGCCGGCGCCTGCCTGTCGATCACCGCCGCCTTGCCGCCCGCCTGCGTCACGGCGTCGACCACCGCGGCGCCGAGGCCGCTGGATCCCCCTGTGACATAGACGATTCCGAGATCGCGTGGGGTGCTCATCCGTTTCCTCTCTTCTGACCTTCGTTCATCCGGCATCGCTGAGCAGGGCCGTCGTCGACCGACCCTCGAGGTAGGGCAGCAGCACGACGCGGCCGCCCCAGCCGCGCACGAGCTCCGACTCGGTGAGTGGCACACCGGCGTAGTCGCCGCCCTTGGCCCACACGTCTGGTCGCAGCTCTCCCAGCACGGTGCTCGGATCGTCCTCGTCGAAGACGGCGACAGCATCGACGCACTCGAGTCCGAGCAGCAGCCGCGCCCGGTCCTCCGCGGTCTGGACCGGCCGGCCGGCGCCCTTGAGCCGGCGCACCGACGCGTCGGAGTTGAGCAGCACGACGAGGGCGTCGCCGAGGCGGCGGGCCGCCTGCAGGCTCTGCAGGTGGCCGGCGTGCAGCACGTCGAAGCAGCCACCGGTCGCGACGACGGTGCCGCCCCGGCCGCGGACCCGCTCGACGACCTCCTTGGCCGTATGCCGCTGGGCCTCGGTGTCGCTCGGGCCGTGGGGTCCCGGTGTGGTGCCGTCGCGCTCGGGGGCGGGGCCGGTGTGGGCCGAACGCCGGAACTCCCAGGCGCCGCCGGAGGCCACCCACTCGCTCGCCCGGGCCACGGCGAGGGTGATCGCCTCGGGCACGGTCGCGCCCCGGGCGATCGCCGTCGTCGCAGCGGCCGCGAACCGGTCACCGGCGCCGCACGGGTCGCCGTCGCCGACGGACTCGACGGGGGTGTAGATGACGTCGTCGCCGACCGCGAGCCACGCCCCGTGGGCGCCACCGGTCACGGCGGCGTGCTGGGCGGCCCACAGGTCGCGGACGGCGGGGGCAACGAGGTCACCGGGGTCGTCCGGGCGACCGGCCGCGGTGCGGGCCTCCGAGAGGTTCGGTGAGACGAGCAGGCAGCCGGGCACGGGCGGGCCCCCGCGCGGGTGCGGGTCCCAGACCACGGGGCGGTGCTCCGCGCGACGTTCGAGGGCCCTGCGAAGCTCCGGCTGTGCGGTCGTCCCGGCGCCGTAGCAGGAGGCGAGCACGACGTCGGCGGCGGCGATAGCCTCCAGCGCCGCTCGGGGCACCGGACCGGTCGGCCGGCCCGGGCCGCCCTCGTCGAGACGGACGAGGACGTGGCCGCCGCTGCGCACACGGGTCTTGCGACGGGTCGCGCCCTCGTGGCCGAGCGCGATGGTCGTGATGCCGGCCGCCGCGAGCTCCCGCTGGATCGCCGCGCCGTCGTCGTCGGCCGCGAGCGGGCCGATCCACGTCACCTCGACGTCCGGTGCGGCGCAGAGCCGGGTCGCGAGCCCGGCCCCGCCGGGGCCCTGCCGGACCATGGACACGTCGAGGACCGGTGCGGGAGCGTCCGGGCAGAAGCGCTCGACCGTCCCGTCCACCTCCCGGTCGAGCATGACGTCCCCGACGACCACGACGCGGCGGGTCACGCGAGGCTCCCGGCCGGGACGGCGGCCGTCAGCAGGTCCCGCGAGGCGAGCACCTGGTCGAAGGCGGCGCACAGCGCGTGGACGGCGAGCAGGTGGATCTCCTGGACCGCCGCGGTCGACCCCGCGGGCACGGCGAGGGCGCTGTCGGCGATGCTCGCGAGCGGGTTCGGCGCCGGCCCGGTGAGCGCCCACACGCGCAGGCCCAGCTCGTGCCCCCGCTTCGCGGCGTGGAGCACGTTGCTGCTCGCGCCACTCGTCGAGAGCAGGACGAGGATGTCTCCGGGCCGGCCGTGCCCCTCGACCTGGCGGGCGAAGACCTCGTCGGGCCCGTAGTCGTTGAGGATGGCGGTGAAGCTCGAGCTCTCGGCGTGCAGCGAGATCGCCGAGAAGGGCCGGCGCTCGCGCAGGAACCGTCCGACGAGCTCACCGGTGAGGTGCTGCGCCTCGGCGGCGCTGCCGCCGTTGCCGGCCGCGAGGAGGCGACCACCGCGCAGGAGCGACGTCGCGAGCTCCTCGCCCCATTGCTGGATGACGGACCAGTCGCCCCGCAGGGCGGCGAGGCCGTCCTGGAACTCCTGCTCGTGCTGGTCGAGCCAGGTCGCGGCCAGCCGGGCCGGGTCGCGCTGGGCACCCCGGTGCGGGTTCGCGGCGCGCGCCTCGTCGACGACCTCGGCGAGGGCCTGCTCCGTGGCGGCGGAGACGATGTCCCAGTCGAAGCGCTCGAGCGCCCGGACTCGGGCCTCGGCGCCGTAGCGGGTCGCGAGCACCGGGTCGGCGAGCAGGCCCCGGATCGCCTCGGCGAGGGCCTTGGGGTCGCGGGGCTGCACCAGCCGCCCGGTCACTCCGTCGGCGACGGAGTCGAGGAGCCCGCCGACGGCACTGCCGACGAGGGGACGGCCGGAGGCGGCCGCCTCGAGCGGGGTGATGCCGAACGGCTCGTACCACGGCGTGGCCAGGACGACGTCGACGGACCGGTAGACGTCCGGCATGTCGGCGTGTGGCACCCGGCCGAGGAAGACCACCCGGTCAGCGACGCCGGCCTCCGCGGCGACGGCCATGAGCCGTCGGGCCTCCGGGTCGTGCTCGACCTCTGCGCGCGTCGGGCCTCCGGCGATGACGAGGTCGGTGTCGGGCAACGAGGCGATAGCCCGGATGGCGGTGTCGAAGCCCTTGCGAGGGACCATGCGTCCGACGAGGAGCAGGCGGGACCTCCTGCTCCGGCGGTCGGTCGCCTCCCGGCCGGGTTCCCCGGCGAGGGTCGACGGGTCCGCGGCGACGTCGTGCGCTGGATGGAAGCGTGCGGTGTCGACGCCGCAGGGGATGACCCGGACCCGGTCCGGCGAGACCCCCATGGCGCGCAGCTCGGCGACCTCGTCGGTGCACGTGGCGATGATCCGGTCGACGTGCTGGGCCAGGTCCCGCTCCAGCCGCAGGCGGTCCGGCGGGCTGGTGTCGTCCGCCCCCTGGAACCGGCGTTTGACGGTGCCGAGTGCGTGAAAGGTCTGGACGACCGGTACGTCACACGCCCGGCCGGCGGCGAGCGCCGCGAGACCGGACATCCAGAAGTGCGCGTGCACGACGTCGGGCGCCTCGGTCCGCTGCCACTCGTCCCGGACCCAGCGCCCGAACTCCTCCATGTAGGGCAGCAGCTCATCCTTCGGCAGGGGGGTCGGTGGCCCGGCCGGGACGTGTACGACGGTGGCCCCGGGGGCCAGCTCCACGCGCTCCGGCGAGCCCTCGTCCTCGCGCCGGGTGAACACCTCGACCCGGTGGCCCCGCCGGGCCAGGCCGCGTGCGAGGGCGGCCACGTGGACGTTCTGCCCGCCCGCGTCGACGCCGCCCAGCGCCGCCAACGGACTTGCGTGCTCGGAGATCATGGCGATCCTCATGAGGTCACCTCCCGGAAGACGTGGTCCCAGTCGTCGAGGAACCGTTTCAGTGAGTAGTGCTGCAGTGCGTGGTCCCGGGCAGCGAGACCGCGGTCACGCGCCTCGGCCGGGTCGTCCAGCCAGCGCCGGGCTGCCGCGTGGAGCGCGGCGACGTCACAGCTGACGACGCCCGCCTCCGGGGGGACTGCGACCGGCGCCTCGGTGGTCGACAGCGCGAGGACGGGCATGCCGAGGGTCATCGCCTCGAGGAGCGACAGGCCGAGGCTCGTCCACCGGTAGGGGTGGAAGTAGACGCGGTGCTGCGCCAGTCGCGAGTGCATCGTCGCCTGGTCGAGGTCGAGACACTCGAGCAGCCGGACGCCGCGCTCGGCCGCGACCTCCGCGAGCGCGGCCAGTCCCATGCCGTGCACCGCCACGTCGACCTCGCGGGCCAGGTCGAGGACGAGGTCGGTCCCGGCCACCCGCCAGCGCCGCACCGGTTCGTTGACGACGACGCCCACCGAGCGCCGGTGCCCCGTGTAGCGGTAGCCGGGGTCGGGGATGCCGTGCTCGACCACCACGGTGTCGGCCTCGCCGCAGTCCCACGCCATCGCGTTGAAGTGCGTCACGTGCACGACGGGGAGCCCGTGCAGCCGGGGGTCGGTGGTGACGGGATGCTGCGAGCGCACCGCGTGCCCGGTCGGGGCGTTGTGCTCGACGTAGACGGCCGGCACGTCCCGGCCGACCCGCCAGCCGGTCCACTGCTCGAGCAGCTGTGCCTCGTGCGGACGCTGCAGCACGACGAGGTCGACCTGTTCGTCACCCAGCCGGTCCACCGGGACCTCACGGGCGCCGGCGGGCCAGTCCCACGTCTCGGCCCGGCCCAGCCCGTCCGCGTCTCGCTGGGGGGTCACCGGGAGGACGTAGTCGTGGCCTCCGGAGACGAACGAGGTCATCCACGAGCCGTGCACGTGCCAGGCGAGGATCCTCACTGCGCCACCTCCAGCGACGGCGCCACCGAGGGGGTTCCGACGAGTCGCACGACCGCTCGCGCGACGGCGTCCGGGTCGACCCCGTCGAGGCACGGGTGGCCGGCGACCGGACAGGTCCTCGCCCGCGTGCCGCGGCACGCGGCCAGCC
>NZ_AWQS01000197.1 GCF_000576575.1 Intrasporangium chromatireducens Q5-1
CGCCACGTCGAAGGTGACGGTGATGTAGACGAAGAAGAGCAGGACGTTGCCGACGATCCCAACCGGCCAGGCCCAGACCCGCCGCACGAGCCCGCCGACCGCGGAGCCGAGGCCGAAGAGCACGCCGACGAGCTCGAGCCAGTGCAGCTCGTAGCCGCCGATCGGGATGCTCGCCTCGTAGAGCCAGCGCAGCAGATCCATGGGGGCTTCCTCCGTGTCGTCCGACCAGTCAGGGACGAGCTCCGGGAAGAAAACCACCATGGCCGACGTCCGCACCGGTCCACGACCGACGCTTACGCCAACCCCGTGCTGCCTCCCATCCGGACTTTCACCGTCGGTCCTGGAGTTTCACCAGGTCAACCGGCCGCTGGCTGCGGCCGGGTCGCGGACTATCACCGCCGGTTCGGAATTGCACCGACCCCGGAGCACGTACCTCGCATTATGGCACCGCTGTCGGGCGGGCCCCAGCCCCTGGTCATGTGATGGGACACACCTCGAGACGCAGGTATGCCGCTCAGCCCGCTCAGCGGCATACGGCAGCGGGTGCGTGGCTGGCCCGGAGCGCCCAGCTCGCGCGGCTCAGTGCGCGTGGCGCTGGGCGAGCGCCCGCAGCTCGGCCACGGCGCCCGCCGCGTCCTGCGCGCCGTAGACCGCCGAGCCGGCGACGAAGACGTCCGCCCCGGCCTCCGCGCACTGCTCGATCGTGTCCGCGCTGACCCCCCCGTCGACCTGCACCCAGATCTCGCCGCCGTGGCGCCGGACCGCCTCGCGGACCTCGCGGACCTTGGGCAGCTGGTCGGCCATGAAGGACTGGCCGCCGAAGCCCGGCTCGACGGTCATGACGAGGACCATGTCGAGCTCGGGCAGCAGCTCCTCGTAGGGCGCGAACGGCGTGCCGGGCTTGAGCGCCATGGCGGAGCGGGCCCCGGCGGAGCGGAGGGTCCGGGCCAGGCTGCGCGGGTCGCGGGCCGCCTCGATGTGGAAGGTGACCGACCCGCAGCCGGCCTCGGCGTACATCGGTGCCCAGCGGTCCGGGTCCTCGATCATCAGGTGTGCGTCGAGCGGGATCGGGCTGACCTTGAGCAGCGCCTCGACGACGGGCAGGCCGAGCGTGAGGTTGGGGACGAAGTGGTTGTCCATGACGTCGACATGGGCCCAGTCGGCGTTGCTGATCCGCTGCAGCTCGCCCTCGAGGTTCGCGAAGTCGGCGGACAGGATGCTCGGTGAGATCAGCACGGTGCCACCCTAGAGCTTGCGGATCAGGGCGAAGAACATCGCGTCCGTGCCGTGCACGTGCGGCCAGAGCTGCACGAAGGGGCCCTCGCCGAGACGGGGCAGCGGCTCCCCCGCGGCGTCGCGGAACAGGCCTCGCGCGTCGAGCACCTCGACGTCGCTGCGCTTCTTCACGACGTCCCGGACGACGAACCGCGTCTCGTTCAGGTGGGGAGAGCACGTCGCATACCCGATGACGCCACCGGGAGCCGTCGCGTCGATCGCCGACGCGAGCAGCTCGCGCTGGAGCCCCGCCAGGGCGGCGACGTCGGTGGGCTGCCGTCGCCAGCGCGCCTCCGGTCGCCGGCGCAATGCGCCGAGTCCGGTGCAGGGCGCGTCGACGAGCACGCGGCTGAAGATGGCCGGGCTCGCCTCGCCGACCTCCCGACCGTCCCCCTGGCGCACCTCGACCGTCGTGCCGAGCTCCTCGGCGCGGGCCTCGGCCGCGGCCAGCGTCTGCCGGACGAGCTCTGCTCGCTGGGCGTTGACCTCGTTGGCCAGGAAGGGGATTCGGCGCTCGATGGCGATCGCGGCAAGCAGGCCGGCCTTGCCGCCGGGTCCGGCGCACAGGTCGAGCCACCGCTCCTGCTCGGCGGCGGCTCCCGACACCTCGGCGCTCGCCAGGGCGAGGGCGAGCAGCTGGGAGCCCTCGTCCTGCACCGCCGCCCGCCCCTCGCGGACGGCCGGGATGGAGCCGGGCTCGCCCTCCGGGAGCACCGCGCCCTGCGGGCTCGTCGAGGAGGGCGTCGCGCCCGCGTCGACGAGCTCGGCGACGGTGGCGAGGCCGGGTCGCGCGACGAGCGAGACCTTGGCCGGGGTGTTGTCGACCTCCAGCAGGCGTTCGAGCTCCGCGTCCGCGGTCTCGGAGCTGGCGGTCCCGTGGCCGATGAGGGCGGCCCGCAGGGCCCCGACGACCCAGAGGGGGTGCGACATGCGGACGGCGAGGGCTTCCCGGGGGTCGCGACCGGCCGTCACGGCGGCCACCCACTCGTCGGGGCTCCGCTCGCTGACCCGTCGCATGACGGCGTTGACGAACCCGGCGGCGCCGGCGCCGTTGACCTGTCGGGCGAGCGCGACCGTCTCGTCCACCGCGGCGTGTGTCGGCACCCGCATCGCGAGCAGCTGGTGGATGCCGAGCCGCATGGTGTCGAGGACACGAGGGTCGATCCGCTCGACCGGACGGTCCGCGGCGATGGCTGCGATCGGGTCGTAGAGGCCGTGCATCCGGGTCGCCCCGTAGACGAGCTCGGTCGCGAAGCCGGCGTCCCGGCCATGGAGCCGCCGCTCGCGCAGCAGCTTGGGCAGGACCAGGTTGGCGTAGGCGCCGGCGTCGATCTCGCGCATCGCGGTGTAGGCGGTGAGCCGGGCCGGGTCGGTGCGCCGGGCCCGCTCCGAGGGACGCTGGCTCGACCGGTGCTGGGCCGACCGCTCACGGGCAGGGGTCCGCTGGCGCTCGCCCCGGCGCTCGGGACGCCGCTCGCCGTCCCGGCCCCGGTCGTCCCGGCCCCGGTCGTCCCGGCCGCGGTCGTCGCGGCGGGGGCCGCCGCCGCCTCGTCGCTCACTCATCGCCGAACCGCTCCCCTGGCTCGATCCGTGTGCCGCGGGCCCAGTCGGCTGCCGGCGTCGGTCGCTTGCCCTGCGCCTGCACCGTGCCGAGCCGCACGGCACCGCTCGCCGTGCCGACGAATACGGCCCGCTTCGTCACGAGCAGGGCGCCGGGGGCGAGTGGACCGCCCTCGGGCGCCTGGTCCGCGGGGACTAGCCCCACGGGCCCCAGCCGCACCCGCTCGCCACGCAGCGTCGTCCACGCGCCGGGGGCCGGGGTGCAGCCGCGCACCTGCCGGTCGACGGCGAGGGCGGGTCGCTCCCACCGGACCCGGGCGTCCTCCGCCTCGATCTTCGGTGCCAGCGAGACGCCCTCGGCCGGCTGCGGTTTCGGCTCGAGGGTGCCCGACTCGATGCCGCCCACCGTCGCGACGAGCAGACCCGCGCCGGCGGTGGCGAGGCGGGTGAGGAGGTCGCCGGCGGTGTCGTCGGGCCGGATCGGCTCGGTCATCACGCCGTAGACGGGCCCGGTGTCCATCCCGCGCTCGAGCCGGAAGGTCGTGGCTCCGGTCATCTCGTCGCCGGCCATGATGGCGCGCTGGACGGGGGCGGCGCCGCGCCAGGCAGGCAGGATCGAGAAGTGCAGGTTGACCCAGCCGTGGACCGGGATGTCGAGGCCGGCCTGGGTGATCAGGTTGCCGTAGGCGACGACGACGCAGAGGTCGGGCGCGAGGCGCGTCAGCTCGGCGAGGAAGTCCGGGTCCTTGGCCGAGCGCGGGGTGAGCACCGGGATGCCGAGCTGCTCGGCCCGCTGCCGCACGGGCGAGGACTCGAGGTGGCGCCCGCGACCGGTCGGTGCGTCCGGCCGGGTCACGGCGGCGACGACCTCGTGGGGCGAGGCGACGAGCGCATCGAGGCTCGGGATGGCGACGTCCGGCGTGCCGGCGAAGACGACCCTCACGTCACATCCCCAGCCCGAAGGTCGAGTGCGGGCTGACCTTGACCGTCGGCGCGGGCGCGCCTGCCCACTCCGCCTCGCGGATCTCCCGCATTGCGAGCTTGCGCGTCTCGCGGTCCAGCCGGTCGATGAACAGGATTCCGTCGAGGTGGTCCGTCTCGTGCTGCACGCACCGGGCGAGCAGTTCGGAGCCCTCGAGGAAGACCGGCTCGCCCCACATGTTCTGGCCGCGGGCGACGACGCTGAGGGCGCGTTTCGTGTCGTACTGCAGGCCGGGGAAGCTGAGGCAGCCCTCCGGCCCGTCCTGCTCCTCGGTCGACAGGTCGAGCACCGGGTTGACGAGGTGGCCGACGATCCCGTCGACCCAGTACGTGAAGACTCTCAGGGAGACGCCGATCTGGGGTGCGGCCAGCCCGGCGCCCGGCGCCTCGAGCATGGTGTCCTGCAGGTCCTTCACCAGCGTGTGCAGCTCCTTGTCGAAGTCGACGACCTCGGCCGCCGGGGAGCGCAGCACGGGGTCGCCGAAGAGGCGGATGTCCTTGATCGACACGCAGGCGGTCCTTGTCGGTCGGCGGCGGGCGGAGCAGCCGCGGCGGGCGCGGCTCGGCGCCAGTCTAGAGCGCAGCCGTCACGCGCCCCTCGGGCTCGTCGGCCCGGTGACGCAGGTTGCGCACGGACGGCGAGGCGAGCGCGGCGAGGGACACAGCGGCATACACGGCCGCGCTGCTGACGAGGAGCGTCTCGTGGTCGACGAGCGTGGCGAGCCAGCCGTAGAGGAAGGTGCCGACGGGGATCGCCACGAACGAGCCGAGCGCGTCGTAGCTCGACACGCGGGACAGGACGGAGACCGGGACGTGCTCGTGCAGCGCGGTGTTCCAGCCGACGCCGAAGATCTCGATGGCGGCACCGCCGATCAGGAACGCGACAGCGAGCGGCACGATTGCGGGCGCGATGCCGAGTATCGCGAGCGGGACGGCGATGACGGCGGTGGCGATCATGCCGGCCCGCAGCGGGTGGGTCAGGCGAAGCCGCATCATCACGAGCGTCATGAGCACGGTCCCGGCAGCCTCGGCGGACAGGATGACGCCCCACCCGGCCTCGCCGATGGCCGGGGTCGTCTTCGCGACGAGGGGCCCCATGACGCCGATGACGCCCACGTGGATTGCGTTCGTCACCCCGAAGGCGACGACGATGACCCAGAGCCATTGGCGGGACGTGAACTCGCTCCAGCCCTCGCGCAGGTCCCGCACCATCGAGCCCCGGACGGCGGTCCGCTCCTCGCGGGGCAGGCGCACCCGGGAGAGCGCGACGATGGCGACGACATAGGTGAAGGCGTCGGCCGCGAGCGCCCAGCCCGGGCCGACGCCGACGACGAGCAGGCCGGCGACCGCCGGACCCACGATGCCGAGGCTGCTGCGGCTGAACGACAGCATGGCGTTCGCCTGCTGCAGGCGCGCCCGGTCGACGACGAGCGGGACGATCCCCATCATGGCCGGCATCGTGAAGGCGGAGACGGCCCCGTTCAGCCCTTCGATGATCGTGATCTGGAGCAGGGTCGCGTGACCGGTGATGATGAGGGCCGCCGCGGCGGCCTGGGTGAGGCAGGTCAGCAGATGCGCCACCTGCAGGACCGCGATCCGCGAGAACCGGTCCGAGATGACGCCGCCGACGAGCAGGAAGGCCACCATCGCGATCGTCCGGACTCCGAGCACCTGGCCGAGGGCACTGGCGGACTGGTCGATGTGCAGCACCGCGAAGGCGAGGGCGACCGGTGCCATCGCCGAGCCGGCGGTGGAGACGGTGCGCGCGGTGAAGAACCAGGCGAACCGGCGATCGGAGAGGGCTCCGAGGGAGTCGCGCAGGTTCATCGGGACCCCTTGCTGCCGGGCTCCATGGTGAAGGCCGCGACGGACAGGTTCGCCCGCACCGCGCCGGTCGACCTGGGCGGCTGGGCTCGCTCGTGCATGAGGCGGCTGGCCCGGGTCACGAGGTCGAGCACCTGCTGCCACACCTCCGGCTCGACCCAGAGGTCTGCGTCAGTGAACAGCTGCGGGCCGGCGGCGCGCTCGGCGTAGCGGCTCGGGATCGCCGCCGCGAGGACCGAGGCGTAGGCCTGTCGGTCGGCCTCGGTTGCGCCCGCGGCCGGCTCGCGCGACGTCTCGTCCCAGAGGTGGCGGTACTTCTTGGCCCGCCCGCCCCGGACGTCCTCCTCGCCGGCGATGACGAGCAGGCCGGCGTCGAGCAGGAAGCGCAGGTGGTAGGACGCGTTGGCCTGTGTGATGCCGAGCTCGCGGGCCACCTCGGCGGCGCTCAGCTCGGCCCCGGTCAGCAGCGAGAGCATCTGCAGGCGCAGCGGGTGCGCGGTGGCCCGCAGCACGTTCCGTTGGGCGCCATCCTCCAAAGACATGTTTGGGAGTATGCCGCACCTCTACAGCGACCGTCAAGCACTCCTTTGGCACCCGTCGACTGAGCGCAAACTCCGGTTGCCACCCATCGAGTGAGCGCAAACTCCGGTTGCCACCCGTCGACTGAGCGCAAACTCCGGAGTTTGCGCTCACTCGACGTGGTAAAGGAGAGAGGGACCGGCGGCCCCAGGAGGGGCGGTGGGGTCAGAAGCCGTCGCTGGGGTCGACCCGCACCGTGACGGCGTCGGCCTCCTTGCGGGCCGAGCGGAACGCCTTGAGCGCCTGCAGTGACTGGGTCAGCTCCTCGGTCTGGGACACCGGCACCCGGACGAGCGCGTGCCACGCTGCGTCGGCCACGCCGCCCGTCCGCCGGCCCAGGTCAGGAACCGGCATCGGCCCGAGCACCTGGGCCGAGGGGGGCAGCTCGACCTGGCGAAGCGCTTCCTCGACGGCGCGCCGCGACCCGGTCAGCTGCGTCATCCGGACCGTCGGCGGCAGGGCGAGCTCGCGTCGGTCGGCGAGCTCGCGCTCGGCCAGCCAGCCCGGGTCCCAGCGCACGAGTGCCTCGACGGCCGGCAGGGTGACCCCTTCGGGCACGCCGCACAGCACGACGGTGCGGCCTGGGCGGGCCAGCGCTGCCGCGGCCGCCCAGCGACGCAAGGACTCGGTGGACGCATCAAGGACGGGCAGGTCGAGACTCGCCCACGCGTCGAGCAGGAGGACAGCCGAGTAGCCCTTCGGGGCAAGCGGTTCGGCGCCCGGCGTCGCGATCACGATCGCCGGCTCGTCCTCGACGGTCGCGTGCACCTCCCCTGACCCAGAGGTCACGACCGGCGCGCCCGGGAAGGCCCGCCCTATCTCCTCCGCGGTGCGGCGAGCGCCGGTCACGGACGACCGGAGCCGGCGCGAGCCG
>NZ_AWQS01000198.1 GCF_000576575.1 Intrasporangium chromatireducens Q5-1
CTCTCGACGGGGAAACCCGTCGAGAGGCCACTTTCCGACGCTGGGTCAGGCCTTGGGGAAGGCCGGCGGGTGCACCCCCGCCATCGTCTCGAGCACCCGGACGACCTGGCAGCTGTAGCCGAACTCGTTGTCGTACCAGACGTAGAGCACGACCCGGTTGTCCGCCGTGATCGTCGCCCGCCCGTCGACGATGCCCGCGTACTGCGACCCGACGAAGTCCGTCGAGACGACCTCCGGCGAGTCGATGAAGTCGAGCTGCTTGTGCAGGGGCGTGTGCAGCGAGGTCATCCGCAGGTAGCGGTTGACCTCGTCGCGCTCGACCGGCTGGTCCAGGGTCAGGTTGAGGATCGCCATCGACACGTTCGGCGTGGGCACGCGGATCGAGTTGCCGGTGAGCTTGCCGGCGAGCTCCGGCAGTGCCTTGGCCACGGCCTTGGCCGCGCCCGTCTCCGTCAGCACCATGTTGAGCGCCGCCGACCGACCGCGCCGCTCCCCCTTGTGGAAGTTGTCGATGAGGTTCTGGTCGTTCGTGAACGAGTGCACCGTCTCGACGTGGCCGCCGAGGATGCCGTACTCGTCCGAGATCGCCTTGAGCACCGGGACGATCGCGTTCGTCGTGCACGAGGCCGCGGACAGGATCGGCTCGTCACCGATCGCCGACTCGTTGATCCCGGCGACGACGTTCGGCAGGTCGCCCTTGCCGGGCGCGGTGAGCAGGACGCGCGAGACACCGGGGCAGGCGAGGTGCTGGGCCAGGCCCTCGCGGTCGCGCCAGCGGCCGGTGTTGTCGACGACGATGGCGTCCGAGATCCCGTAGGCCGTGTAGTCGACGCTCGCAGGGTCGTCGGAGTAGATGACCTGGATGAGGGTGCCGTTGGCCAGGATCGTGTTGGCCTGCTCGTCGACCGTGATCGTGCCCTGGAAGGACCCGTGCACCGAGTCGCGGCGCAGCAGGCTGGCCCGCTTGTGCAGGTCGTTCTCCGAGCCCTTGCGCACGACGACCGCCCGCAGCTTGAGGCCGTCGCCCTTGCCCTCGTGGTCGACGAGGATCCGCGCGAGCAGGCGACCGATGCGGCCGAAGCCATAGAGGACGACGTCCTGCCCGCGCAGCTCGGCGGCCGAGCGGGCGCCCTTCTGCCCGACGAGGTCACCGAGCTCGTCCCGGACGAACTGCGTCAGGTCGCGGTCCCCGCCCTCCTGCCGGTACTTCCGGTTCAGCCGCGCGAGGTCGACCGACGCGGCCCCGGGATCGGCGGCCGCCACCGCCTGCAGGAGCGGCAGCGTGTCGGCGAGGTCGAGCTCCACGTCGTCGACGCGGCGGGCGAACCGGTGCGCCTTGATGAGGTGGATCGCCGACTCGTTGACCAGACCACGGCCATAGATCGAGGTCACGACGTTGTTGTGTCGGTAGAGGCGGCCGATGATCGGGATCATCGCCTCGGCGAGCGCCAACCGGTCGGACCAGTCCTCGTAGTGTTCGTCAGCCGTCTGACTCACGGATACCCCTTTGTACCTTTCCCGGGCCCTGTCAGCCCGGCTCGTGCGGCCACTGCCGCGTCACATGCGCGAGCCCGGCTCCGATCGGAGCCGGGCTCGCGGTCCTGCCTACTGCAGCTTGTCGAGGATCAGCTGGCGCGCCTTGCCCGCGTCCGCCTGACCCTTCATCGCCTTCATGACCTGGCCGATCAGCGCACCGGCGGCCTGCACCTTGCCGCCGCGGATCTTCTCCGCGACGTCGGGATTGGCGGCGATGACTTCGTCGATGGCCGCCTCGAGCGCGGCGTCGTCCTGGACGAGCTCGAGCCCGCGCGCGTCGGCGACCTCCACCGGGTGCCCCTCACCGTCGAGCACCCCGTCGAGCACCTGCCGGGCCATCGAGTCGTTGAGCCGCCCGGCCTTGACCATGGCCTCCAGCTCGGCGACGTCGCCGGGCGTGAAACCCAGCCCAGCGGCATACGTGACGAGGTCCTGCGCGGCCGCGTTCGCGCGCCGCGACGGCTCACCCAGCCACCACTTGCGCGCGGCCTGCGCGCTCGTGCCGAGGGCGGCGGTCTCCTCGATCAGCTCGACCGCACCCGCGTTGACGACGTCGCGCATCTCGAGGTCGCTGTAGCCCCACTCGGTCTGCAGACGCCGGCGGCGCTCGGCCGGCGGCTCCGGCAGGGTGGCCCGCAGGGCCTCGACCGTCTCACGCGGCGGCGCGACCGGCACGAGGTCGGGCTCCGGGAAGTAGCGGTAGTCCTCGGCGTCGGACTTCTCGCGGCCGGAGGTCGTGACACCGGTGTCCTCGTGCCAGTGCCGGGTCTCCTGGAGGATCGACCCGCCGCCGGCGAGGATCGCCGCGTGCCGGGAGATCTCGTAGCGCACGGCCCGCTCGACGGAACGGAGCGAGTTGACGTTCTTGGTCTCGGTGCGGGTGCCGAGCGGCACCGCGAGCTGCTCCGGACCCGAGTGGTCGTCGCCGACCCGCGGCCGGAGCGAGACGTTGGCGTCGCAGCGCATCGAGCCCTGCTCCATTTTCACGTCGCTGACGTCGAGCGCCCGCATGAGGTCGCGCAGGGCCGAGACGTAGGCACGCGCCACCTCTGGCGCCCGCTCCCCCGCGCCGACGATCGGCTTCGTGACGATCTCGATGAGCGGGATGCCGGCCCGGTTGTAGTCGACGAGCGAGTGGTCCGCACCGTGGATGCGACCGGTCGCGCCGCCGATGTGGAGTGACTTGCCGGTGTCCTCCTCCATGTGGGCCCGCTCGATCTCGATCCGGTAGGTGCTGCCATCGTCGAGCTGGACGTCGAGGTGGCCGTCGAACGCGATCGGCTCGTCGTACTGCGAGGTCTGGAAGTTCTTGGGCATGTCCGGATAGAAGTAGTTCTTCCGGGCGAACCGGCACCACTCGGCGATCTCACAGTTGAGGGCCAGGCCGATCCGCATCGCCGACTCGACCGCCGTGGCGTTGACGACCGGCAGCGCGCCCGGCAGCCCGAGGCAGACCGGACAGACCTGGCTGTTGGGCGGAGCGCCGAAGGCCGTCGCGCAGCCGCAGAACATCTTCGTCTCGGTGCTCAGCTCGACATGGACCTCGAGGCCCATGACGGGGTCGAAGCGGGCGATCGCCTCGTCGTAGTCCATGACCTCGTCGGTGGTCATCGATGCCGTCGTCATGTCAGGCTCCCTTCACCATCGACGCGTCGAGCTGGGGGGCGCGGTCGATGAGCAGGCCGCCCCACCGGTCGGCGAGGGCACGCTCGAGGGCCGCACCCACCGTGTAGAGCCGCTCGTCGCGCATCGCCGGAGCGAGGATCTGGATGCCGGCGGGCAGGCCGTCCTCATCGGCCAGGCCCGAGGGCAGCGACATGCCCGGGACTCCGGCGAGGTTCGCCGGGATCGTCGCGATGTCGTTGAGGTACATGGCCATCGGGTCGTCGAGCTTGTCGCCGAACCGGAACGCGGTCGTCGGCGCCGTGGGGCTGACCAGCACGTCGACCTTCGCGAAGGCGCGCTCGAAGTCCTGGGCGATGAGCGTGCGCACCTTCTGGGCGGAGCCGTAGTAGGCGTCGTAGTAGCCGGAGCTGAGCGCGTAGGTGCCCAGGATGATCCGGCGTTTCACCTCGTCGCCGAAGCCGGCGTCACGCGAGGCCGCCATGACCTGCTCGGCGCTCGGGTCGTCGACGCCGTCGGGCAGGATCCGCAGGCCGTAGCGCATCGCGTCGAACTTCGCGAGGTTGGAGCTCGCCTCGCTCGGCAGGATCAGGTAGTACGCGGCGAGCGCGTAGTCGAAGTTCGGGCACGACACCTCGATGACCTCGGCCCCCCGGTCGACGAGGAGCTGGACCGCCTCGTCGAAGCGGGCCCGCACGCCCGGCTGGTAGCCCTCGCCGCCGAGCTCGCGCACAATCCCGATCTTCATCCCGCTGACGTCACCGTTGCGGGCTGCCTCGACGACCGCCGGCACGGGGGCCTCGATCGAAGTGGAGTCCATCGGGTCGTGGCCGCCGATGACGGAGTGCAGCAGGGCCGTGTCGAGGACGCTGCGGGCGCACGGCCCGGCCTGGTCGAGCGACGAGGCGAGCGCGACGAGGCCGTAGCGCGAGACGCCGCCATAGGTCGGCTTGGTGCCGACGGTGCCGGTCACCGCGGCCGGCTGGCGGATCGAGCCACCCGTGTCGGTGCCGATGGCGAGCGGCGCCTGGAACGACGCGACGACGGCGCTGGAGCCGCCGCCCGAGCCGCCGGGGATCCGCTCGAGGTCCCACGGGTTGCGCGTCGGCCCGTAGGCCGAGTGCTCGGTCGAGCTGCCCATCGCGAACTCGTCCATGTTCGTCTTGCCGAGGATCGGCATCCCCTGGGCGCGCAGCCGCGTGACGACCGTCGCGTCATAGGGCGGCACCCAGCCCTCGAGGGTCCGGCTGCCGCACGTCGTCGGGATGCCGCGCGTGGTCATGACGTCCTTGACCGCGATCGGCACGCCGGCCAGCGCCGGGAGCGACTCACCGGCGGCGCGTCGCTCGTCGATCGAGCGGGCCGCCGCCAGCGCACCCTCCGCGTCGACGTGGAGGTAGGCGTGCACCTGCTCGTCCACCGCCGCGATGCGGTCGAGGTGCGCCTGCGTCACCTCGACGGACGAGACGGTCTTGGTCGCGAGCGCGTCGGCCAGCTCTGCTGCCGTGGCGCGGGTCAGGTCGGAGTTCACGTCGTCAGTTCCCTTTGTCGTCAACGAAATTCGCTGGGAGTGCAGGTATGCCGCTCAGCCGGCTGAGCGGCATACCTGCGCCTCAGTCCTCGGTCAGGATCCGGGGCACGCTGAAGCGCTGCTCCTCGACCTCGGGGGCGCCGGAGAGGGCCTCGTCCGGGGTGAGGCTCGGGCGCACGACGTCGGGGCGGGTGACGTTCGTCAGCGGGAGCGGGTGCGACATCGGCGCGACCCCGTCGATCGGCGCCTGCTGCACCTTGGCCACCGCGCCGAGGATGACGTCGAGCTCGCCGACCATGCGGTCGAGCTCGGCCTCGCTGAGGTCGATGCGGGCGAGCACGGCCAGGTGCGCCACGTCGTCACGAGTGAGGGAGGACATGGGCCCCAGTCTAGGAGGCCCCGCCCGCCGCTCCGACCACGGCTGCGGTCAGCGCGGGTGGCGCCGCTCGACGACCCACTTGCGCAACAGGTTGCGGGCCGTGCCCCACACGCCGTGGCGGAAGAGGAGCACGATGATGACGAAGATCGAGCCGGTGATCAGACCGATCCCCTCGAAGCCCGACGAGGCCAGCGAGTCCTCGAGGGTGACCACGATGCCGGCGCCGACGAGGCCGCCCCACAGCGTGCCGATGCCACCGAGGACGGTGATGAGCACGACCTTGCCGGACGTGGTCCAGACCAGCTCCTGGAGCGAGGCGAAGCCGTGGCTGATCGCGAAGACCCCACCCGCCAGACCAGCGAGGCCGGCCGAGATGACGAACGCCATGATCTTGTAGCGGTCGACGTCGTAGCCGAGCGCCCGGGCTCGAGCCGGGTTGTCACGGATGGCCGTGAGGAGGCGGCCGAACGGCGAGTTGACGACGCGCCAGGCGACGAAGACTCCGATGAGGATCAGGACGAGCCCGGCGTAGTAGAAGAAGAACGAGTCGGTCTCGACGGACTCGACCCCGAAGAAGTTCTTCGGGATGCCCTGCAGGCCGTTCTCCCCGCCGGTCAGGCTGCTCCACTGGTTGGCGATGAAGTAGAGCATCTGGGCGAAGGCGAGCGTCACCATCGCGAAGTAGATGCCGGTGCGGCGCACCGAGAGGTAGCCGATCGGCACGGCGATGAGCATGGCGAAGACGACGCCGCCGAGCACGGCGACGGGGAACGGCAGTCCCGACTTCATCGCGATGAGGCCGGTGCAGTACGCGGAGCCGCCCCAGAAGGCGGCGTGGCCGAAGCTGAGCAGGCCGGTGTAGCCGAGCAGCAGGTCGACGCTGATGGCGAACAGCCCCCAGCACATGATGTCCATCGCGACCGGCGGGTAGATGTACCACGGCAGGGCGCAGACGATGACGAGGCCGACGAGGAGCATGAGCGCTCGCCAGGGGCCGCGCCGCGGGAGGATCGAGGACTGGGCGAGATCGAGCTCGCTCGTGGGGGTGGTCAGCTCGGTGCTCATGCGGTCTCCTCCCGCCCGAAGAGCCCGGAGGGCCGGACGAGGATGACGACGGCCATCAGGACGAAGATGGCGATCTGGGCGTAGCGGGGCTGGTAGGCGATGCCGTAGGCCTCGACCAGGCCGACGAGGAAGCCGGCGACGACGGCGCCGAGGATGGAGCCGAGCCCGCCGATGACGACGACGGCGAACAGGATGATGACGAAGTTGCTGCCCATCTCCGCGGTGACGGCGCGGAAGGGCGCCGCGAGGACGCCGGCGAGACCGGCCAGGGCGATGCCGAAGCCGAAGACCGGGGTGACCCACCGGCCGACGTTGATGCCGAGGGCGCGGGTGCGCTCCGGGGCTTCGGTCGCCGCACGGACGATCATGCCGATGCGGGTCTTGGTCAGCAGCAGCCACGCGAGGACGCAGATGGCGACCGAGAAGAGGCAGGCGAAGACCTGGTAGACCGGCAGGCCGATCCCGGCGACGGTCAGCTGGCCGCCGAGCCCTGCCGGGATCTCGTAGGGCAGGCCGGAGACGCCGTAGCGCTGCTTGACCGCCTCGACGAGCACGAGGGTCAGGCCGAAGGTCAGCAGGAAGTTGTAGAGCGGGTCGAGCTGGAGCAGCCACCTGATGAGGAGCCGCTCCATGAGCACGCCGACACCGAACATGATGACCGGCACGATGACGAGGGCCACCCAGAAGTGGACCCCCACCTCGGCGAGGAGGACCGCCGAGATGACCGCGCCGAGCATGTAGCAGGCGCCGTGGGAGAAGTTGACGACACCGAGCACGCCGAAGATCACGGCGAGGCCGAGGGCGGAGAGGGCGTAGAAGCCGCCGGCCGCGAGGCCCTGCAGGGTGTACTGGATGAATGCGCTCATGTCACCGCTCGATTGGGTGCGGGGGCGTCGTCCGGCCGGCCTGTGGTGACCGG
>NZ_AWQS01000199.1 GCF_000576575.1 Intrasporangium chromatireducens Q5-1
CTGCTCGACGAGCCGGTCGGTGCGCCGGCGCCCGGTCGCCGGGTCGAGCCGGTGGATCGCGGTGAGGATGGCGAACGACTCGTGCAGCGGCAGGTCCCACCACAGCTGGGACCGCTGTCCGAACACGACCCCGATGCGGCGCGCGACGTCGACCCGCTGGCGCATCGGGTCCAGGCCGCACGTCCGCACGAGGCCGCTCGTGGGCCGCAGGATGCCGGTGAGCATCTTGATCGTCGTCGACTTGCCGGCGCCGTTCGCACCGATGTAGCCGACCGACTCCCCCGGCTCGACCCGGAAGCTCAGGTGGTCGACGGCCCGAGTGCGCTTGTAGTCGCGCACCAGGCCCACGGTCTCGATGATCGGCCCGGTGGCCCGGCCGGAGGGGGTTGCGCTCATCCGCCTGCTCCTTGGTAGTGACGGGTGCCGGCGCGCCAGCAGGCCGCGGCCGCCAGCCAGGCGACGAGGGCCGCGAGGGGCGAGCACCAGGCGAGCCACGGCGACCCGAGCCGGTCGCCGGGCAGGTCGAGGATCGCCAACGTCGGGAAGTAGGCGACGAAGGCGGTGGGGATGACGAACGTCCAGAGGATCCGCAGCGGGTCGGGGAAGACGCGCTGGCTCTGCTGAGCGGCATACGAACCGCCGTACGTCATGCTGTTGGTGAACTCGGCGCCGTCGACGAAGAAGAACTGCAACCCGCCGGCCGCGGTGAACAGCGCCGTGAAGATCGCGGTGCCGCTGACGATCGTGAGGGCGATGAGCGCGACGGTCGCGACGGACCAGTGCACGTCGGCGCGGGAGAGCGCGACGACGAGGGCGACGACGGCGACGCCGAGCCGGCCCACCCGGCGCAACGAGATGTCGCTCGTCATGAACTGGCTCAGCAGCGGCAGTGGGCGCACGTAGAACGCGTCGACCTGCCCCATCCGGATGTAGGTCGGCAGCGTGTCGAGGTGCCCGACGACCATGTCGGCCAGCGAGAAGCCGATGTTGGACAGCGCGAAGACGAGCAGCGCCGCGGTGAAGTCGAGCCCCCCGAGGACGTCGACGTTGTGGAAGATGATCCACACCTCGGCCAGCTCGGTCAGGCCGACGCCGACCGTGCCGAGGATGTCCGTGACGAAGGACGTGCGGTACTGCATCTGCGCCCGGGCCCGGGCCGCGAGGAGCACCCGATAGGGCCGCAGCCGCTCGCCGAGGGGCCCGGGGACCAGGCGGCGGCGCCGTGGACGGGCGAACCGGTCAGCCACCCTGCACCTCCAGGTGGCGCCGCCCGGCGCGCAGGACGACCTGCCCGAGACCGAGCAGGACGAGGGCCCAGCCGAGCTGGTTGGCCAGGACGAGGGCCACGTCCGTGCCGACGACACGTCCGCTGAGGATGTCGAGGGGGTGCTGGAGCATCGCCGGCCACGGGGACCAGTCGGCGATCGTGCGCAGCCAGCCCGGGAACCACGGCACCGGCAGGTAGAGGCCGCAGAACAATCCCGACACGATCATCCAGACGAGCTGGAGACCGCGGACCTCGATGAGCCAGAACGAGGCCAGGTTGACGATGAAGTTGCCCGCGAAGGCGACGACGACGGCCAGGGCCACCGACAGGAACCCCACCAGCCACGCGAGCAGGCCCGGGGGCCAGGCGAGGTCGAAGAGCAGGGCCCCGATGAGCAGGGCCGGCATCCCGCGCGCGAGGAAGTTGATCCCAGCACGACCGATGTCACCGGCGAGGTAGGTCAGCTGCGGGTTGAGCGGCCGGAGGAAGTCGACAGCGATGTCGCCGCTGCGGACCCGCTCCTTGACCTCCTGGAAGCCCCAGAGGTTGACGGTGCCGAGCAGCGCCTGGCCCCACCACACGAAGGCCGCCGCCATCGGGCCGGTGTAGCCGCCGATCGCCGAGCCGGCCGACGCGACGGCGGCGAGCAGGATCGAGGCGCGGATGATGCCGAAGACCGAGTTCGTCGTCATCCCGGCGAGCAGGGCGAGACGATAGGTCGAGTGTCGGCGGAAGCCGGCCCGGACCAGGAGGCGGAAGGTCCTCATCGGGTCGGGTCTGGGGCAGGCACGAGGGGTCAGGCTACAGATCGCCGACCGGGTGGGCAATGGCGGCTACAGTCGAGCGCATGGACGCTCACCCCGCTACGGAGACCCGGCCGGACGTCGTCGTGGTGATGGGCGTCTCGGGCTCCGGCAAGACGACGGTCGCCAAGGGGATCGCCACGCTCATGGGGTGGGAGTTCGCCGAGGGCGACGCCTTCCACTCGGAGGCCAACGTCGCGAAGATGCACTCGGGCCACCCGCTGACCGACGACGACCGCTGGCCGTGGCTCGAGGCGATCGGCGAGTGGATCGGTGACAAGGAGGCCAGGGGCGAGTCAGCGGTCGTGACGTGCTCGGCGCTGCGCCGCGCCTATCGCGACCTGCTGCGCAAGGGCCGCCCGGCAGT
Organism: Intrasporangium chromatireducens Q5-1; assembly: GCF_000576575.1. Classification (GTDB taxonomy): domain Bacteria; phylum Actinomycetota; class Actinomycetes; order Actinomycetales; family Dermatophilaceae; genus Intrasporangium_A; species Intrasporangium_A chromatireducens. Next base: position 2,438 of record NZ_AWQS01000199.1, read on the forward strand.
GCGGTTCCTGCACCTGACGGCGCCGCCCGCTCTCATCGAGGACCGGATGCAGCATCGCGCCGGGCACTTCATGCCGCCCACGCTGCTGCCGAGCCAGCTCGCGACGCTCGAGCCGCTCGCGTCCGACGAGCCGGGCGTCGAGGTCGTCAACGAGGGCACGCCCGCGCAGGTGCTGCACCGCTCCCTCGCGGCGCTCGGGCTCCCCGAGCCGGACCAGTTCGCCTGACGCGGCGCGGTCACGCGGGCAGCCGGAACCGGTCGTCCGCCAGCGGCTCGACGAGCCCGTCTGTGACGAGGGAGTCGAGGCAGCGCATCACCTGCGCCCGGTCCGCCGCCGCGTCGTGCAGGAGGTCGACGTGCACGTCGGCGTGGGCGTCGCGCAGCCGCTGGAGGAGCACGCCCCGGACCTGCCGGTCGGTGCCGCGCCACGCCTGTCCCCGACGCGGCGGACCCTCGTGGGCGGGCCGCCCCGCGGCGTTCCAGGCGCAGAGGTCGGCGACGGGACACGCCTCGCACCGCGGCCCGCGGGCCACGCAGACGAGCGCCCCGAGCTCCATCACCGCGACGTTCCACGCATTGGCGGTATGCCGCTCAGCCGGCATCGCGTGGGCGGCGAGGTCACGCTCCGCCCGGGTCAGCGCCGGCGCGGGGTACTCCTTGGCCTCGAGCGTGCGGGCCAGGACCCTGCGGACGTTCGTGTCGACGACGACCTCGGGGATGCCGAAGGCGAAGCAGGCGACCGCCGCCGCTGTGTAGCCGCCGACGCCCGGCAGCGCGAGCAGCTCCTCCGGGGTGGCCGGCACCTGGCCGGCATGCCGCTGCACCATGGCGGTCGCCGCCTCGTGCAGCCGGAGGGCCCGGCGGGGATAGCCGAGCCGGCCCCAGGCGCGGACGGCCTCACCCGGGGCGGCGGCCGCGAGCGCTGCCGGCGTCGGCCACCGCTGCATCCACTCCCGCCAGGCCGGCTCGACCCGCGAGAGCGGGGTCTGCTGAGCCATCACCTCGGAGACGAAGATCCCCCACGGGGAGCAGTCGGGCTCCCGCCACGGCAGCTCCCGGCCGGCCTCGCGGTACCACCCGGTCACGCGCGCATGGAGGGCGTGGAGCGGGAGCGAGCTGAGCGGCATACCGGCACCGTAGTGCTGACCGAGCGTGGTGGGCGTTTCGGGGGGACTCGGGGGCCGCAGGCGCGCCAGGGCGATGAGCTCCCCGGGGTTCAGACGTAGCGCTCGAGGATGCTGCTCTCGGCCAGCCGGGACAGGCCCTCGCGGACGGCCCGCGCCCGGCCCTCGCCGACACCGTCGACGAGCATGAGCTCGTCGATGCCTGCGGCGAGCAGCCGCTGCAGCGACTCGAAGTGGTTGACGAGGCGCTCGACGATCGCCTGGGGCAGCCGCGGCACCTTCGTCAGCAGGCGGTAGCCGAGCGGGCTGACCGGGGCGTCCAGGCTCTCACCGACGACCTGGAAGCCGACGGCACGGGCCCCGGCGGCGAGGTCGAGCAGCTCGACCGCGTTGAGCGCCTCGAGGCTCTCGAGCGCCTGCTCCTCGGTGAGTCCCGACTTCGTCGCGGGCAGGTAGTCGCGGATGACGAGCTCACGGTCGTTGCCGAGCCCGCCGACGAGCTCCTCGAGCTGCAGGCTGAGCAGCCGGCCGTCGGTGCCGAGCTCGACGACGTAGTCCTGGATCTCCGCCGAGATCCGGCGCACCATCTCGAGTCGCTGGAGCACCGCGGTCACGTCGCGCACGGTGACGAGGTCCTCGATCTCGAGGGCGGACAGGGTGCCGGTGACCTCGTCGAGCCGGGCCTTGTAGCGCTCGAGCGTCTGCAGGGCCTGGTCGGCGCGCGAGAGCGTCGTCGGGGAGCCCTCGACCACGTGGCGGCGGCGGCCCACATAGAGGGCGACGACGCCCATCGACTGGCTCACCGAGATGACGGGGAAGCCGGTCTGCTTCGCGACGCGCTCGGCGGTGCGGTGGCGGGTGCCGGACTCGGAGGTCTCGATGTGGGAGTCGGGCACGAGCTGGGTCGCGGCGCGCACGATGCGGCTGCCCTCGCGGTCGAGGACGACGGCGCCGTCCATCTTGCACAGCTCGCGCAGCCGGGTCGCGGAGAACTCGATGTCGAGGGCGAACCCGCCGGTGCAGATGGAGTCGACGACTTTGTCGTTGCCGAGCACGATCAGGGCGCCAGTGCGTCCGCGAAGAATGCGCTCGAGGCCGTCGCGAAGCTCCGTTCCGGGGGCCACCGCGGCGAGAGCCGCACGCAGCAGCTCGTCGTCGTTCTTGTCCATCACTTCCCGTTCATCCGATGCGTCTGACCCCGGACGAAGTCGGACGAACGGCATTCTAGGCGGTCGCCGCCTCCATCGCCGCCGCTGCGCGCGAACCGCAGAGCTGCCCCATCGCCTCCACCGCCGAGCGCACGTCGGGGACCGCGACGGGGGTGATCCCGGCGGGCGGCGTGACGTCGGACTGCCCCTCAGGCACGAGCGCGTAGCGGAAGCCGAGTCGGGCCGCCTCGGTGAGCCGCGGGCCCAGCGCCGGGACGGGGCGCAGCTCGCCGGAGAGGCCGACCTCGCCGAGCGCGACGACATCGCGCGCGAGCGGGCGGTCCATCGCCGAGGAGGCAAGGGAGAGCAGGATGGCGAGGTCGGCCGCGGGCTCGGTGACCCGCATGCCGCCCACCGTGGCGGCGAAGACGTCACGGGTCCCGGCGGGCAGGCCCGAGCGCTTCTCGAGGACCGCGAGGATCATCGCCAGCCGCGAGGCGTCCAGCCCGCTCGTCGTGCGCCGGGGCGACGGCAACGACGAGGCGGTGATGAGTGACTGGAGCTCGGTGACGAGGGGGCGCCGCCCCTCCATCGCCACCGTCACGCAGGTGCCCGGCACCGGAGCCGCCGAGCGGGACAGGAACAGCCCGCTCGGGTCCGCCAGCCCGACGATGCCCGAGTCGCGCAGCTCGAAGCAGCCGACCTCGTCCGTCGGCCCGAACCGGTTCTTGACCGCCCGGACCAGCCGCAGCCGGGAGTGGCGGTCGCCCTCGAACTGGACGACGGCATCGACGAGGTGCTCGAGCACCCTTGGCCCCGCGACCGACCCGTCCTTGGTGACGTGCCCGACGAGCAGCACCGCGACACCCCTGGACTTCGCGACCTGGATCAGGGTGCCGGTCACCTCGCGGACCTGGCTGACGTTGCCCGCCTGCCCGTCCACCTCGGCGCTCGCGATGGTCTGGACGGAGTCGACGACGAGCAGGTCCGGACCGGCGTGCTCGACGTGCCCGAGCACCGTGCCGAGGTCGGTCTCGGCGGCGAGGAGCAACCGGTCGGCGAGGGCCCCGATGCGCTCGGCCCGGCCGCGGACCTGGGCCGCCGACTCCTCACCGCTGACATACAGCACGGTGCGACCCGACCGCGCAGTGCGCGCGGCGACGTCGAGCAGGAGCGTCGACTTGCCGACTCCCGGCTCGCCGGCGACGAGGACCACGGCGCCCGGGACCAGTCCGCCACCGAGGACGCGGTCGAACTCCGGCACCCCGGTGGTCTCCGCGCTCGCCCGGCTCATGTCGACCTGCCCGATGGGCCGGGCCGGCTCCCCGACCGGAGCCGCCGTCGTGCGCGCCGTGGGCTGGCCGACCTCGGTGACACTCCCCCACGCCTGGCACTCGCCGCAGCGGCCGACCCACTTGACCGTGCTCCAGCCACACTCCGTGCACCGGTAGCCGGTGACGGCCCGCTTGCCATTGCTCCTCGACGCCATGGCGGTAACGGTAGGGGTAAGGGCCGACACGGAGCCGTGCGACCATGGATGCCATGGAAGCCGCAATGCCGTACATCCTGGCGCTGGCGCCCACTATCGGCATCGCCACGCTCTTCTACTTCATCATGAAGACCATCATCGAGGGCGACCGCCGCGAGCGAATGGCGCAGGCGAAGTGGGAGGCCGAGCACCAAGAAGCGCCGGCCAAGCCGCAGCACCAGGCATAGCGGCACCCCTTCCGGACGGTATGTCGCCAGAATATCCACAGCGTCTGCGCCATTTTGTCATTGATTCTCCGACCACAGGCATTTGCTGTTACTTTGGTGTCGACCGGTGATGCACCGGCCCCCTCCCATTCAACAAACAATTTGGAGAAACATGGCGCAGCGAGTCGAAGTCATCCTGGTCGACGATCTCGACGGCGGAGAGGCCACCGAGACCGTCACCTTCGGACTGGATGGGGTCTCCTACGAGATCGACCTGTCCGACGCAAACGCGAAGAAGCTTCGGGACGACTTTTCGGCATGGACCGGACATGCGCGGCGCGCTGGGGGCGCCAAGCGACCGGTGGGCCGTCGAGGTTCTTCGCGTCGAAATGATTTGAGCGCAGTTCGCGACTGGGCCCGCGAGAATGGTTACAAGGTCTCCGACCGCGGCCGTATCTCCGCCGAGATCCAGAACGCCTACGACGCGGCGCACTGATCAGCACCTGATCCAGATCAGAGCCGAAGGGCCCGGTCGGCCGACCGGG
>NZ_AWQS01000200.1 GCF_000576575.1 Intrasporangium chromatireducens Q5-1
TCGACGGTTGGTGGCCTCTCGACGCAGGTGGCGGTGGCGGAGCCGCCGGACACGTCGAGTCGCCAGGTACCGGAGTTCTGCGGCAGGTCGGGGTCCTCCACGGTGAGGTGCGCCGTCGCGGCGAGAGAGGGCGAGAACCCGCGCCCCGCAACGGCCTTCGGCAGGTCGACGATGCGCGCCATCCAGCTCTGCTGCTCCACATCGTGTCTCGCCTCTGCCCCGGCGAGCAGCGCCACCGGGTCGCGGGGGTCGAGGAAGGCGTGCACCGTCGGAGCGGCCGAGGACCCCGAGCCGACGACCGCCCACAGCGCAGCGGCCGCGTCCCGACCGTCGGCGACGAAGGTGTCGACCCTCAGCGTCTCGTCCGAGAGGGTGTAGGTGACGAACCCCGTTGGTCCGCCGTCGCGTCCGTCGAGGACATACGCGATCGTGTCCTCGTCGCCCAGCTCGTGCCGCCATTCCTGCTCGTCGACGAGGCGGGGCCCGCTCAGCCGGTTGCGCTGCTGGTCGGCCCGCATCAGGGCTGCGAACAGCTGGGCGTCCGCGGGCCCCGCCCCGCGCGGACGCAACCCACGCGAGAGCGAGCCGAGGGCGCGGAGGTCGTGAGCGGCATACGTGAAGCGGGGGAGCGGGCCGCCGAACTCGAATCCGACGCCGCGGTACAGCGTCGGGGCGGTGGGGAACAGACAGGAGATCCCGTCGCCGAGCTCGGCCATCCGGGCGAGCAGCCCGCGCATGAGGAGCGAGGCGACGCCGCGGCCGCGCGCCGCCGGGTCGACATAGACACCGGCGACCCCGCCCATCGGCTGGTGCCGCCCGCCCCAGACCTGACCGAACGGGCGGGCCCGGCCCGAGGCGAGGACGGTGTCGTCGGCATCGACGACAGCGAGCATCCGGCCGCCCAGCGTCTCGTCGGCGACCCGCCGCCACCAGCGCTCCCCGCCGTCACCCAGTGGACCGAACGAGCGCGCCCGGATGCGCAGGATGGCGGCAAGGTCGGCCTCGGTCACGTCGCGGACCCGCAGCTGCGTCATGGTCGGCCACGCTAGCGGAGGCAGTGGTCAGGCTCCGTCACGGTCGAGGGGCTGCCTCATCCCGGTCCCTCGGCGATCCCTCGGCGATCCCTCGTGATCCGTCAGACTCGGTGCTCGTCGGCCAGCCGCTGGCTGCGCCCCAGGCCCCAGCTGATGAGTACCGCCGCGAACATCCCGCCCCAGAACAGCCCGGTGACATCGGAGCGGGCGAGGACGAAGCCGAGCGTCCCGAGGACGAGGACGGCGAGCCCGGGCAGGACGTACCAGCCGATGAGGATGGCCGGGCCGGACGAGTCGGCCCGGAACATCGACCTCGGGGGCGAGCCCCGGAACGCGGCGAGCAGGTGACCGCCGGCCAGGACGCCCACGAGCACGAGGACCAGCAGCACGGCGCTCACCGAGACGTGGCCCACCACGACTCCGGCGACAGCGACTCCGGCACCGAGCACCACGAGGGCCAGTACGGCCGGGACCACGAGGTGGGCGAGGGTCTCGGAGCGGCCGGAGATGCCGAGCAGCGACGGCGTCCCGATGTTGTCGGCCTGCAGGCGCAGGCCCTCGGCCCAGGCCCCGAAGCCGAAGTAGGCGGGGACGAGCCCGACCGTCACGGCGAGTGCGGGGGCGACGGGGTGGGTGACGCTCCACGAGATCACCACCGCGCCAAGGCTGCTCAGCCCCAGACCGGTCCAGAACGTCGACGGCAGCCGCCGGAGCCCGAGCAGGTCGCGGCGCACCACGACCGCGACCGGACCGGCGGCCCGCAGACGGGCGCTCCGGCCGTGCCGCACCGGTCGGGCCAGCTGGAGCCGCGCGGTGCGGAGGTTGCCCGCGAGGACCGACCCCCCGATCGTCGAGCTGTTCGCCGCGTGGCGTCGCAGCACCTCGATGTGCAGCTCCCGCAAGGCGATCCGGCCGCCGATCATCGTCCGCAGGCTGCGCCCGGCACCGGGCCACGACCGGACCTGCCCCGCGAGCCAGAGCGACGTGGCGAGCCAGCCGAGGACGGCACCCGCGAGCGTGACGAGGACAGCGGCATACCAGGAGGTCATGCCGGCGAAGGCCACGCCCGCGCCGACGGTCAGCCCCGCGAGACCACCGAGGAAGACCCCCAGCCCGAGCGCGAGGCGCCACCACCGCCCGACGGTGACGGCCCGGTCGATGGGCGCGCTGACGACGTGGTCGATCCACGGCAGAGGCGGGACGACGGGGCCGCGGTAGGCCCCGGCGGCGTACATCGACCACAGGATCGCGACGACCGCCGCGCCGAGCACGCCGAACGCGAGCGGCGTCTCCAGCTGTCGACGCAGGGCCAGCGGGTCCGCCGTCCTGACGACGGCCTGGACGACGGGGAAGCCGTAGGCGAGCGCGCCGAGGAAGACGACGTACCCGGCGTACCACGCCTGCCGCCGCCCCTTGCGGCCCGCGTCGCCACCGATGACCCAGTCGGCCTGCCCGACCAGCTCGTGGTCGTCGACCTCGAGCGTCGAGGCGGCCTCCGGGTCGCTCATCGGGCGGGGGCGACGTCGACGACGCGGTGGGCGAGGGCCTCGGTCATCTCGGGGTCGTGGCACGCCATCACGACGGTCGTGCCGGCGCGGGCCCGCTCCCGGATCAGCTCGGTGACGGTGACGCGCTTGGTGGTGTCGAGCCGCTGCTCGGGCTCGTCGAGGAGGAGCACCGAGCCGGGCCGCGAGAAGGTCAGGGCGAGCCGGAACAGCTGCTCCTGGCCCGAGCTCAGCTCGTGCGGGAACCGGTCGTGCAGGTGGTCGATCCCGAGGCGCGCCATGAGTGCGAGGCCTCGCTCGTCGGACGTGTTGGGGTCCCCGCCCCACGTGGAGTCGACGAGGACGAGGTGGTCGATGAGGGTGAGGTCGCGGTACGTCGTCGGCGTCCCGATCAACGCGGCAACGGCGGCCCGAACGCTGGGGTTGCGCTCGTCCGCGGTCGTCCCGCCGATGGTCGCGGTGCCGACCGTCGGCTCGAGCAGGCCCCCGATCATCCGCAGCAGGGTGGTCTTGCCCGAGCCGTTCGGGCCGCGGAGGACGACGCACTGGCCCGGCTTGGCCCGCACGGTCGTCGGCAGGACGAGCGTCGTCGTGTCGATCGTCTTGCCGACCTTGTCCGCGTGCACGTCGCCGCGCAACAGGGTGATCGTGCTCATGTGGCCTCCCGCTCGCGTTCCTCGCGAGGCCACCGTATGCCGCTCACCCTCCTCCCGCTGCACCGGCGGCTGCCGCCGGGGTCAGCCGCCGACGCTGACGGGCGGTCCGGCAACGAGCGCGACGCCCGTCAGCGCCGCGACGGCGACGAGCCCGACGCCGACCGCGACCGCGGGCCGGGCCAGCAGCAGGTGCAGCACCCGCTCGAGCGGGTTCTCCGGCCGGGCCTCGGCGTGACCCAGGCGCCAGCCGCCCTCGAGGGCGCCGGCGTGCTCCATCCGGCGCTCGAACCACACGGTGAGGAACGGCGGGATGGCGCTCGCGAGCCCGAGCACCAGCTGTCGCGCCGTCCACCGCTGGTTGACCGAGACGAGGACGGTGACGAGGCAGAAGGCGATGAAGACCACGCCGTGGACCATTCCGAAGACCTTGACCCCGAGGTCGGTGGTGGCCGTGACGTACTTGAGGAACATGCCGGCCAGGAGCAGCGCCCACGACACCACCTCGGCGAGGGCGATCCGGCGGTACAGGGTGCGCGGGGACATGGTTCTCCTACGGAAGGTCGTGGTGGGCGGCTCCAGTGTCACAAACCACCCGCGTCCGGGGTAATCGCTTCGTCGGCCACGAGGATGAACGAGCGGCGACCTGACAGGTCGCTGGCCCGCGACGGGACCGCGCGGCGCGTTACGGTCGAGCCATGAGCGACTTCGAGCACCTCCTCGTCACCCGGGACGGCGACACGGTGACGATCACGATGAACCGTCCAGCACGGCGCAACTCCCTGTCCGAGGACCACCTTGCCGAGCTGCTGCGCGCCTTCCAGCAGACTGCGGCGACGGACGCGACCGGCGTGATCCTCGCCGCGAACGGCCCGGTCTTCTCGGCCGGTCACGACTTCGGCGACGTCGCAGCCCGCGATCTCACCGGGGTGCGGGACCTGCTGCGGCTCTGCACCGACCTGATGCAGACGATCGAGACCGTCCCGCAGGTGGTCGTCGCCCGGGTGCACGCGCTCGCCACGGCCGCCGGGTGCCAGCTCGTCGCCTCGTGCGACCTGGCCGTCGCGGCCGAGTCGGCCGGCTTCGCGCTGCCGGGCGGCAAGGGCGGCTGGTTCTGCCACACCCCTGCGGTGCCGGTGGCCCGCTCGATCGGTCGCAAGCGGCTGATGGAGATGGCCCTCACCGGCGACGTCGTCGACGCCCCGACCGCCCTGGACTGGGGCCTCGTCAACCGGGTCGTGCCGGATGCCGAGCTGGACGCCGCGGTCGCGGAGCTGCTCGCCCGCGCCACGAAGGGCTCCCGGGCGAGCAAGGCCCTCGGCAAGCAGACTCTGCACGCCCAGCTCGGCCGTCCCGAGACGGACGCCTACACGATCGCGGTCGAGGTCATGGCGGCCGCCTCCCAGCTCGCCGGTGCCAAGGAGGGCATGGCCGCGTTCCTGGAGAAGCGCCACCCCAAGTGGCCCGACTGAGTGGAGCCGGTCGAGCTGAGTGGAGCCGGTCGAGCGGGGGCGGCGAGGCGGTCCACAGGTGGCCCGAGCGCGTAGGTGACGGTCGGTGGCGGCGGTTAGGGTTTCCGACATGGCCACCGCCCTGTACCGCCGCTACCGGCCCGAGAGCTTCGCCGACGTCATCGGCCAGGAGCACGTGACGGAGCCGCTGATGCAGGCGCTGCGCACCGGGCGGGTCGGCCACGCCTACCTCTTCAGCGGGCCCCGCGGCTGTGGCAAGACGACGAGCGCGCGCATCCTCGCCCGCTGCCTGAACTGCGAGCAGGGCCCCACACCGACGCCGTGCGGCACGTGCGACTCCTGCGTGGCGCTCGCGCGGGGCGGCCCGGGCAGCGTCGACGTCATCGAGATCGACGCGGCCAGCCACGGCGGCGTCGACGACGCCCGTGACCTGCGCGAGCGGGCGAGCTATGGGCCGGCGCAGAGCCGCTACAAGATCTACATCATCGACGAGGCGCACATGGTGACGCCGCAGGGCTTCAACGCGCTGCTGAAGATCGTCGAGGAGCCGCCCGAGCACGTGAAGTTCGTCTTCGCGACGACCGAGCCCGAGAAGGTCATCGGCACGATCCGCTCGCGCACCCACCACTACCCGTTCCGGCTCGTGCCGCCGGCGAAGCTGATCAGCTACATGGAGCGGCTGCTCGAGCAGGAGGGCGTGGCCGTCGAGCCCGGCGTCCTGTCCTTCGTGTCGCGGGCCGGTGGTGGCTCCGTGCGGGACTCGCTCTCGGTGCTCGACCAGCTCATCGCGGGCTCCGGCCCGGAGGGGCTGACCTATGACGGCGCCGTGTCGCTGCTCGGGTTCACCGACGCCGAGCTGCTCGACGCGACGATCGACGCGCTCGCCGCGGGGGACGGCGCGGCGACGTTCCGCCAGGTCGACCGCGTCATCGAGTCGGGCCATGACCCCCGGCGGTTCGTCGAGGACCTGCTCGAGCGACTGCGCGACCTCATCATCGTCGCGGCCGTCCAGGACGGCGCCGGACAGGTGCTGCGTGGCGTCCCCGAGGACCAGCTCGAGCGGATGCGGGTGCAGCAGGCGGCGTTCGGGCCGGGCGCGCTGTCCCGCGCGGCCGACATCGTCAACACCGGCCTCACCGAGATGACCGGGGCGACGTCGCCTCGGCTGCAGCTCGAGCTGATCTGCGCGCGCATCCTGCTGCCCGGCTCCTCGGGCGAGGAGGGGTATGGCGCCCGCCTCGACCGCATCGAGCGCCGGCTCGAGGTGGGCGGAGTGCCCAGCGGCCCCTCAGCCGCTCCGCTACCCCCGTCGCGCCTCGCTCCACCCGCCTCGCCCTCGAACGACCGCCCTGCCCCATCGGCCTCGCAGCCGACCGGCCCTGCCGCGCCCTCGGCCGTTGCCCCGAGCCAGCGCTCTGCCCCACCCGCCCCGGAGCAGGGAGACAGCCCCGTCGCACCCGTTGCCTCCGGTCCGGCCCACCCGCCGCCCACGCCGGCGAGTGAGCGCCCCACTCCGCCCACTCCACAGTCGAGTGGGCGCACGGCCGCACCCGAACCGGCCCCGGCCGCTCGGCCCGGCGGGCTCGACACCGACGCGATCCGTCGCGCGTGGCCCGATGTCCTCAACCGGGTCTTCCAGATGCGCCGGGGCACGTGGACGCTGGTGTCCCAGAACGCCCAGGTCATCGGCTATGACGGGCACGTCCTCACCCTCGGCATCGCGACGGGCGGCATCGCGAACACCTTCCGCTCGGGCAACCACGCGGAGATTCTGCGCCAGGCCCTCATCGACGAGCTCGGCATCGACGCGAAGGTCGATGGAGTGCACGCGCCCGACGCGTGGGAGGCCGGCCACGGCCAGGACCCGGCACCAGCCTTCGCGGGCGGTCAACCGGCGCCTCCCGCGACGGCGTTCCCGCAGCAGGAGCCGGAGCAGGTGCTGCACCAGGCATCGCCGGAGCCCGGCTCGCACGAGGCGCCCTCACCGGCGCAGCAGTCCGAACAGCGGCCGTCTCCCCACTCCACCGGCCCGACCGGCCCCCAGGCTCCGGCCGCGGGGGCGGCCGAGTCACCTGGCCCGGGTGACCGCCCCGGTGGTCCCCGTCCGTCCGGTGCGGCGATCGCCGACGCTGGCCTGGCACCGGCTCCGCCCTCGAGATCCCTGCAGGACAACGCCGGCTGGGGGAGCGTCACGGCGCCGCCTCCGGACTGGGCGACGGCGGGGCCG
>NZ_AWQS01000201.1 GCF_000576575.1 Intrasporangium chromatireducens Q5-1
TTGCGAACCGTCGAGTGAGCGCGAACTCCGGAGTTTGCGCTCACTCGAGGGGTGGGGAGGGAGTCAGGGGTTGCGGTAGAGGTCGAAGAGACCGGGCGGCGCGTCGACGACGACGTGGTCCTCGCCGACCTCGGGGACGATCTCCTCGACGAACGGCACGTAGGCCGTCACGCCGTCGGTCAGCTCGACGACGAGCCGGTCCTGGGCCGCACCGACCTCCAGGCCCGTCACGGTGCCGATGACCGCACCGGCCGGGTCGTGCACCGCGAGGCCGACGAGGTCGTCCTCGTACCACGCGTCGTCGTCCTGCTCGTCGTCCTGGGCAGCCGCGTCGGCGTCGAGCAGCAGCCGCGTCCCACGCAGCCCCTCGGCCCCGGTCCGGTCCGGCACCTCCTCGAAGGCGACGAGCCAGACACCGTTGTGGACCCGTGTCGACCGGATGGTCAGCTGACGGGGGACGCCCGAGCCGGCCCGGGCCTCGGTGTCGATGACGTTGCCCACGGCGAGGCGGGTCTCGGGGTCGTCCGTGTGCAGCTGGACCGTGACCTCGCCCCGCAGCCCGTGCGGTTTGCCGATCCGTGCCACCACCCTGTCGTCCGCCCTGTCCTCCGCCATGCGGGGATCCTCTCAGCCCGGCCGGGCGCGGCGCCAACCCGGCCCCGCGCCCGGGGCAACGCTGCAAGGGCAGGCGGCTCAGCGGCATACCGGGGCATGCGAAAGGGGCGCCCCGGAAAGCCCGGGGCGCCCCTTCAGAGAAGCGATCTAGCGCGCGCGGTCCGTGTCGACGATGTCGATGCGGACGTTCTCGCCCTGCGCGAGGGCGGACATCACGGTGCGCAGCGCACTTGCCGTGCGGCCGGAGCGGCCGATGACGCGGCCGAGGTCGTCCGGGTGGACGCGCACCTCGAGCAGCTCGCCGCGGCGCAGCTCCTTGCGACGCACGACGACATCGTCGTCATGGTCGACGATGCCCTTGACGAGGTGCTCGAGCGCTTCCTCGAGCACGGTCAGGACCCCTCGCTGGGCGACTCGGCCTTCTCGGACTTGATGTCACGCTCGGCCTCGAGCTCGGTCGTGACCTGCGCCTCGACCGCGTCCTCGATCGCCGCGACGTTCTCGGCGTCCTCGGCACGGGCCTCGGTGCGCTTCTCGGCCTTCTTCTTCGGGGTCCGAGCGGACGAGTCCTCCGTGGTCTTGCCCGCAGCGGCGACCGCCGCCTCGTAGCGCTCCTTCTTCGAAGGACCCTGCTCCTTGGTCTTGACGTTGCCCTCGCGGACGAGCTTGATCAGGGCCGCGACGGCCTCGGTCGGCTGCGCGCCGTTGTGGATCCAGTAGTCGGCCCGCTCCATGTCGATCTCGATGAGCGAGGGCTCCTCGGTCGGGTGGTACTTGCCGATCTCCTCGATCGCACGACCGTCCCGCTTGGTGCGGGAGTCCATGACGACGACGCGGTAGAACGGTGCACGGATCTTGCCCATGCGCTTCAGACGAATCTTGACTGCCACTGGTGTGGTGTCTCCTGTTTCTGGTTGTGAGCGCGGCAAGACCGGGTGGGGACACGCGGGGAGCCGGGACTCGGTTGTAGGCACCCACGACTGACGAGAGGGGCCTGACGCGGGCGGGTACAGCGGACCATTCTGCCAGATCGCGCGAGCCCCTCGGACCACACCGGTCGGAGCCGTCAGGGGAACGCGGCGCGGACGCGGAGCGCGATGTCGACGACCTCGCGCTTGGTCGGGTCGGCGACCGGCTCGATGACGGGCACCTGGCCCGCCTCGAACCCCGCGCGCGCGATGCCGATGCGCAGCTCGACCGGTGAGACATGGCACTCCACGACGCCGCCGACCGGAGACTGCCGGAGCAGCTCCCAGAGGACGGCCGCGTCGGGGACGTTGCGCACCGAGAAGACCGGCAGGGACAGCTCTGCGGCGACGAGGTTGGCGAGCGGCTTGCCGTCCACCCCGGGAACCCCGTTGATGATCAACGCCATCCGGTGGGGACGATGCGGTCGATAGGGCACGGCCGGCCAGTCCGACGACAGCATGGCATAGCGGTCGTGGTCGCGCCACGCCCGGCGCTGGTCGTGCCTTCCCGGCAGGTAGAGGTAGTCGCGCGAGAAGCCCTCGTGCACGAACCCGAGGTTGCGGACCAGTCCGGCCGAGCGCGAGTTGGTCGGCTGGATGTTCGCCTCGATGCGGTGCAGGCCCATGCCGCTCGGCTCGTCGGAGAAGGCGATGTCGATGACCAGCTCGAGCCCCTCCGCGAAGAGGCCACGCCCCGCATAGGGGTCGTAGGCGTCATAGCCGATGGTCGCGCTGCGGAACGCGCCGTGCACGACGTTGGAGACGTTGACCCGGCCGACGAGACCGTGGTCGCCCTCGGGGTCGCGCGCACGGATCATGAAGGTGCGGTAGCCGGGCGACTGCGCCGCGAGGACGTCGCCCAGGTTGTTGGGGTCCGGGATGGCGAAGTCCGACAGGCGCCGCGCCGACCGCGTCACCGCTTCGGCGTATGCCGCTGTGTCGGCCCGCGTGGGCGGCCGCACCTCGACGCGCTCCCCCATGCGGGACAACGCCGGCGGCACGCTGCCGTGCTCGAGGGGCGTGTCAGAGGACAACGCGACCTCGCAGCACGACGCCCTTGGGATCCGCGACGACGGTGATGTCCTGCCGGGGGTCGGCTCCGTAGACCACGATGTCGCCGTCCGCGCCCTCCTCGATGCCCGGCCGGCCGAGCCACCGCCGCGCCCCCCACGTCGCGGCGTCGAGCGCCTCGAGGGTCGACAGGCCGGCCCTGGTCAGCTCGGCCATCTCCTGGGCCACCAGCCCGTGCGGCAGGCTGCCGCCGGCGTCGGTGCCGACGTAGATCGGCACCCCGGCCTCGTGAGCCGCGCCGATGGTGTCGTAACGGCGCTCGTGCAGCTCGAGCATGTGCCGGTGGTAGGCCGGGAACTTCTCCTGGGCAGGCGCGGCGATCTGGGGGAACTGGGCGATGTTGACGAGGGTCGGCACGATCGCGATGCCCTGGGCGGCGAAGGTGTCGATCGAGTCCTCCCGGAGCCCCGTCGCGTGCTCGATGCAGTCGATGCCGCCCGCGGCGAGGTCGCGCAACGACTGCTCGCCGAAGCAGTGCGCGGTGACCCGGACCCCCTCCTCGTGGGCCGCCTTGATCGCTTGGGCGAAGACCTCCCGCGACCAGCTCGGCGTCAGGTCGCCGACCTCGCGGTCGATCCAGTCACCCACGAGCTTGACCCAACCGTCGCCGCGGTGGGCCTCGAGCCGGACGTACTTCTCGAGCTCGTCGGCCTCGACCTCGTGGGCGAAGTTGCGCATGTAGCGCCTCGTCCGGGCGATGTGGCGTCCGGCGCGGATCACCTTGGGCAGGTCGTCGCGCTCGTCGATCCACCGCGTGTCGCCGGGCTGGCCGGCGTCCCGGATGAGGAGCGCGCCGTGGTCCCGGTCGGTCAGCGCCTGCTGCTCGGCGACGTCGCGAGGCACCTCGCCGTGGGGCCCGAGCCCGATGTGGCAGTGGGCGTCGACGAGTCCGGGCAGGACCCATCCCTCGATTGTCTGGACATCGGCCGCACCCGCCGGAGCCGTGAACGAGACCTTGCCGTCGACGATCCACAGCTCGTCGCGGGTCTCATCCGGCCCGACGAGCACCTGACCCCGCACACGAAGCACCGGCGCATCCATGCCTCGACCCTATCCATGAGTCGCGGCTCGACCACATCACCCGGCGCGCTCCCCTGCCTCGACCTCAGCGTGGACCTCTGCGTGGACCTCAGCGGCCGCCGAGGAACTTCTCGAACCCCTTCGGCAGCGCGGAGGGGTCGAAGTCGGGCAGCTCGCCGTCCCCGTTCCCACCGGCGCCCGGCATGCCGAAGGCCGACGCCGCGGACTTCTGCCGGCTCTCGGCGGCCTTCTCGGCGAGGGCCCGCTCCTCGGCGGCGCGCTTCGCCGGGTTGCCGCTCTTGCTCTTCTTGCGCTTCTGCTGCTGCGCCTTGGCCCGTTTGCCGGCCCCCGGGATCCCGGGCATGCCCGGCAGACCACCGCCGCCGCCACGAGCCAGCGACTTCATCATCTTCTGGGCCTGGCCGAACCGCTCGAGCAGCTGGTTCACGTCGGACACCGTGACCCCGGAGCCCTTCGCGATGCGCGCCCGCCGGGAACCGTTGATCTGCTTGGGGTGCGTCCGCTCGAACGGCGTCATCGAGCGGACCATCGCCTCGACTCGGTCGAACTCCCGGTCGTCGAAGGCGTCGAGCTGCTCCCGCATGCCCTGCATCCCGGGCATCATCTTCAGCATCGACTTGAGCGAACCCATCTTCTTGATGGCGTTCATCTGCTGCAGGAAGTCCTCGAAGGTGAAGTCCTCCTCGGCGAGGAACTTCCGGGCCATCTCGTCGGCCTGGCTGCGGTCGAACGCCTTCTCTGCCTGCTCGATAAGCGTCAGGACGTCGCCCATGTCGAGGATCCGGCTCGCCATGCGGTCGGGGTGGAACACCTCGATGTCGGTGACCTTCTCACCGATCGAGGCGAACATGATCGGCTCGCCGGTGATCTCGGTGACCGACAGCGCGGCACCGCCGCGCGCGTCACCGTCGAGCTTCGACAGGACCACACCGGTGAATGCGACGCCGTCGTGGAAGGCCTGGGCGGTCTCGACCGCGGCCTGCCCGATCATCGCGTCGATGACGAAGAGGACCTCGTCGGGCTGGACCGCCGCGCGGATGTCGGCAGCCTGCTGCATGAGGTTGGTGTCGACGGCGAGCCGGCCTGCCGTGTCGATGATGACGACGTCGTGCTGCCGGGCCTGTGCCTCGGCGACGCCCGCCCGGGACACTGCGACGGGGTCACCGAACGAGCGGGTGCCCTCGCCGGAGTCGAGGACGGCGTCGTGGCCGCCCATGTTGCCGCGCTCCGGGGCGAAGACCGGCACCCCGGCGCGCTCTCCGGTCACCTCGAGCTGCGTCACCGCGTTGGGCCGCTGCAGGTCGGCGGCGACGAGCAGTGGCGTGTGGCCCTTGTCCTTGAGCCAGCGGCCGAGCTTGCCGGCGAAGGTCGTCTTGCCGGAGCCCTGCAGACCGGCGAGCATGATGACGGTCGGCGGCTGCTTGGCGAAGCGGATCTGCCGCGTCTCACCACCGAGGATCGAGATGAGCTCCTCGTTGACGATCTTGACGACCTGCTGGGCCGGGTTGAGCGCCTGGCTCACCTCGGCGCCGAGCGCCCGCTCGCGCACCCGGCTCGTGAACCGCTTGACGACCGGCAGTGCGACGTCCGCGTCGAGCAGGGCCAACCGGATGTCCCGAATCGCCTTGTTGACGTCGGTCTCGGACAGGCGGCCCTTGCCGCGGAGGTTCTTGAAGGTCGCGGTCAGGCGATCAGACAGGGTTCCAAACACGCACGCAAGCCTAACCGCTGGCCGAGTGCGCTCCCGCCCACCAACGATTCCGGTATGCCGCTCAGCGCGCTCCTGCTCGCGAGCTGCCCTCTCGCTCGGGTTGGCCGAGGCGCTTCCGGGGTAGTACCGGGCCAGCCGGCGCCGCCCTCGCCGGCTCTACTCACACCCCGAAAGGACGCATCCGATGGCCGGAGTCGTGACCCTCATCAAGGACGACCACGCACAGCTCGAGAAGGTCTTCAAGCAGCTCGAGGCGCAGAAGGGGGACGTCAAGAAGCTGCTCCAGCAGGTGGAGGAGCTGCTCGTCCCCCATTCGAAGGCCGAGGAGGAGGTGGTCTACCCGGCCATCAAGCAGACTGCTCCCGACGAGGCGGACGAGGTCGACGACGGCTTGGCCGAGCACCACCACGTCGAGGAGGTGCTGACCCAGCTGCTCGGCATGGACCCGGACGAGCCGGGTGCCGACGGTCTCATCGCCGCCATGATCGGCGAGGTGCGCCACCACGTCGAGGAGGAGGAGCAGGACATCCTGCCGAAGTTCTCCGACGAGGCCTCGAACCAGCAGCTGAGCGAGCTCGGCGAGCGGTTCACGGCCGCCAAGGAGAAGTATCTGGAGGAGCTGCGGTCCGCACGCAGCCGCACGGCGTGAGCAGCCGGGGCTGAGCTCACGAGCCGTCGCACGCGTCGATGATCGCCGCCACGGCGTGGGCAGCCCGCGCTGGCTGCAGGCTGCCCCCGGTGTACTCGGTGACATAGAAGGTGTCGAGGGCCTGACCCGCGTGGGTCGCGACGTGCGCGGAGCGGATCCGCAGCGACGCGCGTGCCAGCGCGAGACCGATGTCGCGCAACAGGCCCGGGCGGTCGGCAGCCCGGACCTCGATGACCGTTGCGAGATCCGAGGCTCCGCCCACCACGAAGGCGCGCGTCTGGCCCGCCGAGCCGGAGACCGCGCTGCGGACGGGCCGGTCGGCTCGGTGCCGGTCGAAGGCGGCGAGCGGTCCCCGGTCGCCCGAGCGGACGCGGACGAGGTCCCGCGTGATCCGCTCGGCGACCGGGGCCTCCCCGCCCGGCAGGTCCACCCACCACTCGTTGACCGCAAGCCCGTCGTGCGTCCGCACCGTGGCCGACCGGATCACGCAGCCGTGTGCAGCCAGGAGCCCCGCGCTGTCGGCGAAGAGCCCTGCCCGGTCCCGGTCCAGGATGACCAGCCGGTGCGCCCCACCCCGCACCTCGACCTCGACAACGGGACGCCCCGTTGCCAGCGCCTGCAGCTGGGGTGGGGTGAGCACCGCGCCGGACGGCGGCACGACCGGCTCCGGCGGCGCGCTGCCCTGGCTTCCTTCGGCGAGGTCCCTGCGCCCCAGCTCGTGGAGCCGGTCCACGAGGCTCGCCCGCCAGTCGGTCCACGCGAGCG
>NZ_AWQS01000202.1 GCF_000576575.1 Intrasporangium chromatireducens Q5-1
CGGCGGCAGCCCGCCCGGTGGCCTGGTCGCGGGTGCTGCGCCTGCTCGGCTCCGAGCTGCGGCTCGTGGCTGGGCGCCGGCGCAACCAGATGGGCCTGCTCGTCCTCGCCGCCGTGCCGGTCCTCATGGCGGTCGCCGTCAAGCTCAGCTCCCCCCGGCGTCGGGGCGGCGGGCCCGACCTGCTCGCGTCGATCACCTCGAACGGGCTCTTCGTCCCCCTCGCGGCGCTGAGCGTCGAGATCGGGCTGTTCCTGCCGCTCGCCATCGCGATGCTCTCGGGTGACGCCATCGCCGGTGAGGCGAACACCGGCACCTTGCGCTATCTGCTCACCGTCCCCGTCGGCCGGACGCGCCTGCTCGTGACGAAGTACGTGTCCCTCTGCATCGGCGCGCTGTGGGGCGTGGCCGTCATCGTCGTCCCTGGCGGGCTTGTCGGCATCGCGATCTTCGGGACGGGTCCGATGCTGACGCTCTCAGGCACGCAGCTGCCCTTCTGGACCGCCGTCTGGCGGATCGTGCTGATCAGCCTCTACCTCGCGGCGGGCCTCGCCGCCCTGGCCGCCGTCGGGTTGTTCATCTCGACCCTGACCGAGCAGCCGCTCGCCGCCACGGTCGCCCTGACGATCTTCACGATCCTGTCGTGGATCGCGGACGCCGTGCCGCAGATCGACTGGCTGCACCCATGGCTGCTCGTCGACCGGTGGATGGCGTTCGTCGACCTGCTGCGGGACCCGCCGTTCACCGACACCGTCTGGCAGGGGCTCGGCGTCGACCTCGGCTACGCGGTCGTCTTCTGGCTCCTTGCTTGGGCCCGCTTCGCCGGCAAGGACATCACCAACTGAGCAGCCGACCTGCTCTCGCACGGTGGTTCGGCCACGACGAGCCGGGTACGGCTAGGGTCGACAGACGCACCGGTCCCCGCACCAGAAGGGAAGTCGGCATGATCCTGGTCGGCATCATCCTGTTGATCCTCGGCATTGCCGTCGGCGTCCTCGCCGTCATCGCGGCTCTCGGCGCGAGCAGCCTCGTGCACCTGGCAGCCCTTGGCCTGCAACGCGACTCGCACGCCATCGAGCTCGTCATCGCGGGTGGCATCGCGGTCTTGCTCTTCTGCCTCGGCTGGGCCTCCCTCTCCGCGTGGGCGCGCCGCCGCGCGCGGATCCGTCGCGAACAGCGCGAGCAGGAGCGCCTCGCCGACGTCGAGCGGGCCGCCGCCGCCGAGCGCACCGAGCACGAGCGCCGCATGGAGGAGGCCGGGCTGCGCGACGAGGACCTCAAGCGTCGCGAGGACGAGCTTGCCGCGCGACACGACGAGCTCGAGTCCCGCGACCGCGACCTGACCCGGCGCGAGACCGAGTGGCGCGAGCACAACAACCCCTCGGTCGCCGACGTCGTCACCGGCCGCGCCCAGGGCAACGTCTCCCGGGGCACCGCCGAGTGGGCCGACGAGGGCACCAACACCGGCACCGGCACTGACGCGCCGGACGCGCCCCGCCAGCCGCGTCAGTGACCGAGCCGGCCGCCTACGTCTTCGACCTCGACGGCGTCGTCCGCGACTTCGCCCCCGGCAGCCCGGACGGCCACATCGAGGCGGCCCTCGGGCTCCCCGCCGGCGGGCTCGCCGGCCTGGCCTTCCGGTCCGACCTCATCGAGCCGACGATCACGGGGCAGCAGACCTTCGAGCAGTGGTATGCCTCTCTCTGCCGCGCGCTCGAAGAAGTCGTTCCCGAGCCAGCCCGGATCCACGAGCACATGCAGCTGTGGCGCCGACACCGGGGCACGCCGGTGGCCGAGACGGTCGAGCGCATCAGGGCGCTGCGCGACGAGGGGCACCGCGCCGCCTACGTCCGGGCGCACGCGGCGATCGAGGCCGACCTCGGGCCGCTCGACCCCTCCGCCGTCTGGTTCACCGACGACCGACCTGACAACGTCGCGGGCGCAGCCGAGTTCGGCTGGCGGGCCGTGCTCTTCGAGCCGACCACGCACCCGCTGCACGACGCCCAGCGGGCTCGCTGAGCGGCATACGGACCCGTCCCGCGAGGGACCGGCGCGGGGCGCCAGCGGCGTGCGTGACGCACCGGTCCCCTGCAAAGCCTTTCAGCGGCGACCCCAGCAATAACAGGGCAATCACGATCGCAAGAGGGGGTTGACTGGGCTCTGCAAACGGTTTCATACTCCTCTGAATCGGAGCGCTCAACGAGGAGGTGCGGCCAGTGGTGACCATCCGTGACGTGGCAAGTGCCGCTGGAGTCTCGCCCTCCACCGTCTCTCGGTGCTTCACCCAACCGGAGATCGTCGAGGCGGCCACGCGGGAGCGGGTGCTGCGGATGGCGACCCACCTCGACTACCGCCCGAACCGGGCCGCGCGCGGCCTCATCACCGGACGCACCGGCAACATCGGCCTGCTCCTGCCCGACCTGGCCAACCCGTTCTTCCCCTCGATCGTCAAGGGCATCCAGCACCAGGCGCACCTGTCGGAGTATCAGGTCTTCGTCGTGGACACGGACGAGGACCCGGCCGTCGAGCTCGGGCTCGTGCGCTCCCTCGCGAAGCAGGTCGACGGCATGATCCTGTGCTCGCCGCGTATGCGCCCGGCCGAGCTCGCCGAGGCGGCGACCGTCTCGCCCACCGTGCTGCTGCACCGCCGCGCCGGGGGCCTGCCGTCCGTGGGCATCGGCAACGCCGACGCGATGCGCCAGGCGATCGACCACCTCGCCGCACTCGGCCACGACCGCGTCGGTTTCGTGTCCGGCCCCCGGCGCAGCTGGTCCGGGCGCCAGCGCGTCGCCGGCATCCGCAAGGCGGCGGCCGCGCACGGGATCACCCTCGAGGAGATCGGCCACTTCGCGCCCACCTTCGAGGGCGGCAGTGCCGCCGCGCAGGGCGTCCTGCTCTCCGGCGTCACGGCAGTGGTCGCCTACAACGACCTCATCGCGCTCGGCCTGCTCAACGCCCTGCGGGACCGGGGTGTCGACGTGCCCCGTGACCTCAGCATCATCGGCGTCGACGACATCTCCGTGTCGGCCATGGTCCGACCCGCCCTGACCACCCTCTCCGTGCCGAAGGAGGAGTCCGGCCGCGAGGCCGTCGACCTCCTCCTCCAGGTGCTCGCCCACCCGGGGGCCCGCAACCCCCCGGCCGAGACGCTGCCCTGCCGACTCACCGTCCGACAGACCACCGCACCACCCAACCAGCGCGCCGCCACCCGGACCACGGCGTGACCTCACCGAAGAAGGGAAGCCCCATGGCAACCACCCGCAGGACCGCACTGCTGATGACAGGCACTCTGCTGCTCGGCGGCCTCGTTGCCGCCTGCGGCGCGCCCGCTGCCCCCAACCAGTCCGGCGGAGCGGCCACCGGGCCCGTGCCGGACAAGCCGGCCAAGCCGGTCGTGCTCAACATCCTCGACGTCGCCGGCAACCTGCAGCTGACGCAGGGCATGATCGACGACTTCGTCAAGCAGCACTCCGACATCATCAGCAAGGTCACCTACTCCAAGGCCCCGGCACCCGACCTCGTCGGCAAGATCAAGGCGCAGCAGAACGCCGGCCGCGTCGACATCGGCCTCGTCCTGACCGGCACCGACGGCCTGTCCGCCGGCGTCGAGCAGGGCCTGTGGGAGCAGGTCCTGCCGAAGTACAAGAGCCGCCTGTCCAACATGGACAACTACCTCGAGCCGGCCGCGAAGATGCAGGACCTCGCCCAGGGCTACGGCGTCACCGTGACGTACTACCCGTCCGGCCCGCTGCTCGAGTACAACCCTGACAAGGTCAAGAACCCGCCGACGACCGCCGAGGAGCTGCTCGCCTGGGCGAAGGCCAACCCCGGCAAGTTCGAGTACGCCCGCCCGGCTAACTCCGGCCCCGGCCGGACCTTCCTCATGGGCCTGCCCTACATCCTCGGCGACAAGGACCCGATGGACCCGATCAACGGGTGGGACAAGACCTGGGCCTACCTCAAGGACCTCGGCCAGTACATCGACACCTACCAGACCGGCACGACGGCCACGATGAAGGACCTCGGCAACGGGACGGTCGACATGCTCGCCACGACGACCGGTTGGGACATCAACCCGCGCGTCCTCGGCACCGTGCCGGAGAGCGCCAAGGTCGGCACCCTCAAGGGCTTCCACTGGGTCACCGACGCGCACTACGCCGTCATCCCCAAGGGCGCCTCGGCCGACCAGCAGGCCGCCGTCCTCCAGCTCGTCCAGTTCATGCTCACCAAGGAACAGCAGGCCAAGGCCTACGACGACGGCTACTTCTACCCCGGCCCGGCGATCAAGGACGTCCCCCTGTCGATGGCCCCGCAGAAGAGCCAGGACGCGATCAACAAGTTCGGCCGTCCCGAGTACGACCAGCTGATCGCCAACAACCCCAAGGAGGTTCCGCTCGACAACAAGGCGATGGTCGCCGCGTTCGACAAGTGGGACCGCGAGATCGGCGGATCGAAGGTCAAGAAGCAGTGACCAGGAAAGAATCGTTCGAGCAGCTCCGGCTCGACAACGTCGGACGCCGCTTCGGTGGCCAGGACGCTCTGCAGGACCTCGACCTGACGATCCGGGCGGGCGAGTTCATCGCCCTGCTCGGGCCGTCGGGCTGCGGCAAGTCGACCGCGCTCAACTGCCTCGCCGGACTGCTCCCCCTCACCTCGGGGAGCATCTGGCAGGACGACAAGCGCATCGACACCCTGCCGCCGGAGCGTCGCGGCTTCGGCATGGTGTTCCAGAACTATGCCCTGTTCCCGCACATGACGGTCCGCAGCAACGTGGCGTTCGGGCTGCAGATGCGGCGGCTGCCCAAGGCGGAGATCGCCGAGCGAACCGCCGCGGCGATCCGCCTCGTGCAGCTCGAGGAGCACGTCGGCAAGCTGCCCGGCCAGCTCTCCGGTGGGCAGCAGCAGCGTGTCGCGATCGCCCGGGCCATCGTGCTCGAGCCGTCGCTGGTCCTCATGGACGAGCCGCTGTCGAACCTCGACGCCAAGCTGCGCCTGGAGATGCGCACCGAGATCCGGCGCATCCACCAGAGCCTCGGCCTCACGACGGTCTACGTCACGCACGACCAGGAGGAGGCCCTCTCCATGGCCGACCGCCTCGTCGTGCTGCGCAGCGGCCAGGTGCAGCAGATCGGCACCCCCGAGGAGCTGCACACACGGCCGGCCAACTGGCACGTCGCCGGGTTCATGGGCTTCCGCAACCTCCTCGAGCTCGATGCGACGCGGGCCGACGGCGGCGGTGTCGTCGTCGAGGGCCACGGGCTGCGCCTGACCGGGGCCCCCGCATCGGGGGTCAGCGCGGGGGAGCCGGTGGTCGTCGGGGTGCGTCCCGAGGACATCGTGGTGCAGCCCCGCGACTCCGGGGCGGCATCGGCCCGCGACGCCGCGGGCAATGAGGTCCCGGCGACGGTCGAGGTCGTCGAGTACCACGGCCGGGAGTTCGCGGTGGAGGCACGGACGCGGTCCGGGCTCGCCTTCCACGTCAAGACTCCCGAGCGCGTGGCGCCGGGCAACGAGGTGACCCTCGTCATCCCGGCCGAGCGCCTGCTCGTCTTCCCGCGTGGGGACGAGCGGCCGCCCGCACCGGCGCTCGAGCGGTCCGAGCCGTCGCTGAGCGAGGTGGGCTCGACGTGAGCACGGCGACCTCCCGCTCGACGCCGCCGACCGGGCTGAGCCGGCGGCACCGGCTGGCGGAGCGGGGCATCGACAGCCAGCTGCTCCTGCTCGTGCCGGCCCTGGTCTTCGTGCTCGGGCTGTTCATCTACCCGTTCCTCTACGGCCTCGGCCTGTCCTTCCAGCCCACGAACGGCGGCGGCGCGTTCGCGGACTACCAGCGTTTCTTCACCGACGCGTTCCAGCGCGACACGATCTGGAAGACGCTGCGCCTCGCCATCCCGGCGGCGCTGTTCAACGTCCTCGCTTCGGTGCCGATCGCCTACCGGATGCGCGGCCGGTTCCGGGGCAAGCGGCTGATCACCACGCTGCTCGTCGTGCCGATCACTCTCGGCACGGTGCTGACGGCCGAGGGCCTGCTCAACTTCCTCGGCCCGGCCGGCTGGTTCAACCGCACCCTGCAGGCCATCGGCCTCATCGACCAGCCGCTCCGGCTGATCAACAACTACTGGGGCGTGTTCTTCTCGCTCGTCATCACCGGGTTCCCGTTCGCGTTCCTGCTGATCCTGTCCTACCTCTCGGGCATCGACCCGACGCTGGAGCGGGCGGCAGCGACGATGGGCGCCGACTGGAAGGCGCGGTTCCGGCGGATCACCCTGCCGCTGCTGGCCCCCGGGCTCGCGACGACCTTCTGCCTCACCTTCGTCCTCGCGTTCAGCGTCTTCCCGTCGGCAATCCTCGTCGGCAACCCGACCGGCGAGACCCGGGTCATCTCGATCGCCGCGTACCAGGCGGCGTACGAGCAGTACGACTACCCCTTCGCGTCGGCGATCGCCATGATCATGGGCGCCGTCGAGCTGATCGTCATCGCGGTCGTGCTGGTGTGGCGCAGCAGGTTCTACAAGGGTGCGACCGGAGGTAAGGGCTGATGACCACCATGACCGCGGAGGCGCCGCGCCGGCGCATCGTCGCGAGCCCGGGAGCCTGGCTCGTCTGGGGCAGCGTGATCATCTTCATGCTCATGCTCGTCGGCGTCGTCGGCTCAGTCCTCGTCAACTCGTTCGGCGAGCGCTGGTTCAACCGGTGGCTGCCCGAGTCCTACACGACGCAGTGGTACACGCAGGCGTGGTCGGACTTCGCCCTGCTCGACGTCATCATCGTGACGCTCGAGGTGGCCGTGGCCGTCGTCGTGCTGT
>NZ_AWQS01000203.1 GCF_000576575.1 Intrasporangium chromatireducens Q5-1
GCCGGTCGCCCGCGTCCGGTCGGTCGCCGACCGTCAGCCATGAAGAAGAGGTGACCCGTGGTCCAGGCCTACATCCTGATCCAGACCGAGGTCGGCCGCGCCGCGACCGTCGCCGAGGAGATCCGGGCGATCTCCGGCGTCGCGCTCGCCGAGGACGTGACCGGTCCGTATGACGTCATCGCGCGGGTCGAGGCGCCCAACGTCGACGACCTCGGCCGACTCGTCATCGCCCGCCTCCAGGAGGTTCAGGGCATCACCCGGACCCTGACGTGCACGGTGGTCCACGTCTGAGCAGTCGCTCCACTCCTCGAGGCAGCACGGCGGGGGCGCTCGGCGCCGCCGTCGTGCTCTGTGTCGTCGCCGGCTGCTCGTCGGCCGTCGAGGTCTCGCCGGCGCCCTTCGCCGAGAGTCCGGCCTGCCGCTCCGTCCCCTGGCCGGGCAAGGTCGGCGACGCCCAGCACGTCGCGACGACGTCGGACTCCGCAGCCGTCGCCGCTTGGGGCGACCCGGCGATCATCGCCCGGTGCGGCCTCCCGCCCCTCGGGCCCACCACCCTCGAGTGCGTCACCGTGGACGGCGTCGACTGGGTGGTCCGGTCGCTCAGCGACGGCTCGGCTGCCACGACGTACGGCACCGACCCCGCCATCGAGGTCCTCGTCCCGAAGAGCTACGGACCGGCGCCCCTGCAGCTGCCCGCCTTCGGACCCGCCGCCCGGGAGCTGCCCACCAACGGACGGCACTGCTCCTGAGCAGCCGGCTGAGCGGCATACCCCTCGACGCGTCAGCGCAGGCCGGTGCGCCGTTCGAGCGCGAGGGAGATCAGCTCGTCGATCAGCTGGGGGTAGTCGATCCCGGTCGCGGCCCACATGCGGGGATACATCGAGTGGGGTGTGAAGCCCGGCATCGTGTTTATCTCGTTGATGAGCACCCGGCCGTCGTCGGTGTAGAAGCAGTCGACGCGCGCCAGCCCCTCGCAACCGAGCGACTCGAAGGCGGCCGCGGCGAGGCGGCGGACCTCGTCCGACACGGCCCGGGGCACGTCGGCCGGGCAGCTGAGGTCGACGTCGGCCTCCGCGAGGTACTTCGCCTCGAAGTCGTAGAAGGCGTGGTTGGCGTGCACCGCGACCTCCGCGACCTCTGAGGTGCGGGGCGCGTCGGTGCCGTGCCCCTCGAGGACGGCGCACTCGATCTCGCGGCCGGAGATGCCGGACTCGACGATCACCTTGGGGTCGTGCTGGCGCGCCGTCTCGATCGCCGCCTCGAGGTCCGCCCGGTCCACGACCCGAGTGATGCCCATGCTCGAGCCGGCGCGGGCCGGCTTGACGAAGAGCGGGTAGCTCAGGCCGTCGCAGGCGTCCATGGCGGCGGCCCGGTCGGTGCGCCACGCGCGGTCCGTGATGACGGCGTAGGGCCCGACCGGCAGCCCGTGGCCGGCGAAGAGGACCTTCATGAAGTGCTTGTCCATACCGGCGGCCGATGCGAAGACGCCGGAGCCGACGTAGCGCACGTCGGTCAGCTCGAAGAAGCCCTGGATCGTGCCGTCCTCGCCGAACGGCCCGTGCAGCAGGGGGAAGACGACATCGACGTCGCCGAGCTCATGCGGCGGCTCCCCCGGCTCGAGGACCCGCAGGGCATGGTCCTCGACGCCGAGCGGCAGCATGACGCGCGTCTTGGTCGCCTCGACCTGAGGGGTGCTCGTCGTGGTGAGCTCGAGACGGTCCGGCTCGTCGGCGACGAGGACCCACTCGCCCGTCGGCGCGATGCCGATCGGCACGACGTCGTAACGGTCGCGGTCGATGGCGCGCAGCACGCCGGCCGCTGTCGCGCACGAGACGGCGTGCTCGGACGAACGTCCCCCGAAGACGATGGCGACACGCGGTCGGGAGGCTGACGAGGGCGTCGTGGGCTGGTCCGTGGTCATCAGACGAGACTCTATCCCGGGGTCGGCGCCCCACTCCTAACCTGAGGGACGTGACGGACACGGTACGCCCGGTCCGGGAACCCGACCTGGTCGGCCTTCGAGACTGCGCTCGGCGAGCTGGAGGGAGGTCAGGCGCTGATCCACGCGTCCGGCATGGGCGCGATCGCGGCGGCGCTCTCGCTCGTACCGTCCGGCGGCACGGTCCTCGTCCCGGACACGACCTACAACGGGACCGGCGACCTGCTGCGTGAGCTGGAGTCCGCCGGCGCGACCGTCGTGCGGTGCCACGCGAGCGACACCGCGGCCTTCCTCGAGGCGCTGCCGGGCGCCGACCTGGTCTGGCTCGAGTCGCCGACGAACCCCCTCATGGACGTGATCGCCCTCGAGCCGATCCTGGCCCGGGCCCGCGACCTCGGTGTCACGAGCGTCGTGGACAACACGATGCCGACCCCGATCCTCTGCCGGCCCCTCGAGCTCGGCGCCGACGTCGTCGTCCACTCGGTGACGAAGTACCTCGCCGGCCACTCCGACGTCATCCTCGGCGCGACGGTCGTCGCGGACACCGAGCGCGGGCGCGGGCTGGGGATGCGCCTGCACCGGCACCGCACCCTCCACGGGGCGATCGCGGGCCCGATGGAGGTCTTCCTCGCCCTGCGCGGCCTGCGCACCCTGGCCCTCCGGTTCGAGCGCGCCTGCGCCTCCGCGGCCGAGCTGGCCGGCCGCCTCGAGGACCACCCGGCCGTCGCTCGCGTGCGCTACCCCGGCTCCGGGGCGATGCTCTCGATCGACGTCGCCGGCGACGCCCAGGTCGCCGAACGGGTCTGCGCCGCCACCCGAGTCTGGTTCCACTCGACGAGCCTCGGCGGAGTCGAGTCCCAGCTCGAGCGGCGCCGCCGCCAGCCGTCCGAGCCCGAGACGGTGCCCGACAACCTGATCCGGCTCTCGGTCGGCATCGAGCACGTGGAGGACCTCTGGGCTGACCTCGACGCGGCGCTCAAGGCCGCTCTCGCCTAGCGGCCCGCCCCTGCCGGCCACTGGGTGCCTTCTCCTGGCGCCCCGCTGAGGGCGGCGCCGGCGCTAGTTCGGCAACGGCGTACCCTGCTTCTCCGCCTTGAGGTCACGGGCCATCAGCTTGGGGCCCACCTCGGTCACCGGCAGCCCGTCCCGGACCACCGCGACGACCTGCTCGACGATCGGCAGCTCGACCTCGTGGTGCTCGCCGAGCGCGAGGATCGACTGACACGACTTGACCCCCTCGGCCGTCTGCCGCAGCTGCGCCGTGGCCTCGTCGACCGTCATGCCGCGGCCGAGCCGCACCCCGAAGCTGTGGTTGCGGGACAGCGGTGACATGCAGGTCGCGATGAGGTCGCCGACGCCCGCGAGGCCGAGGAACGTCTGCGGGTGCGCGCCGAGGGCCATCCCCAGCCGGGTCGTCTCGGCCAGGCCGCGCGTGATGATGGTCGCCTTGGTGTTGTCGCCGAACCCCATGCCCTCGGCCATCCCGACCGCGAGGGCGATGACGTTCTTCGTCGCGCCACACACCTCTGCGCCGACCACGTCGGTGTCGGTGTAGGGCCGGAAGTAGCGCGTGGCGACCGCCGCCGCCACGTGCTCGGCGGTGGCCATGTCCGCGCAGGCCACGACACTCGCCGCTGGCTGGTGCAGGGCGATCTCGGGGGCGAGGTTGGGGCCGGAGACGATGACGATCCGCTCCTGCTCGACCCCGCCGACCTCGGCGATGACCTCGCTCATCCGCTTCGTGGTGCCGAGCTCGACACCCTTCATGAGCGAGATGACGGGCGCATCGGCCGGCATCGCCGAGCCCCACGTCTCGAGGTTGGTCCGCAGCGTCTGCGAGGGGACGGCCAGCACGACGATGTCGGCGTCGGCACAGGCCTGCTCCGGGTCGGTCGTCGCCCGAATCATGTCGGGCAGCCGCAGGTCGGGCAGGTACTCCAGGTTGCAGCCCTCGTTGATCTGGTCGGCGATCTCCTGGCGCCGCGACCACATGCGCACCGTCGCACCGGCGTCAGCCATGATCCCGGCGAAGGCCGTGCCCCAGTTGCCCGCCCCCATCACCGCGACGTGGGTCATCTGCCGGATCCTCCGGTCGTGCCGTCCCGGGGCTCCGGTCGCCCGAGGTCCACGTGCTTCAACGGGTCACCGACCTCCGCCACACCGTGCTTGCGGGGGTCGAAGCGTTCATGCTCCGCGTGCGCACCGCGGATCTGCTCGAGCAGCGCCGTGATGTGGTCCATGAGCCGGTCGGTCGCGATCCGCAACGTCCCCGTGTCGATGGGTCGGTCGTAGAGGTCGGACAGGTCCACGGGTGGCCCCGCGACCATCGACATGGTGCGGCGAGGAAAGAGCTTGGGACGATGGCCGTACGGCGAGAGGATCTCCTGCGCGCCCCACTGGGCCACCGGAATGAGGGGGCACCGAGTCTCGAGGGCGACGCGGGCGGCGCCGGTCTTGCCGCGCATCGGCCAGAGGTCGGGGTCGCGGGTGATGGTGCCCTCGGGGAAGATGCCGACGGCCTTGCCCTCGCGCACCGCGTCGACGGCGGCGCGGTAGGCGTGGGCGGCCTTGAGCGAGTTGCGGTACACCGGGATCTGGCCGGCCTTGCGCAGCGCCCAGCCGACGACGGGGATGTGGAACAGGCTGTCCTTGCCGAGGAAGTAGGTCGGCCGGCCCGCGTCGTACATGAAGTGCGCGAAGACGATCGGGTCCACGTAGGAGATGTGGTTGGGGGAGACGACGAAGCCGCCCTCGGCGGGGATGTGCTCCATCCCCCGCCAGTCGCGCTTCGTGACGCGCATGAGAATGGGGCGCAGGATCCACGCGATGCAGCGGTAGGACAGCGGCAGCCTGGCGCGTGCTGCGGTCACGAATGGACCTCCTCGGTAGGGCGCCCGTGTGGGCGAGTGTGGGCTTCAGTCTGTCCACCGGCGGCCGGGCTGTCGAGGCTGGCACCGGCGAGTGCGAGAATTCTCGGACCATGGCGACGGCGAACCACTCGGCTCCGAGACAGTGCTGGCACGTCGTCGTGCCCATCAAGGACACCCGCCTCGGCAAGTCCCGGCTCGCTCCCGCCGGCGTCGAGCGCACTCGCCTGAGTCGCGCCATCGCCGAGGACACGCTCGCCGCCGTGACCCAAGCGGTGGGCCCGGGCCAGGTATGGCTGGTGACCTCCGACGAGGGGCTCGCCAGCCGGTGGCTCGCGCGCGGTGTCCATGTCGTGGGCGACCCGGGCACCGGGCTCAATGCCGCCATCGCCGCCGGCCTCGACCGCGTGCCGCTGGGCTCGCCGCGGGCGGTTCTGCTCGGTGACCTGCCCAGTCTCACCGGTGTCGACCTCGTCGCGGCCCTCGACGCCGGTGGCGACGGCGCGGAGTGGTTCGTCCCCGACCTGGACGGATCGGGCACCGTCCTGCGAGCCGGCCGCTCCTTCGTGCCCCGGTTCGGCCCCGGCAGCGCGGACGCCCATGCCGCGCAGGGCGCCCGCCGTCTCGAGCTCGACCTGCCACGGCTGCGCCGCGACGTCGACGACCCCGGGTCCCTCGCTGCAGCCGTCCAGCTCGGAGTGGGCCCAGCCACGAGCGCCGCCCTGCAGCTGGCCGGAGCCGAGCGCTCCTCGGCCCTCGACGGCTAGGTTGGCCCCATGCAGGCCACCGTCCATCGCTTCGACCCGGCCACCCACACCGGCAGCGTCCTGCGCGACGACGGGGTCGAGCTGCCCTTCGACGCAGCGGCGTTCGGTGCCAGCGGCCTTCGGCTGCTGCGCCCCGGCCAACGCCTCACCGTCGAGGTGGCCGACGACAGGGTCACGGCCCTGCGCATCGTCGGCGTCGGCGGCGGCCAGCCGATTCGCTGACATGGACGTGGGGGCCGGCCAGGCGGCCGACCCCCACCCCCGTGGTCTGCTCAGCGCTTCGCCGCGGTCTTGCGAGTCGTGGCCTTCTGCGCCGTGGCCTTCTTCGTCGCGGTCTTCGCGGTGCCGGCCGCCTTCTTCGTGGCGGTCTTGGCGGCGGTCTGGCGAGCCGCCGTGGTGCGGCTGGTCGCCTTGGCGGGCGCGGCCTTCGTGGCAGCCGCCTGCTTCGCGCCACGAGCGGTCGTCGCCTTGGTCGCGGCCGTCTTGGCCGTCGTGGCGGTCTTCGCGGTCTTGGCCGTCGCCGCCCTGGTCGTCGCCGCGGCAGCGGTCTTGCTGGTCGCCGCCTTCTTCGTCGCGGCGGCCTTCTTGCCCGCGGCCGCCTTCTTCGTGACCGGGGCTGCCTCGGAGACGCTCGAGGCGGACGCGCGCGACGCCGCCAGCACGCCCTTGGCGAGCTTCTTGCGCCCCGCCACGACCTCCTTGAAGTTGGTCCCAGCCCGGAACTTCGGCACTCGGGTCTTCTTGATCTTGACCGTCTCGCCGGTCTTCGGGTTGCGGCCGGTCCGGGCGCCGCGGTCCGCGCGCTCGAAGGTGCCGAAGCCCGTGATGCCGACCTTGCCGCCCTTCTGGACCTCGCGGATCACGATGTCGAGGAAGCTCTCGAGGGCGTCGGAGGCAACCTTCTTGCTTCCGAGCTTCGCCTCGAGGGCGTCGATCAGTTCTGCCTTGTTCACGTCTTCCCCTCCAGAGGAATATCGGTGTCGGGCGACCCGACGAGTGGGTCCGGAAGGATCCGGCTCCCTCTGACGGTAAAGGCATCAAACGCTCAGGTCCACCACCTTGAACCGTGTTTTTCGTTGTGTCGCAACGAGTTTGCGGGCCGTGGGGCGCCCGAACTGGCGCCCGGAGACAGGGTCGAGCCCTCGCTCCAGGACAGCGAAAGGGCCGAATCGCTTTGCTGGACAAAGCGATTCG
>NZ_AWQS01000204.1 GCF_000576575.1 Intrasporangium chromatireducens Q5-1
GAACAGCGCGTTGAGCTCGAGCAGTGCCGCCGCCCCGGAGATGCCGCGGGCGGCCAGGTCGGCGGCGCTGGTGTCGGTGACCTCGACGAGGAACTGGTCCCGCACGGTGCGGAAGAATCGCTCGATCTTGCCCTTGCCCTGCGGCCGGTGCGGGGTGGCGTGGATCAGCCGGATGCCCAGCTTGGCGCAGGCCCGCAGCAGCCAGGAGTCGACGTAGGCCGAGCCGTTGTCGACATAGCAGGCGGCCGGTACACCGCGGGAGGCCAGCGCGGGTTCGAGCGCGGCGGCCAGGCGCACGACGTCCTCGGCGAACCCGAACCGGTAGCCGGTCACCAGTCGGGAATGATCGTCCAGGAAGGCGAACAGGTAGCTCTTGCGTCCGCCGACCTTCGGGCCGTGCAGCGCGTCACCGACCCACCGCTCGTTCGGCGCGTCGGCCTCGTACCGGCCGAACACCGGCGAGGCCCCGATCGCCGGGCCCATCAGCTGGCGCCGGTGGAACAGCCGTAGCAGGGTCGACTCGGACGGGGAGTACCCGGAGGAGGAGCGCAGGATCCGCGCGACCTGCGCCGCGGTGCGGGCCGGGTTCTCTCGTTTGAGCGCGACCGCCAGCTCGAGGACCGCGGTGTCGATCCGGGACCCGGGCTGACGGGTCGAGGGGGTCAACGCCTCGAACCCTCCGGTGCGATACCGACGGATCCACCGGTCCAGCGTGTCGCGCGAGTAGCGGTGCTGCCCGCCGAACGGGCCGGCATGGGTCCGGTCCGCGATCGCGCGCACGACCTTTCCCCGCGCCTTGCTCGACAGGCCCGGATCGAGGGCGGGACAGATCAGCTGGTAGCGGAACAACGCCACCTGCTGGGCACGCTCGCTCCGCTTGTGCTCGTCTTGCTCGGGTGTGCTCGCCACGAAAACTCCTCCTGGACAAGGGAAAACCCGACCGCGGCGCGGCCGGAGTGGGTCCCTTGCGAGGATGCCGACACCCGGGGCCGGCGCGTCAGGGGCAACTCGTGTTGGCGCCCACGCCCGGGAACGCCGGGGGCCATCCCGGGGCGAGCAGCCGACCACCGGAACACGCCACGGCGACCTGCCAGTCCGTCACTGGGCCGAGCACCCCGAACCGGCCGAACCGGCCCGTCACCGCCTCGCTGGCCGCCGCGAGGGCCGCCAGCAGGTCCCGCCACGAGCAGCCCTGCGCCTTGGGCACCGTCCACTCCACCCCGGCCCGGGCCGCGACCTGCAGCAAGGACGCCCGCACCTGTGCCAAGCGCGCGGTCATCACCCGCAGCCAGCCGCGGACCGTCGCCGCCGGCACACCGAGGGCCTGCCCGATCACTCGATGCCCCGACCCCCTGGCGCGAGCCGCCAGCGCGGCACCGACCACCTCGGCCGCGTACCCGCGCCGCAGCAGCACCGTCACCGGCAGCAGCACGTGCGTCAGCAGACACCCCGGACAGCGAGCCCGCCGCGGACGTAACACGCCGCCGAGCCCGTGCACCCGCCGCGGCCGTGCCCACCCCCACGGACGCAGCTCCCGAGAACATCCCGGGCACTCGATAAGTCCGGACACCAACCGAGACTCGACCCGAGCCTGATCGCCTTCTACTGTGAGCACCGATGCCTCCGCGCATCCGGCACGGCCCTCCCGCGGCGTCTTCCAGGACAATCACGCGCGAGGGCCGTGATCGTCTGATTCCCCCAAGCATCCTGCCCGACATCGGCACAGTGACGACGCCGATCAACCAGCACCATCACGCCGGACCCGAGTCACCCCTCATCGGCAAGCTCAATGACAGACCCCGATCCCCACGTCGTCATCCAGGACGACGGTCAACAGCAGGCCGACGCCCGAGCGTTCGGCGAGAAGTTCTTCGGCTACTACAACCACGAGCACCGCCACTCCGGGATCGGGCTGCACACCCCGGCCTCGGTCCACCACGGCACCGCCGGCCACGTCCGCGCGCTGCGACAGGCAACCCTCGACGCGGCCTACCAGGGCCGCCCCGAACGGTTCGGCCACCGCCGACCAACGCCCCCGAAACTGCCCGACCAGGCCTGGATCAACCAGCCCTCACGAGAAGCACTCATACAGACCAGCTGACAACCGCTGTCTCATCCGCCTTGACAGGTTCCGCCCCGCCTCTACCAACCGGTGGGTGGCTGCCTCCTGTAGTCGCCAGTGATCACTCCCCCCATAGCTGCATCGACCCGGCCGCTCGCACCACACGTATGCGCTGCGTGGCTCCTTCCGCAGGCGCAGCCGCAGCGGGCCCTGCCGGATCAGGAGCCGGTCGATCGTGCGCTCCGCTGGGAGCTTCACCCCGTGCCCGGATTTGCGCTCAGCTCCATCCGGGTCCGGCGCGATCCCCCACCGCGGATGCTTGCGACGCACCTCGGTCACAGCGACCTCCACAACGGAGGACGCCTAATCCGGGCACGACGCCGGTCGATGGGACCGGTCCGCCAACCACAATCAACTGATCAGTCAGATACCGACCGACCCCCAGTGCAACCTCGCCCGGCGCACCCTGCGCGAGCACGTCGACCGCAGTGAAATCCGCGGCTGCCAACACCGCACGGACCGCATCCCCCTCTGCTCGATGACAGCCAAGACAACCAGTGCCAATCCCGGCCTCCTCGAGTCCGGACGTCCCACGGTGACGACCAGCCCCGCGGTGACGAACCGGGCGCCTGTCGCGAAGCAGGTGGCGGACGACTGTCGCGCATCACCCGACCGACGACAGAGGTCAGCAGTCGTGTCTTGACAGAGGTGACGCTTGACAAGGACGCCGGTGACGCTTGACAAGTCTGTGTCAGCCGGTGCTTGGCACAGATCCAGGTGAACGCGCGAGGGGCATGTGCGATTTTGCGCCGGCTGCGGTGCGGGTGGCCCGTTCCGCATCAGCTCATGACGGCAGCTGGCGACCTAGGGCGACGATGATCTCCTCATCGGTGAAGCCGAGAGTCCTCGCACGCGCCACGAACTCTGCAGCCATGCCTTCGAGCAACTGTCGTCGACCTCCTTCAGGTGCTCGCGCGTGCGCGGCGACCCGGGTGCCGCCGCCGCGGCGGGAGGTGAGTAGTCCCTCTTGCTCGAGCTCCCGATAGGCGCGCCCGACCGTCCCGACAGCCACGCCGAGATCGCCGGCCAGTTGGCGCAGTGGCGGGAGTCGGTCGCCCGGGCCGAGAAGCCCTGCCGTGATCAGGTCGGCGAGCTGGCGCCGAACCTGCTGGTATGGCGGCGTCGGGTCGTCTGGCTGCAGTGTGAGGACCAGCGTCACCGAGTCTCCACGGGCTGTTGGGCTCTCTCAGCAGGCAGTGCCCCTGGGGTGACTATCAGGCCCAGGAGCCAGCCGAGCACCAGCAGGGCCACCGGCACGCTCGCGAGCAGCGCCCAACCGACTGGCGCCATCCAAGGGCGTTGGCAGTCCATCCTCAGCAGGGCGGTCCCTGCGAAGAAGGCAATGCCGGCGTGGCTAGCCGCCAGAGCGGCACCTGCTGCCGCCAGAACCCGTGTCGTGGACGCCCGGCGGAGCACGTCGTCGCCCACCTCGTCGGGCGCGAAACCGCGCGGCCGGCGTACCACCGCCATCAACGCAGCCAGGGTCGCGAGGCCCATGACGACAAGCAGCGCAGTCAAGGGCCCGGAGTAGAAGCTGCCCGGATAGGGAGAGGCGACGCTACCGGTGCCACCGCACTGCGCGGCCACCTGCCGGCCGGCGCGTCCCATGTCGTCCGCGGAGGCGGTCGCCGTGGTGAGGGTCAGGGCGGCGAGGTGCAGCGCTGCAGTCGCCACGACCACGGTGGTCACGCCCCGCGGCAGGTACTCGGTCACCTGTCGCGTCTCCAGTGAAGCGGTCCGGGGACCGGCCGGTCGCCGCGGTCGGACCACCGTTTCACCGAGTCCGACACCAGCAACGAGGGAGACGCCCAGGATGGCGGGGGCCAGCATGGCCCCACGCCCGAGGTCCAAGGTGCCCTGAAGCAGCCACGCGACAACGCCGCCAGTGACAACGGCGGCAGCCAACATCAGCCGGACCCTCTTCCACTCGTCGCCCGTCACGATGCGTCGTCGGGCCAGCGACAGAGCGATCAACGTCAGCAGAAGCGGCGTGCCGACGAGAACGAACAGAACGATGAGCGACATCGAAACCCCCGCGCGTTTGTGTCACGTAGTTGTGACAAGAGGAGAATGAATCGATGCGTGGCTTTGTGTCAAGCCCTCGGCACAAGCTATTTCGTCGACCCCACCGCTCCGAGCGGGCATCCATCCAACGGTCGACAACCACCCCGGCATCCCTCCGCTTAACGACAACGGCCACCGAGCCTTTCCCAATGCTGAGCCTGTCCGGCGCATTGACTGTCAAGCATCAGGCCAGACGGCACCGTCAAGCATCACCCGAGACAGGACACGGAGTCGGGATCCGTGTCTTGACTCATCTGATGCTTGACAGAGTTGTGTCACCTGATGCTTGACACTCCGGCTAGGAAAAGGTGGCAGCGGTCCGTGGCCGCTGTCCCTTGATGCTACGCACGGGCTTGGTGCTGGTTCGGCGGAAGACGCGGGTCTCGCCGTCGGTCTCGACCGTCACGGTGGTTTCGGCGACGTGGACGGTGACGGTGTGGTGGGCGTGGGCCCGGCCGATGGCGATCTTCTGCCCGGCGACCATGATCACTCCTTCGGTCGAGGCGCGCCGTTGCACGGTGACGGGCTCGGTCGAGGGCCGTAGCGGTGGCCCGGCCGGGCGGACCCCGCGCAGGCCTCGCAGCTGCTCGGCCGGGATCGGGTTCGGGCGGGTGCGCAGCAGCTCGCGGGTGTCCAGGTCGAACGCCATCAGGGTCTGGCCCTCGATCCGGATCCCGACCTGCCGGCCGCCGAGGATCTCGGCGATCAGGACCTTGCGCCCGGCCAGGTTGATGCTGCCGAAGCGGGACACGGCACGCTCGAGCTCGACCACCCCGTCGGGTTCGAGCGTGGACGGCAGCGGTGGTGGACCGGCAGGGACCGCGCCTTGGGCCACGAGGATGGCCAGGTCGTTGACGGACAGGTGGGAGCGGACCGTCTTGACCCGGGTGCCGCCGATGCTCAGGTGGACCATGTCGCAGTCGATCCAGAACGTTACGACCTGACCGACCCGGGCCGGGCCGAGCCAGAACTGCTGCCCGCGGATCGCCAGGTTCCCCGACGGGCCGACGACGCGCTCGAGCTTGACTGCGTCCCCGGGCTGCCTGCCCAGGGTGGGTGCCACCGGGAGTGCCACCGGGGGTTCCATCGGGGGTTCCACCGCGGACTCGTCGGTGGCGCAGCGGTCCTCACGCGGTCGCGCCGGTTCGGTGACCGCATCCAGGGCCGGTGGCAGCCACAACGGCAGCACCTCGCGTACCTCGGTCGGCACCGCAGCGAAGCGTTCCGCCGGCGTCACGGGCAGCGTGTCGTTCAGGGCTTGGTGCGGCCGGTCGGTGTTGTAGCCGTGCACCCACGCGTCGACCGCGGCCTGGGCCTGCTCGACCGAGGTGAACGGGCCCGCCTCGTCGAGGAAGTCCGGGCGGAACGTGCCGTGGAACCGCTCCACCTTCCCGTTCTGGTTCGGTGAGGCCGGGGCCGTGAGCCGGTGCCGGATCCCGTTGCGGCGACAGATCTTGTCGAACAACACCTCCCCGTTGCGTGGCCCGTGGGTGCCGAACCGGTCGGTGAACTGCTTGCCGTTGTCGGTGATGACCTCCTCGGGGACGCCATATCGGGCCAGCGCCTGCGCGAACGCCAGGCACACCGCCCGGCCGGTGGCCCGCTCCACCACCGCGGCCATCACGCAGTACCGGGAGTGGTCATCGACGCCGGTGACGATTTTCGCCTCCCGCCCACACCGGTGACCTCGTCGACCAGCTGGATCCCGCCGACGATGTCGATCCCCCACAGCTGCATCGGCCCCGGCCGCTCGAACCGCACGTACGAATCCCGAGGACGCTTCCGCGGCCGCGGCGTCACCAGGTCCTTGCGCCGCAGGATCCGGTTGATCGTCGCCGTCGACGGCACCGTCACCCCAGTCACACCCTCGCCCGCGCCCTCGCTCGACCACGGACCCGGGGCCCGCAGCAGCTCCATCCGGATCCGCTTGGCACCCCACCGCGGATGCTCGCGGCGCATCTCTGCCACCCGCACCTCGACCGACCCGGGCGTCTGGTGCTTGCACCCCGGTGGCCGGTGCGACCGGTCCGCCAGACCCGCGACCCCCTCGAGCAGATACCGCGCCACCCACGTGTGCACGCTCTGACGCGACACCCCGGCCTGGGCAGCCACCTCGGTGACCCTCGCGCCACCCAGCACCGCCCGCACCGCGTCCAGCCGCAGCTCGACCACCGACATCACTACCAGTGCCAATCCCGGCCTCCCTGCCTCGACGGTGCCCACGGAGCACCGACGAACAGCGTGGCCGACAACGGCCGGCGTCAAGCATCAGCTGACACACGACTGTCAAGCATCACCCGAGACAGGACACGGAGTCGGGATCCGAGTCGGTGAGGACTTTCTGTACTGGCTCAAGCTGCGCCTGCGGCGCAGAAAAGCGCGGGGACCCGCGGCAGGGACCCCGCGCTGCGGGCGGCGCTGGCGCGCCGTCCTCGCGCACCCCACCGCCCCCACGCTTTCGACCACATCCAGGGGGCGACCGCCCTGCCGCCCTCAACTGGAC
>NZ_AWQS01000205.1 GCF_000576575.1 Intrasporangium chromatireducens Q5-1
CGGGTCCGGCCCGGGCGCCGAGCGCTCACCCGAGGGCACCGGCTCGACCCCGGTCGTGGCGCCGAGCCGGAGTCAGCGCCCGGTGGTCACGCCCAGCGAGGAGACGACGAAGCCGCAGCCGTCACCGACGGCGCTGCCCGGGGTCGCCCTCGACGCAAGCCTCCGCTCGACAGGGTCGCGGCTGGTCGCCGAGTATGCGGTGACGAACTCGTCGCCGCGGCCGGTCGTCGTCGTGGACCGGATCCCCACGGCGCTCGGCTCGTCGATGCTCGACGCGGCGGACATCGACCCCGACCACGCGTGGGTCGTCATGGCGGGCACCGTCGTCCGGGTCACGAAGCAGGCCTTCCCCGCTGCGCCCGGCGTCCGGTTCATCGCCGACCCGGTCATCGGCGGTCACGTCGTCGCGCCGGGAGGGGTCACGAAGGGCACCGCCACGGCACCCCTGCCCCCGGTGCTCGACGTCCCGGGGCGGGAGTTCGAGGCGCCTCGCACACCCATCACGCAGACGGCAGACACATGGCAGTTCTGTGTGCAGGTCGCCGACCTCGACCAGCCGCGCGAGGTGGTGTCGGTCAGCGCGGTCACGCACGCGCCCCTGCTGTGCAGCGACGCCGAGCCGCTCCCGGCCCACATCGCCCACTCGACGGGGCAGTGAGCGGGGCGTGCCGCCTGGCACGCATCACACGACGAAGGGCGACCCGTGCTCCGAGTGGAGCGGCTTGCCGGACGCTTCCCACGCCTTCATGCCGCCCTCGACGTTCGCGACGTCGAAGCCCTGCATGGTCAGCCACGCCACGGCCCGCGACGACCGGCCGCCGCCACGGCACACCACGGCCACGGTCTCGTCCGTGTCGGGCAGGTCGTCGAGCCGGCCCGGCAGCTCGCCCAGCGGGATGTGGACGGCGTTCGGTGCGTGTCCGGCCTGCCACTCGTTCGGCTCGCGCACGTCGATGATGACGGCGTCGTCCGGGACATCGGCCACGGTCGTGCTCGGGATCTCTGACTGGCGGTCCGCTGGGATACTCACCGGGCCATCCTCGCACGGCGCGGCCAGACGGGGCCCCGGTCGGGACCCGGGTCGGAGGCCGGGGCGCAGCGGCCACGGGCGAGCGGGACCGGGCTGGGCGGCATACGGCGGGACGGTCCGGGCGGCCTGCGGCCGGAGGGCGCGGGACTATCCTCACGCGGGTGAAGATCCTCTCCATCCAGTCCCACGTCGCCTATGGCCACGCCGGCAACTCCGCCGCCGTCTTCCCGCTGCAGCGGCTCGGGCACGACGTCTATCCGGTGCTGACGGTGACCTTCTCGAACCACACCGGCTATGGCCCGGCGCGCGGGCCGCTCATCGCGCCGGACGACGTGCGGGAGGTCATCAACGGCGTCGAGGACCGCGGCGTGTTCCCCCACATCGACGCGGTCCTGTCCGGCTACCAGGGCGCGGAGTCGGTCGGCGAGATCATCCTCGACGCGGTCGCCCGGGTGAAGGCCGCCAACCCGGAGGCGATCTACTGCTGCGACCCCGTCATGGGCGACGTCGGGCGCGGGTTCTTCGTGCGCGAGGGCATCCCCGAGTACATGCGTGACGAGGTCATCCCGAAGGCCGACATCGTCACCCCGAACCAGTTCGAGCTCGAGTTCCTCGTCGGTCGCCCCCTCGCCACGCAGGCCGAGGTCGATGCGGCCGCGGAGGAGCT
Organism: Intrasporangium chromatireducens Q5-1; assembly: GCF_000576575.1. GTDB lineage: Bacteria > Actinomycetota > Actinomycetes > Actinomycetales > Dermatophilaceae > Intrasporangium_A > Intrasporangium_A chromatireducens. The sequence continues at coordinate 1,698 of NZ_AWQS01000205.1, forward strand.
GCGTGGCCGTGGGCCGCGCGTCGTCGTCGTGACGAGTGTCCTCACGAGCGACACGCCCGAGGGCACGATCCAGATGGCGTGCTACTCCGACGAGGGTGCGTGGCTCGTGACGACCCCGCTGCTGCCGATGGACGTCAAGGGCGGCGGAGACGTGACGGCGGCGGTCTTCCTGGCGCACTACCTCACCGACGGTCCGCGGGTCGCGCTCTCGCGTACCGCGGCGACGATGTACGGCGTGCTCGAGAAGACCCACGCGGCCGGCTCCGGGGAGATGCTCCTCGTGAGCGAGCAGCAGGAGATCGCCCACCCCAGAGAAGTCTTCGAGATCTCGGCGATTTCCTGATCCTCCCGCGCACGGCGCGCGTTATAGTCCAAGAGCGCCGTTCCGCATGACCACCCCTGACCGTGCGGAACGGCGTTCTGCTGCCCCGGGGTGGCCCCGACGCGCCCGACACGCGCTGCCGCTGTATGCCGCTGTCTCGGGTTTTCGGTATAGCCGCGTATAGCGTGTGAGCGTGGACCCCGTCACGAACCCGTACGCACCCGGCGCCGGCCAGCGGCCCCCCGAGCTCGCCGGGCGCGACGAGCAGCTGCGGGCCTTCGACGTGGTGCTCGAGCGGATCGCGCGCGGCCGCTCGGAGCGCTCGATCGTGCTGACCGGCCTGCGCGGCGTCGGCAAGACGGTCCTGCTCAACGCCCTGCGGTCCTCCGCGGTCCGGGCCAACTGGGGCACCGGCAAGTTCGAGGCCCGGCCCGACCAGCGCCTCCGGCGGCCGCTGGCGGCCGCCGCGCACCAGGCCGTGCGGGAGCTGGGCCACCCGCGCGGCGAGGACGTCGACCAGGTGCTCGGCATCATCAAGTCCTTCGCGATGCGCGACGCGCCGTCGGGCGCCAAGCTGAGGGAGCGGTGGCAGCCGGGGATCGACGTGCCGGCCGTGTCCGGCCGCGCCGACTCCGGGGACATCGAGATCGACCTCGTCGAGCTCTTCACCGACATCGGCGGTCTGGCCGCCGACGTCGGCAAGGGGATCGCGGTCTTCATCGACGAGATGCAGGACCTCGACCCCGACGACGTCTCGGCGCTCTGCGCCGCCTGCCACGAGATCTCGCAGTCCGGCCTGCCCGTCATCGTGGTCGGGGCGGGCCTGCCGCACCTGCCGGCCGTCCTCTCGGCGTCGAAGTCCTACTCCGAGCGGCTCTTCCGCTACCAGCGGATCGACCGGCTGCCGCGCGAGGCGGCGGACCGGGCCCTCGTCGGCCCGGCCGCGGAGGAGGGCTGCGAGTTCACGTCCGAGGCGCTCGAGGCGATGTATGACGTGACGGCGGGCTACCCCTACTTCATCCAGGCCTACGGCAAGGTCGTCTGGGACGTCGCGCCGGTCTCGCCCGTCACCGCCGAGGACATCCGGGTGGCCGCGCCCGAGGCCGAGTCGGAGCTCGCCGTCGGGTTCTTCGGGTCCCGCTACGAGCGCGCCACTCCGGCGGAGCGTGAGTACCTCCGGGCCATGGCCGAGGCCGCGCTGGTGAACGCGTCCCAGACCGGGCCCGAGCCGGGCGGCGACGGTGAGGCAGAAGCCGGCCCAGCGGCATACCTCAACGGTCATGAGCTCTCCGCCGTGCCGACGTCGGCGGTCGCCGACGTGCTGGGACGCAAGCCCCAGTCCCTCTCCCCGGCCCGGGACGCCCTGATCAAGAAGGGCTTGATCTACTCCGGTGAGCGGGGTCAGATCGCCTTCACGGTGCCGCACTTCGGCCGATACCTGCGCAGTCAGTCCTGACGACTGTCAGTGCGTGGTGCGATGGTCGTGGCATGAGGGAGAGCCAGGCAGGTGAGCTGCGCGGTGCGACGTTCCGCGACCGTGACATGGGCAGCGCGAGGTTCATCGGCTGCGAGATGAGCGGCGTCGTCGTGCGCGGCAGTGACGTCGCCGGCATGGAGATCGACTCGCCGTGGCTGGTGGAGGACGGTGGCACGCTGGTGGTCAACGGCGTCGACGTCGTCCCGTTCGTCGATGCGGAGCTGAACCGCCGCTTTCCCGGGCGTGAGCTGCGAGGCGCCGCCGACCCCGCTGGTCTCCGCCGCGCCTGGGCCGCGCTGGAGGGCGCCTGGGCGGCGCTGCTCGAGCGGGTCGCCGCGCTGCCGGCGGGCACCGTCGACGAGCAGGTGGACGGCGAGTGGTCGTTGGCCCAGACGCTGCGCCACCTCGTCATGGCGACCGACGTCTGGCTCGGCAGGGCCGTCCTCCAGCGGGAGGACCCGTTCCACCCCCTCGGGCTGCCGAACGACGACTTCGAGACCGAGGCCTACGACCCGTCCGCCTTCCGCGTCGAGGCGCCATCCTTCGACCGCGTTCTCGAGGCGCGGGCCGGTCGCCAGGCGATGGTGGCTGACCTCCTCGCCGGCGTCACGGTGGACGACCTCGCCGACCGGCGGAGCAACCCGCATGCCCCGGACCGTCCCGAGACGGTGCTCTCGTGCCTGCGGACGATCCTCGAGGAGGAGTGGGAGCACTACCGCTACGCCGTCCGTGACCTCGACGTGCTCGCCGACCGTGCCGCTGAGGGACCCGCAGGGACATGAGGGCGTCGCGGTGGCGGGCCCTCGCCGTCGCGCCCGCCGCGGCGCTGGCGGGTCTGCTGCTCGCCGCCTGCACGAGTGGCGGTCCGGCGGCCGTGGCCCCCTCGCCGGACGGCTCCGCTGCCTCGGCCGCTCCCGAGTCCTCGCTCGGCTCCGCGCCGGGAGGCAGCCCCGGCCGTCCGCCCGCGCACGTCGTCGTGGTCGTCTTCGAGAACAAGGCCCAACAGCAGGTCCTCGGCTCGCCCGACGCGCCCTACCTCAACGCCCTCAGCGCCACCGGTGCGCGGTTCAGCAGGTCACGGGCCGTGACGCACCCCAGCCAGCCCAACTACCTCGCCCTGTTCTCCGGCTCGACCCAGGGGGTCACCGACGACTCGTGCCCCCAGCGGCTGGGGGAGCGGCCCAACCTCGCCCAGCAGCTGGTGCGGGCGGGCCACAGCTTCGCCGGCTACTCCGAGGGCCTGCCGTCAGCCGGGTTCACCGGGTGCTCCGACGCGAGCGGCCGCTACGCCCGCAAGCACAACCCATGGGTCGACTTCGCCAACGTGTCGGCGTCGGCCAACCTGCCCCTGACCGCGCTCCCGACCGACCTGTCCCGGCTCCCGACCGTCTCATTCGTGATCCCGGACCTCTGCCACGACATGCACGACTGTGACGTGGCCACGGGCGACCGGTGGGCCCGGGACCACCTGGCCCCCTACGTGGCGTGGGCCCGCAGCCACGACAGCCTGCTCGTCGTGACCTTCGACGAGGACGACGGCAGCCCGTCCAACCGGATCCTCACGTTCCTCGTCGGGCCGATGGTCAAGGCGGCCGTCATCCCGCAGCCGGCCGACCACTACAGCCTGTTGCGGACCATCGAGGACCTCTATGGGCTGGAGCCGCTCGGCGCGGCCCGCAGCGCATCGCCCCTGGCCGGCTGGCGGGCCGGCTGAGCCTGGCGCCGTGGGCGCACGGTCCCGGCCGGCGTCACTCCGGCGTCACGGCAGCGGCAGCACAGCGCGCCGTTGCCTAGGCTGCCGGGATGAGATGCATCGGCCTCATCGGCGGGATGAGCTGGGAGTCGACCGCTGAGTACTACCGGCTCATCAACCAGGACGTGGCCCGGCGGCTCGGAGGGCTGCACTCGGCGCGGATCGTGATGGCGTCCGTCGACTTCGCGCAGATCGAGGCGCTGCAGGTCGCGGGCGACTGGGACACCGCTCGGGAGCTGCTCGCCCACGAGGCGGTGGGCCTGCAGGCGGCCGGCGCGGACTTCCTCGTGCTGTGCACGAACACGATGCACAAGGTGGCCGATGGCATCGAGGCGAGCGTCACGATCCCCTTGCTGCATCTCGCCGACGCCACGGCCGAGGCGGTGGGCGCTGCCGGGGTCTCCCGCGTCGGGCTGCTCGGCACCGCGTTCACGATGGAGCAGGACTTCTACCGCGACCGCTTGACCGCGCACGGGCTCGACGTGCTCGTCCCCGACGCCGCGGACCGGGAGGTGGTGCACCGGGTCATCTACGACGAGCTGTGCCACGGCGTCATCCGGCCGCAGTCCCGCCAGCGCTACCTCGAGGTCGTCGACCGGCTCGTGGACCGTGGCGCAGCGGGGGTGATCCTCGGCTGCACCGAGATCGAGCTTCTCCTCGACGCCGACGCCCGGGCCGCGGTGCCGCTGTTCCCGACGACCCGCCTCCATGCGCGGGCGGCCGTCGACCTGGCTCTCAGTGCGTCGCCGTCGTCTGCTGGTAGAGAGCCAGCCGGGCCGACCCGTCCACCCGGCAGTAGACGCTCGACATCAGGGCCGTGAAGGGCGGGCTCCCGTCACGCACGGCCGTGGCCCGGTAGACGAGCGCTGCCGCGCCGGGGCCGACCGGGACCAGCCACGGCATCGAGATCTCGTAGCGGTCCCAGGCCGGTCCCGCGTCGAGCGAGTCGACCACCTGGTCGCGGCGCAGCACCGAACCGTCGACGAGCACCATGACGCCGTCCGAGGTCATCAGCTCCCCGTAGAACGCCGCGCCCCGCCCCTCACACAGCGCGCGCCATCCGTCGTGCTCGAGTGCGAGCAGCTCCTCCAGTTCCATGGGCATGCCTCACCACCCTAGGGCTGCCCTCCCCGGCGTTGTATGCCGCTGAGCCGCCCCCGCTCGTATCAGCGCGCCCGCTCGCACCTCCTTGTTCCATCGCCCGACAGCGCCCGGGGCGCCGACGGCGCAGCAAGGACCCCACCAGAGAGCGAAGTACGACCATGGACACGACCACCTGTCCGGAGTGCGGAGAGATCGCCGAGGTGCAGTGGCGCACGGTCATGGAAAGCACCGATGGGCCTGTCGAGCACAGCAGGGTGCTGTGCCTGAACCGCCACTGGTTCCTCCTGCCGACCGCTCGCCTCGAGAGGCCAACCG
>NZ_AWQS01000206.1 GCF_000576575.1 Intrasporangium chromatireducens Q5-1
CCGACGGCGCCCCCGCCTCGTGCGCTCGCTCGCCGAGCAGCTGGGCCACCTCGGCCGGCTAGCCGTCCTCGGCGAGCTCGACCTCGTCGACGGCGGACCGACCGGGGAGGCCGGCGGCAACAGCGCCTTCCGGCTCGCCGGCGTGTGGGGACGGCACGCGGTCGGAGCCGACCTGCGGGCCCGGCTCAGCGGCATACCGGGGCCGGTCCTGCTCGTCGACGACGTCGCCGACTCCCGGTGGACGCTGACCTGCGCGGCCGAGACCCTCAGGCAGGCGGGTGCGCCGGCCGTGCTCCCCTTCGTCCTCGCCCTCGAGGCGTGACCCGGCAGCGCAGGCCGCGGGGACTTGGCTAGTGTCGACGGGTGACTGACGCGACCGCGGCCCCACCGCCGCTCGAGGACCTGCTCGACGTGCTGACGCTCAAGGACGTCGGCACCGCGCGGATCAGTGTCACCGACCCGCTCGGCCGGGACGCCGCGACCTCCATCGGGGCGGAGTCCGCCCGGGTGTTCCTCGGCCAGTCGCAGCGGATGCCCCACGGGCGCGTCTTCGGCGGCCAGGTCCTCGCCCAGTGCGTCATGGCGGCCGGGCTGACGGTGGACGCCGACGAGGAGGGGCCGCGGCCGATCCACTCCCTCCACGGCTACTTCATGCGGCCGGGCGACGACACGATGCCGATCCACTTCGCCGTCGAGGAGATGCGTGACGGCCAGTCCTTCTCGACGCGGCGCGTGCACGCGATCCAGAAGGGCGCGCCCATCATGTCGATGAACTGCTCCTTCCAGGTGCGCGCCGGCGGCCTGGACCACCAGGAGGCGATGCCGGACGTCCCGGGGCCCGACGGGCTGGCCTCGCTCACCGAGCTGGCCCGTGACAACGCGGCGGCCCTGCGGGTTGCGGAGATCCGGCCGATCGAGCAGCGGCCGGTCGAGGGCAGCATCTTCGCGGGGCCCGGCGCCGAGCGCGTGCCGGTCAACCACGTCTGGCTCCGGTCCGTCGGTGCCCTGCCCCACGACCCCCTCCTGCACGCCGCCGTCCTCGCCTACGCAAGCGACTACTCCCTCCTCGAGCCCGTCCTGCGGGAGCACGGCCTCGCCTGGGGCGACCCGCGGCTGCGCATCGCCAGCCTCGACCACGCCATGTGGTTCCACCGGGCCGCCGACCCCTCCGAGTGGATCCTCTACTCGCAGCAGTCGCCGTCAGCCGAGAGTGGCCGCGGGCTCGCGATCGGCCAGATGTTCACCCGCGACGGCACGCTGGTCGCCACCGTCGCGCAGGAGGGCATGATCCGCGTCAAAGAGTCCTGACCACCGCGAGGGCGTGACCCTCGAGGTGGATGCCGCCGGTCTCGGTGCGGTGCTCGCCCCACCCCACGAGGGTCTCCCAGGCCTCGCCGTGCAGCGGGACCGGCTGACCACCGGACCCGAAGTTCGCCACGACGGCGATGCTTCCTCGGCGCATGACGAACCAGCGGCTCGCCTCGTCGAAGCGCACCTGCAGGGCGCTGAGGTCACCCGAGGCGATCTCCGGCTCGGTGCGCCGGATCTCGATGAGGCGGCGGTAGAACGCAAGCATCTCGGCGTGAGGGTGCTCGGGCAGCTCGTCCCACCGGAGGACCGACGCGTCCCGCGTCCGAGGGTCCTGGGGGTCGGGCACCTCGTCGGCGCTCCAGCCGTGCGCGGCGAACTCCCGGCGCCGCCCCGAGCGGACGGCCTCGCCCAGGTCGTCCTCCTCGAAGGAGGTGAAGAACTGGAACGGGGTGCTCGCCCGCCACTCCTCCCCCATGAAGAGCATTGCCGTGTAGGGCGACAGCAGATAGATCGCGGCCCCGATCGCCTGTTGTCCGGGCGTGATCGAGGCGGAGATGCGGTCGCCCGTGGCGCGGTTGCCGACCTGGTCGTGCGTCTGGAGGTAGGCGAGGAACCGATGACCGGACACCGCCTCCGGGTCGACCGGCCGCCCCCAGGTGCGGCCGCGGAAGGTCGACATCCGGCCGTCGTGCAGGAACACCTCGGTGAGCGTCTTCGCGAGGACGGACAGCGCGCCCCCCTCCGGCCAGGCCCGGGTCCCGCCGGCGAAGTCCGTGTAGTAGCCGCTCGTCTCCCCCGTCAGGGCCACGTGGAGCGCGTGATGGATGTCGTCGTCCCACTGCGCCGTCATGCCGAGGCCCCCGCGGCTCGTGGGGGTCACCATGACGGCGTCGTTCAGGTCGCTCTCCGCCACGAGGTCGAGCGGGCGGCCCAGCTCGTGGGCAAGGGCTGCGGTCTCGTCCGACAGCTCGGCGAGCAGATGGCGTCCCGAGGCGTCCCGGAGGGCGTGGACGGCATCCAGCCGCAGGGCGTCGACATGGAAGTCGCGGAACCAGCGCAGCGCGTTGTCGATGACCCAGCGGCGCACCTCGTGGCTGTCGTCGCCGGACAGGTTGACCGCCCGTCCCCACGGCGTCTCGTGCTCGGTGCTGAAGTAGGGGCCGAACTCCGCGAGGTAGTTGCCCGTCGGTCCGAGGTGGTTGTAGACGACGTCGAGGCAGACGCCCAGGCCGGCGGCGTGGCAGGCGTCGACGAAGCGCTGGAGGGCCGGCGGACCCCCGTAGGCGTCCTGGACCGCGAAGGGCTGGACGCCGTCGTAGCCCCACCCGTGCGTGCCGCCGAAGGCCCCGACGGGCATGAGCTCGACGAGGTCGACACCGAGGTCGACGAGGTGGGACAGGTGCTCGACGGCCGCATCGAGCGTGCCCGCGGCGGTGAAGGTGCCGATGTGCAGCTCGTAGACGACCCCGCCGAGGACGCCGCCGCCACCCCGTGGTCCGGCCCACCCCGCGTCGGTCCACTCGAAGGCCGAGGCGTCGAAGGTGCGGCTCGGCCCATGCACGCCGTGCGGCTGCCACGGGCTGCGGGGGTCCGGCCGGGCCTCCCCACCGTCGAGCCGGAAGGCGTAGTCGAGCGGCCCGTCACCCTCCGGGCGCCACTCCCACCAGCCACCGTCGGCGGGGGTCATGCGGTGTGCGGTCGGCTGGTCACCGGGCCGAGCCGCCTCGACGACGACGGTATCGGCCGAGGGGGCCCAGACGCGGAGCGGGGAGACAGTCATGCCGGTCCCCCTACCCCCTTCGCGTCGCCGTGCCCGCGCCGTCACGGACCAGGAGCGCGACCGGCAGCCCCGTCAGCGGCAGCATCGACTCGAGCGGGACGGCGCCGCCGTCCACCAGCCGGTCTCGCAGCATGTCGCGCCAGCTGCCCTCCGGCAGCGTGACCGTCGAGGCACCCCAACCGCCTGCATCGGCCAGACGTCCCGCCAGCCGGGTGGCGAGGACGACCACGTCAGGTGCCTCGGCGGCGCCGCGGGCAAAGGCGACGACATGGTCCGAGCCGCTCTCGAGCGCGGTGTGCTCGCCCTCCCCTCCGACGAAGGCCTCGGGCACCTCGCGGCGCAGGCGGAGTGCGGCGGCGGTCACGAGAAGCTTCTCGTCGGACAGGTCCTCGGGGGGTGCTCCCCCGTCGAGCCGGGCCAGCCGCTCCCGGTGGGCCCGCCAGTCGACGGGGCGCCGGTTGTCCGGGTCGACGAGGGACAGGTCGACGATGTCGGTGCCCTGGTAGACGTCGGCGACGCCCGGGATGGTGAGCTGGACGAGCTTCTGGCCCAGCACGTTGGCTCGCGTCTCCCGCGTCGTCGACCGTAGCCACGAGTCGACATGGCGTCCCACGGTCGCGTCGCTGGACACGAAACGCGCGAAGTGGTCGACCGCTCGCTCGTACGCGTCGTCGGGCGCGGTCCACGACGTGTGCAGCTTCGCCTCGCGCACCGCCTTGAGGCAGTAGGCGCCGAGCCGGTCCGCGTCGATCGGCCAGGCACCGACGAGGGTCTGCCAGACGAGGTACTCGGTCAGGGCGTCGAGGCGCTCGGGACGGTGCGGCGCGGTCAACCGGCGCGCCTCGAGCACCCACTCGGCCCAGGCCGAGGGCCACTCGGAGAGAACGGCGAGCCGGGCCCGGACGTCCTCGGAGCGCTTCGTGTCGTGGGTCGACAGTGCCGTCAGGGTGTGCGGCAGGTCGCGGACGAGCTGCTTGGCCCACGAGTGGAACTCGCGGACCGATGTGCCGAGGTGTCCCGGGTCGCCGCCGACCTCGTTGAGGCCGACGAGCCGGACGTAGCGGTAGAAGACCGTGTCCTCGACCGCCTTGGCCATGACCGGCCCGCACGTCTGCTGGAAGCGCACGCAGAAGTCACGTCGGGCCTCGTCGTCGACGCCGACCGGCCGGTCGAGGGCCAGGTCGACGAGGGCCGCCACGACCTCCGCGTCGAGGGTCGGGTCGGCAGCGAGGGCCCGGTCGGCGACCTCCCGCAGCCGGGCGACCGCCGCCTCGCCCGCGGGCTCCGGGGGGCGGACATAGATCCGGTAGCGATCCATGGCGACGAGGAGTGCCTCCAGGGCCGCACGCGTCCCGGCAGCCGGCAGTTGCGGCAGGGCTCGGCCCACGAGCCGCAGCAGGCGCGCCATCTCGGCGCCGAGCACGTGCTCGATGACGTGGCGCTTGGCGGCGACCGTCATCGCGGCAAGGTCCTGCGTCTCGCCGAGGAGCTGCTCTGCGACCCGCGACAGGGGCTCCGCACCGGCGGGGTCGACGAAGAGTCCGCCGACGCGAAGTAGGGCGTCGTAACCGGTCGTCCCGGCGCACGCCCAGTCAGCGGGCAGCCGCTCGTCGCCCTCCAGGATCTTCTCGACGACGACCCAGACACCGTCGGTCGCGGCGCGCAGCATCCGGAGATAGCCCTCGGGGTCGGCGAGCCCGTCGGGGTGGTCGATCCGCAGCCCCTCGACCTGCCCCGCTCGTACGAGGTCGACGATCCGGGCGTGGGTGGCGTCGAACACGACCGGGTCCTCGACCCGGACGGCCACGAGGGAGGTCACGTCGAAGAACCTGCGGTAGTTGAGCGCCTCCGCCTCCCGCCAGGAGGCCAAGCGATAGTGCTGGGCCGCGAGGAGCGAGCTGAGCGGCATACCGGCGCTTCCCCTGGCGAGCGGGAAGACGTGGTCGTGGTAGCGAAGCACGTCCTCACCGCCGACGCGGTCGCGCTCCAGCTCGCCCGCCGCCACGATCTCGTCGAGCGGTCCGCCCAGCACGGGCAGGACGACGCGTCCATCGCCGGCGTCCCAGTCGACGTCGAACCAGCGGGCGTACTGGGAGTCGGGCCCCTCCTTGAGGACGGACCAGAGCGGCCGGTTGTCCTTCTCCGGCACGGGGACCGCCATGTGGTTCGGCACGATGTCGACCACGAGACCGAGCCCGGCGCGGCGCGCAGCGGCGACCAACCGCGACCACCCCGACTCGCCGCCGATGCCCTCGGCCACGAGGGTGTGGTCCACGACGTCGTAGCCGTGGGTGGAGCCGGCGGTCGCCTGCAGCACGGGCGAGAGATAGAGGTGCGTCGCGCCCAGGGCCGCGACGTCCTCGACGATCGCTGCAGCGTCGTCGAGGGTGAAGGCCGGCTCGAGCTGCAGCCGGAGTGTGGAGGTCGGCACGTGGTGCCCCGCCGTCACGATGCGGCACCCTCCGCCGGCTCTCGCTGGCAGCGCAGCACCACGACGCTGCGCCCCTCGACCTCGACCTTCCAGTCGGGCTCGAGCGGCTCGGCCGTCATCTCCCCCGCGGTGTTGACCTCTGGCAGCCAGGCGGGGCCCCACTCCTCGCCCGGGATGGTGAAGGTGATCGGCTCGTAGTGGGCGTTGAACATGATGAGGAACGAGTCGCCGAGGATCTGCTGGCCGCGTGGGTCCGGCTCGGGAATGGCACCGCCGTTGAGGAAGACCATGAGCGACTTGGCGAGCCCATTGCTCCACGCCTCGTCGTCCATGTGCTCGGCGTTCGGCATGAACCACGCGATGTCGCCGAGCTCGCTCTCGCCCCCGTGGTCGGCGCTGCCCGCGAAGAAGCGGCGCCGGCGGAACACGGGGTTGTCGCGCCGGAGGTGGACGACGGACCGCGCGAACTCGAGCAGGGACTTCTGGTCCTCGTCGAGGTCCCAGTCGATCCAGCTGATCTCGTTGTCCTGACAGTAGCCGTTGTTGTTGCCCTGCTGGGTCCGGCCCAGCTCGTCGCCGTGGCTGATCATCGGCACGCCCTGCGACAGCAGCAGCGTCGTGAGGAAGTTGCGCTGCTGGCGGCCCCGCAGCGCACGCACCGCCGGATCGTCGGTCGGCCCCTCGACGCCGCAGTTCCAGGACCGGTTGTGGCTCTCGCCGTCCTGGCCCCCGTCGCCGTTGGCCTCGTTGTGCTTGTCGTTGTAGGACACGAGGTCGCGCAGGGTGAACCCGTCGTGGGCGGTGACGAAGTTGATCGAGGCGATCGGCTTGCGTCCGGTGTGCTCGTAGAGGTCGCTGCTGCCGGTGAGCCGCGAGGCGAACTCGCCGAGGTCGCCGCCCTCACCCCGCCAGAAGTCGCGGACCGTGTCGCGGTACTTGCCGTTCCACTCGGTCCACAGGGGCGGGAACCCGCCCACCTGGTAGCCGCCGTCGCCGACGTCCCATGGCTCGGCGATGAGCTTGACCTGGCTGATGACCGGGTCCTGCTGGATCAGGTCGAAGAAGGCCGACAGCTTGTCGACCTCGTGGAACTGCCGGGCGAGCGTCGCGGCGAGGTCGAAGCGGAAGCCGTCGACGTG
>NZ_AWQS01000207.1 GCF_000576575.1 Intrasporangium chromatireducens Q5-1
CTCAACCTCAGCACGTTTCCCCCGCGGCGTGACCGGCTCGACTGCGTTGACTCGCATCTCACATTCACGGGTCACGAGCGTGCTGGGTGGCCGTACGAGCGCCTCGGCGGCGGTCAGCTCCCGCGCCGGGCCGCGGTCGACTGCTCCGGGTGGAAGGTGCCGCGGTCGAGGCCGAGGTGCTCGGGGGCGTGCAGCCGGACCATCGTCTGGGCCAGGTGCTCCGGCCGGCGGTGGCGGGTCAGGACGGACGCGACGACCATCGTGGCGAAGGCGGTCGGCACCGTGACGGCCGCCGGCTGGGTCAGGACGGCTCCGAGCCACCCCTCGCGGTCGATGCCGAACATCGTCGCGAGGACTGCGGTCATCGACAGCGACCCGCCGACGATGAGGCCGCAGATCGTGCCGACCGCTGTCAGCCCCCGCCAGCAGATGCCGAGGACGAGCATGGGGCAGAACGTCGAGGCGGCCACGGCGAAGGTCAGCTCGACCGCGTGCGCCACGGGCACGTCGGCCGACACGAAGGTGAACAGGAGGGCGACCGAGACGCCGACCCCCGTCGCGATCCGGAAGGCCCGAATCCCCTGCCCGTGCTCGGTCCGCCAGCGGAACAGGTCCTGGCTGAGCACCCCCGCGACCGACACGACGAGCCCCGAGGCGGTCGAGAGGAAGGCCGCGAACGCGCCGGCGGCGACCAGCGCGGTGAGCAGGTCGGCCACGGGCCCGTGGAACACGCGGCTCGGCAGCTCGAGGACGACCGAGTCGGCCCGTCCGGCGGCGACGAGGTCGTGCGCGAAGACCCGGCCGAGCACGCCATAGAGCACGGGCAGGATGTAGAACCCGCCGAGCAGGACGAGCACGACGAGCGTCGTGCGGCGGGCGGCCCTGCCGTCCCGGTTCGTGTAGAACCGCACGACGACGTGCGGCAGCCCCATCGTGCCGAGGAAGGTCGCGACGACGAGCGAGTAGGTCAGGTACAGGGCGTGTTCACCCGTCAGCGGCTCGGCCCACTCGGCCAGGTCGAGCGTGCCGACGTCCGGGGCGCCCTGGGCCCCCCACATGACGAGCAGGAAGAACACCGGGGTCAGCAGGGCGACGAGCTTGAGCCAGTAGTGGAAGGCCTGCACGAACGTGATGCTGCGCATCCCGCCGGCGAGCACGTTGAGCGACACGACGACGGCCACGACGAGCTGGCCCACCCAGCGCGGCGCACCCGTCAACGTGCGCAGGGTGATGCCGGCGCCCTGGAACTGCGGCACGAGGTAGAGCATCCCGATGGCGACGACGAGGACGCTCGAGACGGTCCGGGCCGCGCGGGACTCGCACCGGAGCTGGGCGAAGTCGGGCAGTGTGTAGGCGCCCGACCGGCGCAGCGGCGCCGCGACGAAGACGAGCAGCAGGAGGTAACCGGCGGTCCACCCGACCGGCAGCCACAGCATGTCGGCGCCCCGCACGAGGATGAGCCCGGCGACCCCGAGGAAGGACGCCGCGGAGAGGTACTCGCCGCTGACGGCCGAGGCGTTGAGGATCGGGCCCACGCCGCGTGAGGCGACGTAGAAGTCGCTCGTCGTTCGCGAGACGCGCAGGCCGTAGGCGCCGACGACGAGGGTGGCGACCGAGACGACGAGGACCGCCGCGATGCTGGCCGCGGTGCTCACCGGCCCTCCAGCAGGTCGCTGAAGTCGTCCTCGTTGCGCTCGGCCCGCCGCACGTAGGCCCACCCCAGGGCGATGATCTCGGCGAAGGCCACGACGGTGAGCAGGATCCACGGCAGGGGCACGCCGAGGACCGTCGCGCGCCGGAACGCCGGGACGAGGGTGAAGACCACTGGCAGGCCACCGAGGGTCACGGCGAGCGCGACCGCGACCCCGAGCGCGAGCCGCAGCTGGCTGCGGATCAGCGAGGTGACGTAGACCTCCCCCAACTGGGTCTGCGCGTCGATCTCGGAGGCGATGGAGACGCGGCGCGCTCGCGCCGCGGAGGTCCGTGGGCTGGTGACCCGCACCCGCTGCGGTATGCCGCTTGGCTCGCTCCCAGGGGTCACGTCCCACTCCTCGGGCTCGGTTGCGCACGGCGCACGAGGACGTCCCGCAGCCCCCTCGTGTGGCGCCGGCTGACGGCCAGCTCGGTGCCACCGACGAGGAGCGTGTAACGACCGCCCTCGTTGCGCCACTCCGTGATGTGGGCCAGGGCGACGAGGAAGGAGCGGTGGATCCGGACGAAGCCGGCGTCGCGCCACTGCTCGGCCAGCGTTGAGAGGGGCACCCGGAGCAGGTGGCTGCCGGAGGCGGTGTGCAGCCGGGCGTAGTCGCCCTGGGCCTCGACGTAGAGCACCTCGGATCGTGGGACGAGGCGGCTCACGCCGCCGAGCTCGACGACGATGCTCTCGTCGTCGCTGCCGGCGGCCGGCTCACGCCCCTCGATCCGGCGCAGCACCCGGCGCACCGCCTCGGCGAGCCGCTCGTCCCGGACCGGCTTGAGCACGTAGTCGACGACGTTGAGCTCGAACGCGTCGACGGCATGCTGCTCGTGCGCCGTGACGAAGACGACCGGTGGCGGCGTCGTGAAGCGCGAGAGGACCCGGGCCAGGTCGAGGCCGGTGAGGCCCGGCATCTGCACGTCCATGAAGATGGCGTCGACCTGCCGCTCGTGCAGGACCCGCAGGGCCCGCTCGCCGGAGTTCGCGGCGAGGACCGTCCCGATCCGCTCGTCCCGCTGCAGCAGCCAGACGAGCTCATCGAGCGCGGGCGCCTCGTCGTCGATCGCGAGCACGCGCAGCGGCGCGACCGCCCGCGCCTCTCCCCCGGCCCGCCCCGCTGGGACCGGGGCCGCAGCACCCGGCGCAGTGGGCGGCATACCCGTCGGTCCCGTCACAGGTGCACCCCCGGCTGGAACTTCGGCAGGCGCACGGTGACGCGAGTGCCCGCGCCCTGCGCCGTCTCGACGACGAGACCGTACTCGTCCCCGAAGGCGGTGCGCAGCCGCTCATCGACGTTGGCGAGGCCGACGGAGTCGAGGGCCACGTCGCCGGCGAGCGCCTGCCGGACGCGCTCCGGGTCCTCGCCGATGCCGTTGTCCTCGATCGTCACGACGCACTCGCGGTCGGCGTCCTGGGCGAGGATGGTGATCTCGCCGCGGCCCGGCTTGCCCTCGATGCCGTGCCGGACGGCGTTCTCGACGAGCGGCTGGAGGCACAGGAACGGCACGACAACGGGAAGCACCTCGGGGGCGACGCGGACCGTCACGGACAGCCGGTCACCGAACCGCGCCTTCTCGATGACGAGGTAGGCCTCGATCGAGCGGAGCTCCTCGGCGAGCGTCGTGTACTCGCCGTGCTTGCGGAACGAGTAGCGGGTGAACTCGGCGAGGTCGAGCAGCAGCTCGCGGGCGCGGTCCGGGTCGGTGCGCGTGAACGACGCGATGGCCGTGAGGGAGTTGTAGATGAAGTGCGGGCTGATCTGCGCGCGCAGCGCCCTGACCTCGGCCTCCATGAGTCGGGTGCGCGACGCGTCCAGCTCGGCCAGCTCGAGCTGCCCCGAGACCCACCGGGCGACCTCGTTCGTGGCGCGAACCAGGCCGGCGGACGCCTGCGGCGCGAAGACCTGCAGCGTCCCGACGACCTTCTCCTCCACGTCGAGCGGCGCGATGATCGCCTCGCGCAGCGGGCAGCCCGGGTCGCCGCACTCCATCTCGGCGCGGCCGAGGACGACCGTCCGGCCGTGGCCGAGGGTCGCCTCGGCGAGCCTCGGTGCGTGCGCCCCGTGCCCCGAGCGCCCGCCGTCCCAGGCGAGGAGCCGGCTCGTGTCGGTCATCGCGACGGCCGGCGCGCCGAGGAGCGCCCGGAGGAACTTGAGCGACCGCTCGGCGGCCGTGCTGGTCAGCCCTCCACGCAGGGGCGGTGACGCGAGCGAGGCGGTGTGCAGCGTCCGGAACGTCGCGCGGTCCGCCTGGCTCCCCAGGTGGTCCCGGCGCAGCAGCCCGCTCCACGGCGTCATGCCGTGAGGATAGGGGACGGCTCAGCGCTGGGGGCCGCGCTTGCCCGACTCGCCCGCGGTGTCGGCCTGCCCGGAGGTGTCGGCCTGCCCGTCGGCCCTGCCCTCGGGGCCCGCGTCGTCACCCTCGCCCTCGTCGAGGTGCCACAGGCCCGATCGGCGCTCCGCCTCGAGCTCGGCCTGCGTCGCGGCGCGGGCCGAGTAGCGCTCCTGCATCGCCTCGCGCTTCTCGCCGCGGGTCGGCCGGCTGGGCTCCTCGAGGCGCAGGTCGGTGCCGCGGGCACCGAGCAGCTCGGCGCCCGACTGGAGCGTCGGCTCCCAGTCGAAGACGACGGCGTCGTCGGTCGCCCCGATGACGACGGTGTCACCCGCGACCGCGCCGGCCTTGTAGAGCTGGTCCTCGACGCCGAGCCGGGCGAGCCGGTCGGCGAGGTAGCCGACCGCCTCGTCGTTGGTGAAGTCGGTCTGTCGCACCCACCGGGTCGGGCGTTCGCCCACCACGCGGAAGAAGTCGCCCTCTGGGCCGTGCTCGCGCCGGACCTCGAAGCCGCTGTCGTCGACCGCCTTGGGGCGCAGCACGACGCGCTGGGGGGTGACCTCGGGCAGCTCGGCGCGGGCCTGTTCGACCAGTCGGGCCAAGGCGAAGGTCAGCTCCTTGAGGCCCTGGTGGGCGACGGCCGAGACGATATAGACCTCGTAGCCCTGGGCCTCGAGGTCGGGCTTGACCATCTCGGCCAGGTCGCGCGCCTCGGGCACGTCGGCCTTGTTGAGGACGATGACGCGGGTGCGCTCGGCGAGCGGCCGCCCACCGAGGTCGGCGTCGGGGACATAGAGCGAGAGCTCGCGTTCGATGACCTCGAGGTCGGTGAGCGGGTCGCGGCCCGGCTCGAGGGTCGCGCAGTCGATGACATGGGCCAGGACCGAGCACCGCTCGACGTGGCGGAGGAACTCGAGCCCGAGGCCCCTCCCCTCGTGGGCCCCCGGGATCAGACCCGGCACGTCGGCGATGGTGAAGCGCGCCTGACCGGCCGTGACGACGCCGAGGTTGGGCACGAGCGTGGTGAACGGGTAGTCGGCGATCTTCGGCTTGGCGGCCGACAGGACCGACACGAGCGAGGACTTGCCCGCGCTGGGGAAGCCGATGAGGGCGACGTCGGCGAGGGTCTTCAGCTCGAGCACGACGTCGAGCGCCTCCCCCGGCTCGCCGAGGAGCGCGAAGCCCGGCGCCTTGCGCCGCGGGGACGCGAGTGCCTTGTTGCCGAGACCGCCGCGCCCGCCGCGCGCGACGACGTGCTCGGTGCCCATCCCGACGAGGTCGGCGAGCATCCGCCCGTCGCTGTCCTTGACGACGGTGCCTTCGGGGACCGGCAGGACGAGGTCGGGGCCGTCGGCGCCGTTGCGCTCGTCGCCGGCGCCCGGCTTGCCGTTCTCGGCGTGCCGGTGTGGGCTGCGGTGGTAGTCCAGCAGGGTCGTCGACTGCGGGTCGACCCGCAGGATGACGGAGCCGCCGCGGCCGCCGTTGCCGCCGTCGGGGCCCCCGAGCGGCTTGAACTTCTCGCGCCGCACCGACGCCACGCCGTGACCACCGTTGCCGGCGGCGACGTGCAGCACGACGCGGTCGACGAAGTTCGTTGCCATGTCAGGTCACTCTTCCAGATAGAGCCGGCGGGGCGGCATACCCATCATGCGGGGTATGCCGCTCAGCCGGGGTGCATGCGAAAGGGCGGGCCACGTGGGCCCGCCCTCTCACCAGCATGAGCTCAGTTGGTCACTCAGCGGCGCTGAGGCTCTCGGCCGGCTCGATGTTGACGGTCTTGCGGCCGCGCTTGCTGCCGAACTTGACGGCGCCCGCGACGAGCGCGAAGAGCGTGTCGTCGCCGCCGCGGCCGACGCCCTCACCGGGGTGGAAGTGCGTGCCGCGCTGGCGGACGAGGATCTCGCCGGCGTTGACGACCTGGCCGCCGAACCGCTTGACGCCGAGTCGCTGTGCGTTCGAGTCGCGCCCGTTACGGGACGAGGACGCACCCTTCTTGTGTGCCATGTCAGTTACTCCTTGGTGAGTCTGTGTCGCGAGAGTCGCGGATGCTGTGGGCGTCGATCAGGCGTTGATGCCGGTGATCTTGACCTGGGTGAGCGGCTGGCGGTGCCCCTGCCGCTTCCGGTAGCCGGTCTTGTTCTTGTACTTCATGATCGTGATCTTGGGGCCCTTGGCGGCCTTGACCACCTCGGCCGTCACGGAGGCCTTCGCAAGGGCGCCGGCGTCGGAGGTGACCGACTCGCCGTCCACGAGGAGCAGCGGCGTGAACTCGACCGAGTCGCCGGGCTGCCCCGTCACCTTGTCGACGAGCAGGACATCGCCCACCGAGACCTTTTCCTGGCGACCGCCAGCGCGAACAATCGCGTACACAGTGAAACTCACTCTCTGATCAGGACTGGTGTGCCACTTCTGGCACCGGCCCGTCAACACGGGCCCGGTGGGCGCACCGAGGATCTACATTACCGGGTCGGCGGCGGTGCTCACAAACCGGCGGGCGAGCCCTCCGAGGTGGCCCCGGCGCTCGTCGGTGTGCCCGCTCCCTCACCCGCGGCCGAGTCGAGGTGGCTGGCGTGGCTGGCGCCGGGCGGTCCGGCGGGGGCCACGACCCGTCCCCGGCGCCG
>NZ_AWQS01000208.1 GCF_000576575.1 Intrasporangium chromatireducens Q5-1
CCGCCTCGACCCGTGCCACGGCCCTGTCCGGCGCCGCCGGGCTGTGCGCCGCCGTCCCGGCCGGCGCTGCGGGTCTCCCCGGCAGGGCTACCGTGCCGTCCTGAGCGCGAGCCGCCACGGGCTCCGGCGCGACCGGACGTCCGGCGACCACCGCCGCCACCGCCCGAGGGGGCCTCCTCGCGGACGAGGCCACCGGCATACGACCGCTCCCCCGGCGCGAGCTTCGCCAGGATGGGGTGGCCCGGCTGCACGCGGGTCATCGTCGGCTTGATGCCGGCCTTGCGGGTCAGGTCGCGGACGTCGCGGACCTGCTCGTCCAGCATCATCGTCACGACCGTCCCGTCGGCACCTGCCCGAGCCGTGCGGCCGGAGCGGTGCAGGTAGGCCTTGTGCTCGACCGGCGGGTCGGCGTGGATGACGAGGGCCACGTCATCGACGTGGATGCCGCGGGCCGCGATGTCGGTCGCGACGAGCGTCTGCGCCCGACCGGAGTGGAAGTCGTCCATGTTCCGGGTCCGGGCGCCCTGGCTGAGGTTGCCGTGCAGCTCCACGGCCGGCACCCCGGAGGCGTTCAGCTGGCGGGCGAGCTTCTTCGCGCGGTGCTTGGTGCGGGTGAAGACCACCTTGCGGCCGGGCGCCGCTGCCAGGTCAAGGATGACCGGCAGGTGCGCCTCCGCCGACACGTGCAGCACGTGGTGCTCCATGGTCGAGACCGGGGACTGTGCGGAGTCTGCCTGGTGCGTCACGGGGTTGGTGAGGAAGCGCTTGACCAGGACGTTGATGGCGCCGTCGAGCGTCGCCGAGAAGAGGAGCCGCTGCCCGCCACGCGGGGTCTTGTCCATGATGCGGCGCACGCCGGGGAGGAAACCGAGGTCCGCCATGTGGTCGGCCTCGTCAAGGACCGTGATCTCGATGGCGTCGAGCACGACGTGCCCCTGGCCCATGAGGTCCTCCAGGCGGCCCGGGCACGCGACCACGATGTCGACGCCGGCGCGCAGGCCCTGGACCTGGGGGTTCTGCCCGACCCCGCCGAAGATCGTCTGGGACGTCAGGCCGAGCGGCTTCGCGAGCGGGGCGAGCGCCGTGTCGATCTGGACGGCCAGCTCGCGGGTCGGGGCGAGGATGAGCGCGCGGGGCCGGTTGGGCCGTCGCGGTGCCGGCGACTGCGACAGCCGCGTCAGCAGGGGCAGCAGGAACGCGTAGGTCTTGCCCGAGCCGGTCCGGCCCCGGCCGAGCACGTCGCGCCCGGCGAGCGAGTCAGGCAGGGTCGCCGCCTGGATGGGTGTCGGCGTCGTGATCCCGGCGTCGGCCAGGATGGCGACGAGCGCAGTGGGCACGCCGAGCGTGCTGAAGGTGGTGTCAGTGGACACAGGTGGTGAACTCCAAGGGAGAAGAAGGGGTCGTTCTGCCCGGCGCGAGGCACTGTCGGAGTGCGGGTCGCGGCGCAAGAGCGAATCGACTGGGGTGGGAGCGATGGGTCCCGCCAAGAAGAGGCGACCCGAGGCAGAACTGGCGGGTCGCTGCACCTAGCGTAGCCGACGTCCGCGCCAGCCCCGTCATGGGCCTCCGTCGGCGGCGCCCGGCGCTCAGCTGCCGATGAACTCGGCCAGCACCCGGGCGAAGCGTTCCGGCTCTTCCAGATGGGGAAAGTGCCCGGCGCCCTCGAACAGCTCCACCCGGCTGCCCGGCAGGGCCTGGTGTCCCCGGATCGCGTGCCAGCTCGGGATCATCCGGTCCTTGGTGCCCCACACGATCAGGGTCGGGATGCCCGCTGCCGCCGGGAGGCGGTCGTGGGCCGACACGGTCTGCCCACCCGGGTCCACCACCGCGCGCGTCGTGGCGAGGAACGCCCGGCGACTGTCCGCGTCACTGAGGGAGGTGAAGCCCCGCCATGCCTCTCGGACGTCAGGCGAGCCCCGCCAGCCCCAGCCCGCGACGGCACGCCCGACGGCCTCGAGGGGCGAGCGCACCCGAGTCGAGGCAATCACCGGCAGGACCCACTCCGCGCCCGGCAGCGTGGCCGCGCGCAGGAGGGGGCTCACCGACCGGCCCAGGCCGCCGCTCGCCACCAGCACGAGACGCTCGACCCGATGTGGGAAGAGGTAGCAGAACTGCAGGGCGATCCCGCCGCCGAGGGAGTGCCCGACCAGGGTCACCCGGTCGATGCCGAGCAGGTCGAGCAGGTCGCGCAGGGTGGCGGCATGGGCGCCGAGGGAGTAGTCGCCCATCGGCTTCTCGGAGGCGCCGTGCCCGAAGAGGTCCGGGATGACGACCCGGTGGCTCCCCTCCAGGCCGTGGACGAGGTGTGCCCAGTTCTGGTTCGAGCCCAGCAGGCCGTGGATGAACAGGACGGCCGGGCCCTCGCCGCGGTCGATGTAGGACAGCTGGTGACCGTGCACCCGCGTCGTGCGGGCGACCGGCGAATCCGGAACCGACAGCTCGCTCATCACCTCATGCTACTCGCCCGTAACCTACGACGCCGTAGGCCAGGACGCAGCGCGAGAGCGAGGGTGGGTCGCCCCTCCGGCCGGGTCCGACCCGGGTGTCCGCCTGACACACAAAGGCCCCCGCCGTGATCGGCGGGGGCCTTCGGTTGCTGGTGGGCGATACTGGGTTTGAACCAGTTTCCTGGCCTCCCCCGCGTCACTGTTCCGACCAGCGGTTTTGCGCTCCCGACGTGCGGCTATGCGAAACAGTATCGCAGCAACGTGCGGAACGCAACGGAAACGGATATCCTGTTGGTGGTCCACATTTGGTCCACGAAAGGGCGAGGACATGGCGAGCGGAAAGCGACTGTTCGGCGGCATCGAGCGACTGTCGAGCGGCCGATACCGAGCGAAATACCGAGCGCCCGACGGCAAGAGGTATGCCGCGCCGGTCACGTTCGATACCCGACTCGACGCCGAGGCATGGCTGACGGACGAGCGCCGGAAGATCAGCGCGGGGACGTGGGAGGCGCCTCGCAAGCTGCGAGACAAGCCGGCTGCCGAGACGCTGGGGACGTATGCCGAGAAGTGGATGCGTCGCCGCGACCTCAAGCCTCGGACCCGCGAGCACTACCGCTCGCTGTTGGATCGGCAGATACTCCCCGCCCTGGGTGAGGTGCCGTTGAAGGCCCTCACCTCCGAGATGGTGCGGGACTGGCACGCTGACCTCGACCGCGGCCGCCCCACGCTGCGAGCGCACGCCTACGGACTGCTGCGCACGATCCTCGGGACCGCCGTCGCTGACGAGAAGATCGCCGCCAACCCCTGCCACGTCCGAGGGGCCGGCCAGGCCAAGCGAGCCCGCAAGATCAAGCCCGCCACGCTGCGCGAGCTCGAGATCATCGCGGCCGAGATGCCCGAGAAGTACCGGCCGATGGTCATGCTGTCCGCGTGGTGTGCGCTGCGGTTCGGGGAGGTGACCGAGCTACGCCGTAAGGACGTCGACCTCAAGAACGGCGTCATACACGTCCGCCGTGGCGTCGTGCGAGCCGAGGGCGAGGAGATCGTCGGCACCCCCAAGAGCGACGCCGGAACGCGCGACGTGGCGATTCCGCCCCACCTGCTGCCAATGCTCAAGGCACACCGGGACAGCATGCCGATGCGTGGGCAGGACGCCCTGCTGTTCCCCGCGGCCGATGGTGTCTCGCACCTGGCGCCCTCCACGCTGTACCGCGTCTACTACCCCGCCCGTAAGGCGGCAGGACGGCCGGACCTGCGATGGCATGACCTGCGCCACACCGGAGCAACGTTGGCCGCTCAGACGGGGGCCACGCTTGCCGAGCTCATGGGCCGGCTCGGTCACAGCACGCCCGGCGCGGCGATGAAGTACCAGCACATTGCACAGGGGCGCGACGCCGAGATCGCGGCCGCCCTCTCGAGGATGGTGGAGGCCAACCGATGAGTGAGAGCGTCACCTTTGTCTGCAACCATCGCGGTCGGGGCGAGTGGGCCGATCGTGAGCCCGAGCGAATCACGGTGCCAGTGGAACGCCTCGACTCGGACACGCATCTATGGCGCCGTGCCGAGCGGCTCGCCGAGCAACCAAGGAATCGGCAGCCGAACCAGCGGCACCAGATTGCCCAAGCGTCCGCCATCTCAGCCGCGCTCAGTCGCCACCATCAGGTCAAGTGCGCATGTGGAGTGACCGAGCGAATCACACTGGAGGACCTCACCCGTCTGTCGCGCTGGGCAGCAGAGGGGTCGGTCTCCGAGGTGCTGCTCAGCGCGACACGCCGCATCCTCAACCTGATTGACGGTTGACGGGAAGTTACTGGTAGTCTGCGGAACTAAGCGTTAAGGCACCTCCGTGGGTGCAGGTTCTACCTGCCCCCGGAGGTGTTCTGTTGTCTACGACAACACGCACTCGCCCCGCTTGGCTCAGTCAAGCGGAGGCCGCCGACGAGCTCGGCGTTACTGATCGCACGATCCGCAACTACATCGCCCGCGGCGTGCTCCCCGCATTTCGTCCGCGAGGCTCCCGAGCCGTGCGCATACGCGCTACTGACCTCGAGGCGCTTATGCAGCCCATTCCGACGATGGGCACCGGCGCCGATATGCCCGCCCCTGCCACTCGAGGGGGTGCCGGATGAGTTCCCCTGTCGTCACAAGGGATTCCGTTCCCACCGAGGCCGAGCGGGACGCTGGCCTGGCTCGTCAGCGACTCCTTAATAAGGAGTCGCTGGCACTGCCCTGGCCGTCCGAGTCCGTCGCTCGTGTCCGCTACCGGCTCGCCGCCCTCGGTGCCAACGAGGAGGCCGGCGACTACCTCGCCCGGCAGGCCGCACTCAAGGTGCGTGACATCGAGCGCTACACGCGCCGCATGTCCGACGAGGACCTGATCCGGGGCGCTAAGGATGCTCACGAGTTGGCTAACCGTGAGGCTGGCTGGCATCGCCGCCGCGGCGACCTCATTCGGATTCGACCGCGGCCGAGCATGGCCCGTGCGCCTCGGCTGTCGAGCGGCGAGCCGCAGGCGGGGGTGAACGCGAATGTCCCTGCCTGACAAGCGAAACCCCGGGGCGGGCATCCCCGGGGCTCCAGAAGATCAGTTGGCGGGCCGATCTGCTGCCAGTCTAGCCGAGACGGCCGACCACGCGCTCGTGGTGCTCGCCGGCATCCGCAACGGCGGCACGCGTCGTCGCGTCTACTTCAACCTCCCCAGCGCTCACCTTGCCGTCGAGCGCGCACATCGTCGTGGGCTGCCCGCGTCACTGCACCTCGTGCGGCTGCTCCCCGTACCAATGGCCGACCTCGACTCGCTCGGGCACGACGCGCTCGGGGGTGGTGGCCGATGACGAACTATACGTTCGACGACCTCCAGCACGCCTACCTCGTGGGCATCGAGCACGGCCAGATGTGCCGCCTCGAGGTCGACGCCACGGAGCGCGCGCACGAGCTGATCCATGAGCAGGCCGCCGCAATGCTCGGGCTGGCCCGACGCGAGGCGACGCAGCGCCACGGTGCTGCCTGGGCTGCTCTCGTCTGTGACGACGACGTTCCGCCCGGCCTGTCCACCAGGGCGATTGCCCCGGTCGTGGGCGTCTCCGATCGCACCGCCGCTTACGACGTGGCTGCTGTGCAGGATTGCACACCTGTCGTGGACACCGAGACCGGCGAAGTCTCCGACGACTACCCCGCTCCGGCCGAGGCCCGGTGGTCGGCATGACTGCGATGTTCGTCTACGGCATGCCGGATAGTCCCCGGTACGCGCTCGTCAAGGGCCGCCTACGGGACTGGCTCTGCGAGAACGGAATCCCGGCGATGTGGTCGCCGCCGTTGCGCGGCTGGCGCGTCCGGCTCGACCGCCTCGGGGACGTGCTCGCCCTCGCTGAGCGGGACGGCATCCGCGTCCACATGAAGGGGGCGGTGCAATGAGCCTCAACCCCTGGGCCAAGCACTTCCAGCTCGTCTGGGAGAACCGAGCCGGCGACCCGCGGCTGCCGCTGTGGCTGCGCGTCGTCTCGCTCGCCTACGGCAAGCACCGCGCGAACGGACACGCACCGTTCGACCCCGGACAGGTCGCCCTGGTGCTGTCCACCGTCGACCCGGACACGGGCGAGCTCATCACCCCGAAACGGCAGAACGTGCACCGCGCAATCAAGGCCGCCGTCGACTACGGGTTCATCCTCGACGGTTCGTCGTCGCGGTGCCTCGTCGTGCCGAGCCACGCGGTCAGCGGAGGGCTCGGGATGCCCGGGACGCCCTGCCGCTGGCACGCCAAGCGGGGTGAGCAGTGATGGTCCCCACGGTGCAACGTCATCACTCAGTGATGACAAATGGCCGAAACGTCATCACTCAGGGATTACGGCGTAATCACTCAGTGATGACGCGCAAGCCGCTGACCAGCGGTTTTGTCCCTGCCCCTCTAGATTCTTCTCTAAGGGGATCAGCGCGCCCGAAGGGCGCTCCGGTTGGGGGTCTGCGATGACCACCCACGAGGCCCTGAGCCGCGCCCTCGAGCGGGCCACCGAAACGGGGCTCCGCGTCCCGTGCGCGGGCCGTGCCGACGAGTTCACGAGCGACGACGCCGACGTGCTCTCGGCTGCCGCGGCCGAGTGTGACGGGTGCCCGGCGATGGCCGAGTGCGCCGCGGTCGGACACCTCGAGAAGTGGGGCGTGTGGGGCGGCCTCGACCGCT
>NZ_AWQS01000209.1 GCF_000576575.1 Intrasporangium chromatireducens Q5-1
AACCTCGCACCGGCATGTCCCTGTAACAACCACCGGTCGACAGGCGGCGGTAGGACGCAGGCGGCTCGGCCTCAAAGACGTCACCTAGTGGTCGCGACGACACCACGACTCTGGTCAGCGGCCCTGCTCGGAGTACGTGCTCAGATCAGCTCGCGCACAAGC
This sequence comes from Intrasporangium chromatireducens Q5-1, assembly GCF_000576575.1. Taxonomy (GTDB): domain Bacteria; phylum Actinomycetota; class Actinomycetes; order Actinomycetales; family Dermatophilaceae; genus Intrasporangium_A; species Intrasporangium_A chromatireducens. Next base: position 163 of record NZ_AWQS01000209.1, read on the forward strand.
CCCTCGACAACCGGCCAGTTGGCCATGGCGCTAGAAGGCTGATCGACTTCCTCAGCAGCTCGCGCATTTCTCGCGCACACACTCAGCGGGTGGGATGGGCCCCTTCAAGGGCCCCTCCCCCCACGGCTGGGCTACCTCGCGGATTCTGAGCAGATCGAGTTCTGAACCTGCGCAACGAGCGCGGTGCTAACACGTACCGGTGGAGCCGATCCGTTCGGAGGGGTCATTCCCCACCCTGGTGAGATGTACGACGGACGCGGACCCTCGCTGCTGGACGGAGGGCGTCGTGCAGCCGCAGGAGCCGCTCTGCCGGGTGTGGGTAGCGGCTCAGCGTTCCAGCCCAGATCCCAAGCAGCTTTGGCACGGGGTGTGTCTGCGAACTTCACGAACCGTCATTTGCCTCGGCGGCCGGTGCCAGCAGCTGGCGACCCTTCGGCAACATCAAAGCCAGCCGCTGTTCCGTTGCTTTCCCCGTGGCGAATCGCGTGTTCATGTCGGGTTGCCCCCAGAGCTCCTTCGCTGCGTCGAGAATGTCGCTGCGGTGGTCCATTTGGTTGGCGATCCGATAGCCAAGACCCATCGCGAGCACCTCGTAAGCAGTATTGAGGAATCCGCCGGTGAACCTTCCTTTGTTCCGGTCCCACTTCCTGAAGACACGGTCCCTGCCCTCTGCAGCCAACAAGTCGAACGTCCTGCCGAAGACCTCTTCAAGCTGGTCCCGCTCCTGGTCGTGCACCCGCGCCATGGCAAGCGCCTGCTCCTCAAGCTTCTCCTGGAACTGCCTCAAGGAAGCCGTGCTTGTGTCTTGCTGTCGGTGCAGCCAAAGGAAGCGGAGCACCAAGTCTTCGTCATACTTTGCCGCCACGTCCTTGTCCGTAAGCATTGTGGTCTCCACGAACGAATCTCTCTTCGCCAGCTGTTGAATCCACTCAACGAAGTTGGGGTTCACAGCGACAAGCACTGCATTTCGAATCTCTTGGGCCGACAGGGTCGAGCCGTAGCTGTTCAACCGCTGGAAGAGGTCGTACTTCGTCTCTTCGCTCGACTCACGCTTGATAATTTTGACGTCGATCTTCGAACGCTTCACATCAAGCTTCTGGGCATCCGTCAGCGCGTCTTCAGGCGATCCATCCCAAGTCCGACCCTCAAGCTTCTTGAGGTACTTGGTGCCTTGCAGGACGAGAGGCGGGTACTGCTCTGGGTCGAGAAGTCCCTGCAACTGAAGGATCGTGGAGACCCGCTGCAGGCCATCGATTAGTTCCCATCGCCCGGTGGCGTCCTGAGCTACAAAAATCGACGGAAGCGGAATTCCCAGAAGAATGCTCTCCACCAGCAACGACTTCTGGTCATCCTCCCACCTGAAAAGTCGCTGAAAGGCCGGCCGGATCACCAGCTCACCTTCCCTAAAGAGATTTGTCAGTTCACCGATGCTCATCGGGTAGCTGTCGGTGGAGATGGTGCGTCGCGCCTCTCGCAACTCGTCTTCAAGCGTTGCGGTCGCGTTCGCGCTATCCGTAGGGGTCACTTGAGTCCTTCCATTGCCGTGACTTCCTTCGCCACACTTGCCAAATCAGGGAAGATCATGCTTTCAGAGAAGCCCAGTGAAGCGAGATCCCTCTGCAAATCCTCTCTGGAAATGAACAGGGCCAATTTCCAGAGCGATTGCTCCTTGTGGTCCGCAGCGAATGTTTCCATCGACTCTAGGCTGTCGCCTGTAATTGTGAAGGTCCCACGCTGCGCGGTGATTCTGGGCGAATTGTGGGCTCCGTAAATAGCGAGCGGCTGAGGGTATCGCCGTTGTAGCTCCGTCCCCGTCGGCGCATACGGTTTGAGATCCTCCGCGTCCGTATTGAGGATCCCCACATCTGTAAACCCCTTCAGCTGTTGAGCTTGCTGATTCCATCCGACGGGGTCGAGGATCCACAGAATCGGAGGACAGTCCACCGGCTTGCCGTCAACGAGGTGCTCATGCTTCAGCGATGCGAAGTAGAGCGCCACGAATAGGTTCTCGCTCCAATCCAGGAGCCGCGTGGGGAGCCCATAATGCTGCATTGCGAAGAGCTGCTCCCAGTCGTTCTGAGGGTAGCCAGCCGGCCAGTAGGGAAGACTTCGTTGCCGGAACCGCGTGATAAGTCTCTGCTCCAGAGGAAGCAGCTTTTTCGCATCCTCTATCTGACGAGGCAAACTAGCTTTCAAAACATGCTGTGGGCACGTGTGTCCTCGATGCCAGAGAGGCCGATCTGGGCCAAGTTTACGACCGATTTCTAATGTCGTGGCCACTATCTCTTCGACAGAGAACATCGTGCGCTCGTCCACGCTCATCGCGTTGTTTTGTCCCTTTCTGGACGGTATCCATGCCCCAATGGGCGAATGGCGACTAGGGCTGCTGGCAGCCTTTATGCTCTGGGTCTTGCCATGACTCCGCCCTCGGGAAGCACATGACGGTAGGCAGTGGGCGCAAGCAGTTCTCGCACTGGCGACCATGTGTCCCAATGACGCCACCGTCCGCCAGAACATCGAAGCTGACTGTCCATCTGGATCTGGTCTATGACGATCAACGTTGTCCCAACGTCTTCTGCGTGCCGAACCTCACCTTCGGTGACGTCAATGGCATCACGCTCGACGCTGCTGCCCTTCACCTCAAGATGCAGCTCCTGACCATCTTTGATCACCGTGACGTCCCACGCACACCGGTCCCCGACATCCTCTACGTCGTAGCCCGCTTCCTTGTAATGACTAATGACGCACTCCACCGCGTACCGCTCGATCGCGCGACGACGCTTGGCGTCATGCTCGCGCCCAAAGCCGCTTGCGCGACTGCTCCCCCGGTCCTTGGTCGCGCGCCGAGAGGAGCCAGTGGTTTCCTCGCCTGGCTCTTCCGCAGCAAGCTGACGCACCTCGCGGAGCTGAGGGATGAGCTCGACCAATCGTGCGGGGAACTTGGTGAGGTACGCCTGCGATGCCCGCAGCGGACGGAGGTCGGAAATTGCAAACGGGAAGTAGATCGGTGAACCGTGCTCGATGACGAGGTCATCACGGACCGCCCGGATCCGGGGCTCCAAGGCCCGCAGTACGTCCTGAGTTGCCGGACGCCTCAGCTGCGCATAGCCCTCCAGCGTCGCCTCCCATGCGTCCTCTTCACCAGACGGTGGGCGCGTACGTCCGTAGGAACCTCGGCTCTGCCACTCCAACGACGACTCGAAGGGGTCGGTCACCACGCGCGAGTAGCCAACAATGCTGCGCTGCCCCAGCTTGGTCCAGTGCAACACGATGTCGCCGGGGCGAACGTAGCTCACCAACGTGTACGACCACTCCTCCCGGCCAGCATCGTTCTGCTGGGGCGCGATGAGGTTCTCACCGAGGTTGTCGCGGTTGGTGATCTCAAGCCAGTACCGCTCGGATGGGTCGCCCGCCCACCATTCATTTATTGGCATCCTGCGATGGCCCACTTTCGTTGTGACGTAGTGACTCTGCTGTCGAGCAGGCGTCACTGCTCGGCGATCTCGCGCAGCTCTGTTAGAAGCCTCCCTAGCGGACTGTCGATTGGCGGCGGTCCCTCCATCAGCTCGAAGCCCTGGTCAACACGCTCGTCCAGAACGGAGCGTGCGGGTCCGTGAGTATGGCGGTTGAGGCGATGCCCGCACGACCGGCACCACTCAGAAAGTCGCTGACCTTCGCTGCCGGAACGACCCAGCCCATGGACCAGCGAAGGCTGGCTTATGCACCGCGAGCAGTCCTGACAGGGCTCTGTCACGCCGGGTCATCCTTGCCTGCCCTTGGCAGTCCGAAGGGAGTCGCGTATGCGGCAAGCGCCGCATCCCTCCACGCTTCGGGCAAGACCTGGGCGGGGCCGAACTGCTCCCGCAGATACTTGCGCCTCAGGCGGACCGTTTCCGTGTCCGTCCACAGCTGCACCAGCTGGCGCGACAACACCGACATGCCAAAGGCGTGCGGCGCAGTTCCCTTCCCAGCCCAGCCCCGGTATTGACTAGGCCGGAGCTGATCGAGAGAGGGTGGGACTTCAGTGCGCCAAGCCAATGGCGCGAGCTTCTTACCTTCGCTCTTCCCGTAGGCGACCACAGCCTCGGCGTGGGCACGCCGAGCAGCTGCAGTCGCCGAGAGCAGCCCGTCGAGGCTCGCGAGACGCTCCTTCATCACGGCCTCAGGGATCTCGACGCGTGCCATGTCCGCCAGCTCCAGAATGAGTTGAACGCTGCTCGGACTGTCGTCGATTACAGCTCGCCTGTCACAGAGAGCAAGGATGTCAAGGGCATGTTCCTTGTTGCGAGCGTCGAGCAACCACGCCCCGCAGGCCACCCCAGCGAAGTTGACCTGCCACACCGCGACCTGGCTGCGGCCATGTTTGCTGAGCGTGGCCAGCGAGCGCGCCGGAGCGCCATTCAGCGTGGCCGGCCCTGTCGTTGCGAGATCGTTGGCAACCTCGGAGGTTGCCTCCTCGATCACCTCAGTAGTCACTGCGCTCCTCCCGAAGAGCCTTGGCCCAGAGTCGCTCTCCGTCGCCCCAGTTCTCGTGCAGTCCTGCGTTGGCGTCAGGCTGGGCGTATCCCAGAGCAGCGCGGAAGTCTTCTACGCTCATGATCGGGATCCCGTAGCCGCGAGCCTTCTTGGCCTTGCCCGATAGAGAGTCCACGTCAGCTGCCACGACCAGCGACACCTTCTTGGTAACAGCGGGATGCGAGACCCAGCCGTGCTCAGCTGCTCGCTGCATCCAGACTTCTCGCTCCTCCGCCATCGCGCCCGTGAAGACGATGAGTGAACCGGGCTCTAGGTCGAGCTGGGCAGGCGTCAGGGGTGTGGCGCTCTGGCGCGCAGCCTCCAGAGCTGCGGCGACCGCGCCCTCAGGAAGGTCAAGGATGTCGGCCACCCGATAAAGGTCAGCTCGCTCCTCCTCAGACAGGTGGTCGTCGGCCAGAGCCAGACGCGCGAGCGCGTTTAGGTACTCACGATGCAGGTTGAAGAGCGAGTCCTTCGGGATCTCCAACGACTCGGCCAGTGCTCGCAGGGAGGCGCTCTCATCAGCGGACAAGTAGCGATCCGAGAGTGCCTCGTCGAGCACAGCCAGGTAGGGGTCTGCGAGGTCCGAGCTGTCCACGCGGGGCATGAAGTCCACAAGCCGCTCCATAAGACCGGCGTCCGCCTCGAACCCTGCCGCAGACGCAGCAGGTCCCTGGTCCGACCGGGTACAGATCTCAAAGGCGGTCAGCGGTACATGAGGCCACATGACATCGGTGAAGCTCGGTACATCAGCAGCCCAGGGCCAGTCGGGGTCGGTCAGGTCGATGTACCGCCCGAGGAGTCCGGCGGTGGCACGCGCGTCGGCAAGCGCACTGTGCCAGCCCGTGAGGGGCACGTTGGCAGCCGAGCAGCAGTCCCGAAGGGAGCGGCCCGCGCCGGAGAGGAGCGAGCTGCTGAGGGTCATGGTGCAGAGACCCATGTTGTTCGCCAGGGGGAAGGGCACACCCAGCCTGTCGAACTCCGCGTCGAGGAACATTCGGTCGAATCGCAGGTTGTGAGCCGCGAGGACGCGGCCTTGCAGCAGCTGCACCAGGTGCCCAGCGATGTCCTCGAAGCGCGGGGCTCGGCGCGCGTCAGCACCCCGGATGCCATGGATGTGCTGCGGGCCCAGGTCGCGGTCCGGATTGATGAGCGTGCACCACTCGTCTTCGACATTGCCTCGGGCATCCACCAGCACGACCGCAATCTCAGCGATCCGGTGCCTCAAATTGGGAGACAGGCCTGTTGTCTCCGTATCCACTACCGCGTACATGCCCACCCTGCCTACTGCCGTCCGCATGAACGAATCCGACATTAGCCACGAGGGACGACAGTGGTACGTAGTTCAGCGGAACTTGGACAAAACGGGGCGCCAGCAGACTCAGTCCTTTGACGACGGCTTCGGCCGCCGACTGGGGCTGAGCGCGCCACGTGCGTCCGGGTGTCCTCAGCCCACGGCATGCCGGAAGCGCGAGCTGCACGCATGTAGCAGTTGCGACACAGGCCTCCGCCGCCATGGGGCACCGCCGCTGTCCCGCATTTCTGACATTGACCCCACTCATTCGCCCACTTCTCCGGGACCTCGAGCCGCTCAGGAAGTTCGTAGCCGGGCGGCGAGAGCACGTAGTCCAGAAATCGCCGTATCGCGTCAGGCCGGTCGCCGATCTGGCCGAGAAGACCATTACAGGAGCGACATAGGAGGCCCCGCACCCGGCCGGTGTCGTGGCAGTGATCCATGGCCAGGCTGGTGCGACGCCCGTCGCCGTCCACCAACCGCTCTTCTTTCTTGCAGATTGCACACCGCCCCTCCTGGCGGTCGTAGAGCAAGTCGTATCGAACCACTGCGTCCTCGCCATAACGGCCACGGAGCATCTTGCGCCTGGAGTGCTGCTTCGTCGCCTCCTTATTGGCTGCTTTCCAGGCTCTTCGAAGTTAA
>NZ_AWQS01000210.1 GCF_000576575.1 Intrasporangium chromatireducens Q5-1
CGTCTGCCGACGGGCCCCGGTGAGCGGCATCACACGACCAATAAGGTTGGGACATGCGTCGCGCCAAGATCGTCTGCACCATCGGCCCCAAGACGTCGTCCCCGGAGCAGCTGCGTGCCCTCGTCGACGCCGGCATGGACGTCGCCCGCCTCAACCTCTCGCACGGCGACCACGCCGACCACGAGAAGGTCTACCGCGGCGTCCGTGAGGCCAGTGACGCCTCCGGGCGTGCGGTGGGCGTGCTCGTCGACCTCCAGGGCCCCAAGATCCGGACCGGCCGGTTCGCGGCCGGCCCCGTGCACCTCAACCCTGGGCAGCGGTTCACCATCACGACCCGGGACGTCGACGGCTCCGAGACCGAGGTGGGCACGACCTACCCCGGCCTGCCGGGTGACGTCCGGCCGGGCGACATCCTGCTCATCGACGACGGCAAGGTCACCCTCCGCGCGGTCGACGTCACCGACACCGACATCGTCACCGAGACCGTCGTCGGCGGCACCGTCTCGAACAACAAGGGCATCAACCTGCCCGGCGTGGCGGTGAGCGTGCCGGCACTGTCGGAGAAGGACCGTGACGACCTGCGCTTCGCCCTGCGGCTCGGCGCCGACCTGATCGCCCTGTCCTTCGTCCGGTCGGCCGCCGACATCACCGACGTGCACGAGATCATGGACGAGTTCGGCCTGCGCCTGCCCGTCATCGCCAAGATCGAGAAACCGCAGGCCGTGGCCAACCTCGAGGAGATCATCGAGGCCTTCGACGGCATCATGGTCGCCCGGGGTGACCTGGGCGTCGAGATGCCGCTCGAGGAGGTCCCGCTCGTCCAGAAGCGTGCGATCGAGCTGTGCCGGGTTGCGGCCAAGCCGGTCATCGTCGCGACGCAGGTGCTCGAGTCGATGGTGGAGAGCCCCCGCCCGACCCGAGCCGAGGCCTCCGACGCCGCGAACGCCGTCCTCGACGGCGCGGACGCGGTCATGCTCTCGGGGGAGACGTCGGTGGGTGCCTACCCGATCGAGTCGGTCACCACGATGGCCCGGATCATCGAGTTCACCGAGATGCACGGCTACGAGCGGATCGCCCAGATCGACCGCACGCCGGTGACGGTCGGCGGCGCCGTGTGCAAGGCCGCCGTGGAGATCGGCGAGGCCGTCGAGGCGCGCTTCCTGATCACGTTCACCGAGACAGGGGGCTCGGCGAGGCGGATGGCGCGGCTGCGGCCCCGGCTGCCGATGCTCGCCTTCACCTCCGAGCAGCGGACCCGCTCCCGCCTCGCGCTCGTGTGGGGGATGGAGACCTACCTCGTGAGCCGGATGTCGCACACGGACCAGTTCGCGATGCAGGTCGACCTCACGCTGCTTCCCGAGGGCCGTGTCGTCGAGGGCGACCGGGTCCTCATCGTCGCCGGCTCTCCGCCCGGCATCCCCGGGTCGACCAACGCGCTGCGCGTGCACCGCGTCGGCGATGCGGTGCACCGGCGCGCGCCCGCCTACCGTCCGGAGGAAGTGACGCTGTCCTGACCCCGGTAGGGGCCGCGGTGGGGGTGCGCGGTAGTCGCTATGCTGTCCCGGCACACCCGCCGGGGTGGTGGAATGGCAGACACGGGGCACTCAAAATGCTCTGGCCGCAAGGTCGTGCGGGTTCAAGTCCCGCTCCCGGCACCGATAGGCTCTCCTCGTGACCAGTGACGAGAGGGCTGCCGAAGAGACCACGACGACCGCGACCGAGGGGCAGGCCGCTGCCACCCGCATCGTCGTCGCCGAGGACGAGACCCTCATCCGCCTCGACCTCGTCGAGATGCTGGGGGAGTTGGGCTACGACGTCGTCGGGCAGGCCTCCAACGGTGAGCAGGCCGTGGAGCTGGCCCGGGACCTGCAGCCCGACGTCGTCATCATGGACGTCAAGATGCCCGTCCTGGACGGACTCGGCGCGGCCGAGCAGATCCACTCCCAGGACCTGTGCCCGGTCATCATGCTCACGGCCTTCTCCCAGACCGAGCTCGTCGAGCGGGCCAGGGACGCCGGCGTCATGGCGTATGTCGTCAAGCCGTTCAGCGCCGACGACCTCCGCCCCGCCATCGAGATCGCCCGGTCCCGCTGGCAGGAGGTCAAGGCCCTCGAGGCCGAGATCGCCGACCTCGGTGAGCGGCTCGAGACACGCAAGCTCGTCGACCGCGCCAAGGGCGTGCTCATGAGCCAGCTCAAGCTGAGCGAGGCCGACGCTTTCCGCTGGATCCAGAAGACGGCGATGGACCGTCGGCTGGGGATGAAGGAGGTGGCCGACGCGGTCATCAAGGGGTTCCCGGCCTCGTGACCTGACGGCGCGAGCGCGTCGAGGTCACAACTTCGAAGCGAGTCGCGTGGAGGTCTCCGCACGGCGTGCCCTGCTGTGGTTCAATCCGGGGCAGCGATCAAAGGAGACCGTCGTGCGACCACGCCTGATGGCGATACTCGCTGCACTCGTCCTGCTCTTCCTGACCGGAGCGGGCACCGCGAGCGCAGCAGTCGTGGGCGCCGCGCCCGCGACCGGGCACCATCCCGCGGCCCTCACCGCAGCGGGGGACCAGAGTCTCAAGGGGACCCTGCGCGGTCCCGACGGCAAGCCGGTCAGTGGCGTCAAGATCACGGCCGAGCAGAAGGGCCAGACCGTCGGGTCGGCCACCTCGAACGCCGAGGGACAGTGGCAGATCCCCTTGCCCGGCCCGGGGGAGTTCAACCTCAAGCTCGACGTGTCCACCCTGCCCAAGGGCGTCCAGACGCGCGACAAGGGCGGCGAGGTCCTCGAGGCCGTCGTCGTGGCGCCCCAGCAGCAGCGCACCGTGATCTTCCCGCTCATCAGCACGAGCCAGCCACAGCAGGCCAAGCCGGGCGCGGCGCCGCAGTCGACGAGCGGACCGGGCCAGACCGGCGACCAGAACCAGTCCGGCGCCACGGCCGAGGGCGGGGAGGGCGTCTCGCTGAGCCGCGTGCTCCAGCTCGTCGTCGAGGGCCTCAAGCTCGGCGCGATCATCGCGATCACCGCCGTCGGCCTGTCCCTCATCTTCGGCACGACACGGTTGATCAACTTCGCCCACGGTGAGCTCGTCACGATCGGCGCCGTCGTCGCGTTCTGGATCAGCACCGACCCGGGCAACGTGCCACTCGTGCTCGCCGGGGTCGCCGCCCTCGTCGTCGGCGGCCTGCTGGCCGGCGGCCTCGACCTGGGGCTCTGGCGGCCGATGCGCCGGCGGGGCACCGGGCTGATCCAGATGTTCATCATCTCGATCGGCCTGTCGCTGTTCCTGCGCTACCTGATCCTCGTGCTCTTCTCGGGGCGACGCGAGAAGTACGCGCAGTACGCCCTCCAGCCCGCCATGCAGCTGGGGCCGATCACGATCACCCCCCGCGACCTCATCGTGACGCTGGCGTCGTTCGCGATCCTCGTGCTCGTCGCGGTGCTCCTGCAGCGCACCCGGATGGGCAAGGCGGCCCGCGCCGTCGCCGACAACAAGGACCTCGCCGAGGCGTCGGGCATCGACGTCGACCGGGTCATCCTGTCGATCTGGATCATCGGTGGTGGGCTCGCGGCCCTGGGCGGCGTCTTCTATGGAGTGACCCAGGGGGCGGTCTACTGGGACATGGGGTTCAACCTGCTGCTACTGATGTTCGCCGGAGTCATCCTCGGCGGGCTCGGCAGCGCCTACGGGGCGATGGTGGGCAGCATCATCGTCGGCCTCGTCTCGCAGCTGTCCAACCTGTGGTTCCCGCCGTCGTTGCAGAACGCCTGGGCACTGCTCGTGCTCATCATCGTGCTGCTGGTGCGGCCCCAGGGCATCCTCGGTCGAGCGGAGCGCGCCGGCTGAGGCGCAGGGAGTAGCTGATCATGAACTTCATGGATGTCCTGTCCAACGCCCTCCGCGGTGCCTTCGGCGCGGAGGCCGCCATCTACGCCCTCGCGGCCGTCGGGCTCAACCTGCACTTCGGCTTCACCGGACTGCTCAACTTCGGCCACGTCGGCTTCATGCTCGTCGGCGCCTACGGCGTCGCCGTCAGCGTCTCCACCTGGGGCCTCAGCCTATGGGTCGGCCTGCTCATCGGGATCGGCTGCTCGATCGTGCTGGCCCTCATTCTCGGGATCCCCACGCTCCGGCTGCGTGGCGACTACCTCGCCATCGCGACGATCGCCGGCGCCGAGGTGCTCCGCTACTTCTACCGGTCCGACTGGGCCGCCCCGATCACCGGTGGTGTCTACGGGCTGCGCCAGTTCGCGAATGAGTTCTTCGCGCTCAACCCCTACAGCAGCAACCTCGAGCTCGGCCCGCTGCTGTTCTCGGCCCGCAACCTCTGGGTCATGACGGTCGGGTGGAGCCTGGTCGTGCTCACCTCGCTGCTCGTCTACCTCCTGGTCCACAGCCCGTGGGGACGGGTCCTGCGAGCTGTCCGCGAGGACGAGCTCGCCGCCCGCAGCCTCGGCAAGAACGTCTACGCCTACAAGATGCAGTCGCTCGTCCTGGGTGGCGTCATCGGCGGCCTCGCCGGGGCCCTCATCGCCATCGCGACCCAGTCGGTCAACCCCGACAACTTCAACCCCGCCGTGACCTTCTACCTCTGGGCCATCATGATCCTCGGCGGTGCCAGCCGGATCCTCGGGCCGATCCTCGGCTCGATCATCTTCTGGTTCCTGGCGACCTTCCTCGACTCCTTCCTCCGCAACGCGACGGCGTCCGGCCTCATCTCGCCCGACGTCATCAGCGGCCCGGACGTCGGTGCGCTGCGGTTCGTGTTCGTCGGGCTCTGCCTGCTGCTGCTGATGATCTACCGACCTGCCGGGATCCTCGGCGACCCCAAGGAGCTGCGTCTCGATGTCCGATGAGCTGAGCAACGACGCCGTCGTCGAGAGCCGCGAGGAGATCGTCGCGACGGACACCGAGCAGCACCCCAGCGCGGGCGCCGAGCGGGCCGCGGCGGCGCTGGCCGGGGTCGCCCCCGAGCCGGGCGTCGCCAAGCCCGACGCGATCCTCGTCGCCGACGACGTCAGCAAGTCGTTCGGCGGCGTCCGGGCCGTCCGGGTCGACCACCTCGAGGTGCAGCGGGGCACCATCACGGCGCTCATCGGGCCCAACGGGGCCGGCAAGTCCACCTTCTTCAACCTCGTCAGCGGGTTCGACAAGCCCGACTCGGGCACCTGGTCGTTCGACGGCACGGACATCAGCGGCGCGCCGGCCTACCGCATCGCCCGTCGGGGCATGGTCCGCACTTTCCAGCTGACCAAGGCCCTGATGCGCCTGACCGTGCTCGAGAACGTCATGCTCGGGGCGACCGAGCAGCGCGGTGAGCGGATGCTCGCGGCGCCCCTCCGGTGGGTCTGGAAGGGCCAGGAGGACGACGTCGAGGAAAAGGCGCGAGCCCTCGTCGAGCGGTTCCGGCTCAGCCACATGGCGCACGAGTTCGCCGGGATCTGCTCCGGTGGGCAGCGCAAGCTCCTCGAGATGGCCCGGGCGATGATGGTCGACCCGGCCATGATCATGCTCGACGAGCCGATGGCCGGGGTGAACCCGGCCCTCGTCCAGTCCCTCCTCGGGCACATCCAGCGGCTGCGGGACGAGGGCACGACGATCGTCCTGGTCGAGCACGACATGGACGTGATCATGAGCATCAGCGACTGGATCGTCGTGTTCGCCGAGGGCGCCGTCATCGCCGAGGGCCGGCCCGACGACATCCGCACCAACGAGAAGGTCATCGAGGCCTACCTCGGCAAGCGCCGCGCCCTGCCGACCGCCCAGGAGAACGACGCATGAGCGCCGAGACCGACCACAGCACCGACCACAGCACCGAGACCGGCGCCGAGCAGGGCACCCCCCTGCTCGAGTCCCAGGACCTCGTCGCCGGCTACATCCCCGAGGTCAACGTCCTCAACGGCTGCACGGTCCATGTCGTGCAGGGTGAGCTGGTCGGCATCATCGGCCCGAACGGGGCGGGCAAGTCGACCCTCATCAAGGCAATGTTCGGGCTCGTCCCGGTCCGCGGGGGACAGGTGCTCCTGCGTGGTGAGGACATCACCGGAGCCCGGGCCCACCAGCTCGTCGCCAAGGGGCTGGGCTATGTCCCGCAGAACGACAACGTCTTCCCGCCCCTGACGATCCAGGAGACGCTGCAGATGGGCATCTACCTGCGTCCCAAGGAGTTCGGGGAGCGGTTCAAGGCCGTCTCCGAGCTCTTCCCACTCCTGGCCGAGCGCAGCAACCAGCGGTGCGGCTCGCTCTCCGGTGGCGAGCGGCAGGTCGTCGCGATGGGACGGGCCCTGATGACCGACCCCGACGTCCTCTTCCTCGACGAGCCGTCCGCCGGCCTGTCGCCGATCATGCAGGACAGCGTCTTCGAGGCGGTGCGGACCATCAACGACTCCGGTGTGTCGATCCTCATGGTCGAGCAGAACGCCAACAGCTGCCTCGAGATCAGCGACCGGGCCTACGTCCTCGACCAGGGCAAGGACGCCTACACCGGCACCGGGCGCCAGCTCATGGAGGACCCGAAGGTCGTCGAGCTCTACCTCGGCACGCTCGCGCGCATCGCCCACTGAGGCCGGCCGGGAACGACGAGGGGCCCTGACCACCCGTGGTGGTCAGGGCC
>NZ_AWQS01000211.1 GCF_000576575.1 Intrasporangium chromatireducens Q5-1
TCGAGAGTGCGCTTCTTCGAATCGACAGTGCAGCTCTCGACGTCGGGAGTGACTCGTCGGGATCGACGACGCACGGTCGATTGCGATTTGCGAACTGTCGATCGGGATTTGCGAACTGTCGATCGCGATATGTGAACTGTCGATCGGGATTAGCGCACGCTCGATCGGCATTACTGCCCTGTCGATTGAGTGGCCAGGCGGTCGCGGGCGATGCGCTCTCCCAGACGCTCCAGGATGGGCGCGGGCTCGGTCATGCAGCGGGTGACGTCGGGCTCGACGTCGACGAGCGCGTATGCCGCTGAGATGCCGGCCTGCTCGAGCCGCTCGCTGCCGAGGCCGTTCTGTCCACAGACGGCGACAACCGGGATCCCCCGCGCTCTGGCGGCCGCGGCCACGCCGGCGGGGGCCTTGCCGTGCAGTGTCTGCTCGTCGAGCGCACCCTCCCCCGTGATGACGAGATCGTCCGGCCCGAGCGCTGCCAACGCCTCGCGGAACCCGACGAGGTCGAGGACGAGATCGATGCCGGGACGGAGGGCGGCGCCGAGCAGGGCGACAGCGGCATAACCGACTCCGCCCGCCGCGCCGGCACCAGGCGCCTCGCGCTCGTCCCGGCCCGTCTCCGCGGCGATGACGTCGGCCCAGTGCTCCAGGGCGGCGTCGAGAACGGCGACGTCGTCGGGACGGGCACCCTTCTGGGGCCCGTAGACGGCAGCCGCACCGCGTGGCCCGGTGAGGGGGTTGTTCACGTCACAGGCAAAGGTGAACCGCACACCCTTGATCCGCCGCCGCAGCCCACGGAGGTCGACGGCGGCGAGGGCGGACAGACCCACGCCCCCACCGCCGAGCTCGCTGCCCCTGTCGTCGGTGAGCCAGGCACCGAGCGCCTGCACCATCCCGGCTCCGCCGTCCGTGCTCGCGCTGCCCCCGATGCCAACCACGACGTCGTGGCAGCCGGCGTCGATGGCGGCCGCGATGACCTCGCCCAGGCCCCGACTCGTCGCACGGAGGGGGTCGAGCCGGCCGCCCGGGAGCCGCACGAGCCCTGACACGTCGGCCATCTCGATGACCGCGGTCTCGCCCTGACGGGCGTAGGCGGTCTCGACCGGCTCGCCCGTCGGCCCGGCGGCGGTGACGCCCACTGTCTCGAACCCGGCCTCGAGCGCCGCCGCCACCGTGCCGTCGCCACCGTCGGCGACCGGCACGACGCGAATCTCCGGATCGCCCACCCGGCGAAGCCCCGCGGCGACCGCGGTGGCCACCTCGACGGCAGTGAGGGTGCCCTTGAACTTGTCGGCTGCGATGAGGACGCGCGTCATGGCACCAGCGTGTCAGTCCAGCAGCGCGATCGCCGTCGGCGCGTCCTCGCCCCGCTCGGCGAGCTCCTCGAACTCCACGACGTTGTCCAGCTCGGTGCCCATCGACACGTTCGTCACCCGCTCGAGCACCATCTCGACGACGACCGGCACCGAGAACTCCTGGGCCAGCGCCTTCGCCTTCTCGAGCGCGGGGAGGATGTCGTCGGGCTCGAAGACCCGGATCGCCTTGCAGCCCAGCCCTTCTGCCACCGTGACGTGGTCGACGCCATACCCGTTCATCTCGGGTGCGTTGATGTTGTCGAACGACAGCTGGACGTGGTAGTCCATCTCGAAGCCCCGCTGCGACTGCCGGATGAGGCCGAGGTAGGCGTTGTTCACGACGACGTGGATGTAGGGGATCTTGAACTGCGCCCCGACCGCGAGCTCCTCGATGAGGAACTGGAAGTCGTAGTCGCCCGACAACGCGACGACCGTCGACTCCGCGACTGCCGTCGCCACGCCGAGCGCCGCCGGGAGGGTCCAGCCGAGCGGGCCGGCCTGGCCGGCATTGATCCAGTGCCGCGGCTGGTAGACGTGCAGCAACTGGGCCGCCTGGATCTGGGAGAGCCCGATGGTCGTGACGTAGCGGGTGTCGGGGCCGAACGCCTTGTTCATCTCCTGGTAGACCCGCTGCGGCTTCAGCGGCACGTCGTCGAAGTTCGTGCGGCGCTGCATGGTCGCCTTGCGCTGCCGGCACTCCTCGACCCATACGCTGCGGTCGGCGAGCCGGCCCTGCGCGCGCCACTCGCGCGCCACCTCGATGAACTCGTCGAGGGCGGCGCCGGCGTCGGAGACGATGCCGTAGTCGGGCGCGAAGACCCGGCCGATCTGCGTCGGCTCGATGTCGACGTGCACGAAGGTGCGCCCCTCGGTGTACTTCGGCACTGATCCGGTGTGCCGGTTGGCCCAGCGGTTCCCGATGCCGAGCACGAAGTCCGAGGCCAGCATCGTCGCGTTGCCGTAGCGGTGTGAGGTCTGCAGGCCCACCATGCCCGCCATGAGCTCGTGGTCGTCGGGGATGACGCCCCACGCCATCAGGGTCGGCACGACTGGCACGCCGACGATCTCGGCGAACTCGACGAGCTGGTCGGCGGCGTCGGCGTTGATGATCCCGCCACCGGCGACGATGAGCGGGCGCTGCGCCGCGTTGAGCATGTCGAGGGCCTTCTCGGCCTGGGCCCGCGTCGCGGCCGGGCTGACGACCGGCAGCGGCTCGTAGGTGTCGATGTCGAACTCGATCTCGGCGAGCTGGACGTCGATCGGCAGGTCGATGAGGACCGGCCCCCGGCGCCCGCTGCGCATGAGCTGGAACGCCTTCTGGAAGACGCCCGGCACCTGCCCGGGCTCGAGCACCGTCTTGGCCCACTTCGTCACCGGGGCCGCGATCGCAGCGATGTCGACGGCCTGGAAGTCCTCCTTGTCGAGCTTCGCGACCGGCGCCTGCCCGGTGATGCACAGGATCGGGATCGAGTCGGCCGAGGCGGAGTAGAGCCCGGTGATCATGTCGGTGCCGGCCGGGCCGGAGGTGCCGACGCAGATGCCGATGTTGCCGGCGGCCGCCCGGGTATAGCCCTCCGCCATGTGCGAGGCGGCCTCGACGTGGCGGGCGAGGACGTGCTTGACCCCGCCGTGCGCCCTCATCGCCGAGTAGAACGGGTTGATCGCGGCGCCGGGCAGGCCGAAGGCCTGGGTCGCCCCCTCCTTCTCCAGGATGAGGACGGCGGCGTCGACAGCGCGCATACGAGTCATAGAGATCAGATCCTTGGGGTGGGATCGAACGGACAGTTCGCGACCCTGGCGAGGAGGTCAGGGACATCGAAAACGTCGCGAACTGGCCCTTCGACGGTTGCTTTTCTGTATGTCGCTCAGCTCAAGTGGGTTCGCGGCCTCAGCTGCGTTCGCGGCCGGAGAGGCGCTCGACGCCACGCAGGAGCGCTGAGTGGTCCAGGCCGCCGTCGCCGACCGCCGTCGCCGAGGCCATCAGCTGGGCGACGAGGGAGCCGAGCGGGATGGCGACCCCGGCCTCGCGCGCTGCGGCAGTGACGATGCCGAGGTCCTTGTGGTGCAGCTCGATCCGGAACCCCGGCACGAAGGAGCGGGAGAGCATGTTGCCCTTCTTCTGGTCGAGGACCTTGGAGCCGGCGAGGCCGCCCCCCAGTACTTCGAGGGCCGCCCCGGTGTCGACCCCGTACGCCTCGAGGAAGACGACCGCCTCTGAGAGTGCCTGGATGTTGGCCGCGACGATGAGCTGGTTGGCCGCCTTGACGGTCTGGCCGGACCCGCTCGGCCCGACGTGGACCACGGTCTTGCCGACGGCCTCGAAGACGGGACGGGCCGCCTCGAAGTCCTCGTCCGATCCGCCGACCATGATCGACAGGGCCGCGTTCTTCGCCCCGGCCTCGCCGCCGGAGACCGGCGCGTCGAGGAGCCGCAAGCCGCGTTCGCGCGCCTGCTCGGCCAGCTCGACGGTGACGTCGGGGCGGATGGTCGAGAAGTCGATGACGAGCGCATTCGGCTTGGCGTTGGCGAAGACGCCCCCCTCGCCCTCGAGGACGTCCCTCACGTCCGGCGAGTCGGGCACCATGACGCAGACGACGTCGGCGCCGGAGACGGCATCGGCGATGGACTGCGTAGCACGGCCGCCGGCTGCGATGAGCGGCTGGGTCTTCTCCGGGGTGCGGTTGTAGCCGACGACGTCGTGACCCGCGTTCTGCAGGTGAACCGCCATGGGGCTGCCCATGATGCCGAGGCCGATGAAGGCGATGGTGCTCATGTCGTGGATCTCCTTGGTGGTCAATGTGGCTGGCCAGGGCGGTTGGTCAGCGGGCGGTGGCGCGTCGGTCGCGCGGCAGCCAGGCCAGGCTGTCCTCCGTCGTGGTCGTCGGCTTGTACTCGAGGCCCACATAGCCGGTGTAGCCGGCAGACTGCAGGTCCGAGAGGTAGCGGTCGATGTCGAGGCCGCCCGTGCCCGGCTCACCGCGGCCAGGGAAGTCCGCGACCTGCACGTGCCCGACCGAGCCGACGTGGTGCCGGATCGCGGCGTCGACGTCATCGCCGTTGTTGGCGAGGTGGAAGATGTCGAGGAGGAAGGCCACGTTGTCGGCCCCGGCCGAGCGGGCCCGTTCGACGGCTGCCACCGCGTCGGCCGCGGTGCGCAGCGGGTAGGGCTTGGGCCCGCTCACCGCCTCGACGAGCACCGTGGCACCGATCGTGTCGGCAGTCTTGGCTGCGGCGACGAGGCTCTCGGTGGCGAGCTCGTCCTGTTGCTCCGGGGTGGCCTCGTCGACCCGGTTGCCGTAGAGCGCGTTGAAGGCACCGGTGCCGAGCCGCTCGCCGATGCCGACCGCGACGTCGATGTTGTCCCGGAACTGCTTCACCCGTGACGGGATCGACAGGACGCCGCAGTCAGGGCCGCCGAGGTCGCCGGCGAAGAAGTTGAGGCCGGCCAGCCGCACCCCGCTGCTCTCGACAGCGGCGACGAAGGCGTCGACCTGCGGGTCGGACGGGACCGGCTGGTCCGGCCAGGGCCACCAGAACTCGATCGTGTCGAAGCCCGCGGCCCTCGCCGCCGCTGGGCGCTCGAGGAGGGGCAGCTCGGTGAAGAGCATCGAACAGTTGGCGAGGTAGCGGAGGTGGTGGGTCATCTGCGTCTCCGAGGGTTGTTCGTGGGAGGGGAAGGGACCACGTATGCCGCTCAGCGGGGCCGCTGGGCCGGCTGAGCGGCATACGGGCTCGTTCTGCTCAGTGCTCGGTCGGCGAACTCTGCCGCGCGCCGCGCCGGCTGTTCGTCACGGGGCGCTTCTCCCCGCGCAGCTCGTCGTCGAGCGTGTCGCCGAGCTCGTCGTACTCGTCCTCCGCAGCGGCGAAGACCGAGGCACCGGGCTTGTTGCCAGCCTTGACCTCGTTGAAGACGAGGTTGAGGACGACGGCGACCACAGCGGTCGCGCTGATGCCGGAGTGCATGATGACGCTGAACCAGCTCGGGAACGCGTCCCAGAACGTCGGTGCCGCGATGGGGATGATGCCCATGGCGATCGCGACGGAGACGATGACCATGTTGAGGTTGTCGCGGTAGTCGACGCGGGAGAGGGTGCGGATGCCGCTCGCGGCCACCGAGCCGAACAGGACGACGCCGGCACCACCGAGCACCGGATACGGGATCGCGGCGACCACCGCGCCGACCACCGGCAGCAGGCCCAGGACCACCAGGACGCCACCGCCGGCGGCCACGGCGAAGCGGCTCTTGATGCCGGTGAGGGCGACGAGCCCCACGTTCTGGGCGAAGGCGCTGCACGGGAAGGTGCCGAAGACCGGCGCGACCGTCGTCGAGACCATGTCGGCCCGGAGTCCGTCCGCGACCCGCTTCGCGTCCACGGGCGTCTCGACGATCTCCCCGATGGCGAGGATGTCCGCGGTCGTCTCCGTCATGATGACGAGGATGACGATCGTCATCGACACGATCGCACCCACCTGGAAGGTCGGCGTCCCGAAGTGGAGGATCGGGGGCAGCGCGAAGACCTTGGCGTCCCCGACCTTCGAGAAGTCGGCCTTGCCCGCGAGGGCGGCGACGACGGTGCCGGCGACGAGGCCGATGAGGATCGACAGCCGTGAGATCGGCCCCTGGAAGACCCGACTGATGACGAGGATGATGAGCAGCGTCAGGCCCGCAAACGCAATGTTCGACACGGAGCCGTAGCCCGGCGCCTTCGCGTTGTTGCCCATCGCCCAGTTGAACGCGACGGGCATGAGCGACAGGCCGATCACCGTGATGATCGTGCCGGTCACGACGGCCGGGAAGAGCCTCACGAGCTGGGCGAAGAACGACGACAGGACCAGCCCGATCAGGCCGGCGACGATGATCGCACCGAAGACGGGGCGCACGCCGCCGTCGTGGGCGATCGCGACCATCGTCGAGACACTCGCGAACGAGATGCCCTGCACGATGGGGAGGCGGCTGCCGAAGGGGCCGACACCCAGGGTCTGCAACAGGGTCGCCAGGCCGCTGAGGAAGAGGCCGGCCGTGACGAGCAGGGCCATGTCGCCGGCGCTGAGGCCGGCGGCCCCGCCGACGATGAGGGGCGGCGCGATGACGCCGCCATACATCGTCAGGATGTGCTGGGTGCCATAGGCGAGCAGTTGGCCGAAGCCGTACTTCTGGTCCTCGGGGCGCACAGGGACGGCGGCCTCGTGGGCGGGTTTCGTTGTCATGGGCGGACGCTCCGTTCAGGACAGGC
>NZ_AWQS01000212.1 GCF_000576575.1 Intrasporangium chromatireducens Q5-1
CCGGCCGCGAAGTCGTGGATCCACGGGGGGACGCCGGCGCAGGGCTTCATGAGCCACGCCGAGGGCCCGTTCGCCGGGTTCTTCAAGTCGATCAGCGGCCCCTGGGCCGACTGGGTCTTCATGGCCGGCCTGCTGGGGATCGGCGTCGCCGTCCTCGCCGGCGCGGGCCTCAAGCTCGCGGCCTGGAGCGGCGCGCTGCTCCTGGCCCTCATGTACCTCGCCGAGTTCCCGCTGGGGACGACGGGTACCTACACCAACCCGCTCTTCGACAGCCACTGGATCGAGGCGCTCGGGCTCGCGGTTCTCGCCGCCACCTACGCCGGCGACACCTTTGGCCTCGGCAAGTGGTGGGGCCGCAAGGTCGGCAACGGCATCCTGCGGTGACCCGATAGGTGGCCGTCGGACTCACCGAGGGGCGGCCCACCAAACCGGAGGGCGATCTGTGAGGAGGCAGGTCGCCCTCCGAACGTCTGCACGCCGATGTATGCCGCTCAGCCGGGTCCCGGGACCCGGCTGAGCTCTCGTGTGGGGCGTGGCCGTCAGGCTGAACCGTGCAGCTCGTAGTCGATGGGCTTGCACGTGCCGTTGTTGGACTTCTCCGCCGAGCAGGCGGTGAGCCCGACGAGCAGGTCCATCTCGGCCCGGACGGTGAGCCGGTCACCGGTGCGGGAGGTGGGCGGGTCGATGTGCAGCTCGCCCGTGCGGTCGGTCCACACGTTCATGAAGATGTTGAACGTCGTCGAGATCCGGTCCGGCTGGATGCCGAACTGGGCCAGGCCGCGCGACAGGTTCTCGAAGCAGCTGGGGTGCGCCGCACCCTCGAGCTGCGGGTAGAGCAGGTCGAAGGTCTGCTGGCTGCACGGGGTGAGCAGGATGTCATGGCGGCCGCACGTGTCGTCGACGATCGTCGCCATCGGCCGGCTCCGGTTGCTGTAGAGGATGGTGCCGGTGGTCGGGTAGATGGAGTTGGCGTAGTCGATCGTCCGGCCCGACGAGAACCACTCCTCCGGGTCGTCCGCGGCGAAGCAGAAGAAGTCGCTCACCTGCTCCCCGCACGGGTCGACGACCGTCAGGGTGTCGCCGCGGGCCATGCGGAAGCCGGTCCCCGTCTGGGGTTCAAGCCGAGTGAGCCCGGGCCGCGGCGGCGCGGGGGTCGGGGTCCCGGGCTCCGTCATGAGTGCTGTCCTTCCGTCGGTGCGTGGACCTCGAGTGGGGGTTGCCAGTGGGCCGGGTGGACCCGGCCAGAGTACTGGAGCGCCTCCGACGCCTCCCCATGGTCCGTGGCCATCGGGTTGACCGAGCCCTGCAGGTCCCGGTCGCGGCGCCGGATCACGGTGCGCATGCCGTCGAAGCGGCCGCTCTGGCGCAGCTGCTCGAACTGAGCGTGCGGGTTGAAGACGATGGTCGGGAGAGGAGCGCGGCGCGCGATCCGGGAGGCGCCCGGGTGCAGGCCGACCACGAAGTAGGCGCTGCCTCCCGCGCTGAAGGCGAAGTGGGGGTTGGCGGGGTCGGCGGACACCTCGGGCGCCCACGGCCGGTCGTCGTCGTCATGGATCCGCTGGAGCAGCTCCCAGAGCAACCGCTCGAAGGTCGGCTCGTCGAGGTCGGTGGGCCGCCGGAAGGTGACGACGAAGGAGCGGAATTCCTCGTCATCGTCGGCGTCCTCGGCGAACCCGCGCAGTCCCTCGAGGGTGGCCTGCGCCGACTCCTCTGCCGCGAGGTCGCCCAGCACAAGGTGGGTCACCGTGTCGCGACGGAACACGGATTTCGCGCCCAGGCAGGGGTACTCGACGTGCCCCACCATGGCGGCGATGGACTGTCGGACCTCCCCGCCCGGCGCAGAGCCGAGCGGCCCGCCGGCGAGGTCGCCGAGCAGCTGCTCGAGGGTCGCCCCCTCGTCCACGACCCCTGCATCGGGTCCCGGCTCGGGCCCGCACCGTCCTGTCGCCATCGGCGCTCCTTCCAGACGCCAGCCGTATACCCAGCCAGCGCCCGGGCCACGCCGGCGGGCGCCGGAGCCGGGGGAGGGCGGACCGGGCTGAACGGCGAGGCCGACGCTGGGGTACCGGTAGGCCATGGCAACCGGCCGCGGCGAGGGACCGCTCCCCGTCGAGGTGGTGGTCCCGGTCCGGTGGAGCCGGGACGAGCCCGCTCGGGTGGCCGAGCTGCGCGACCACCTTCGCAGCCTGGCGCGGGAGGTCTGCCACGTCAGCGTGGTCGACGGCAGCCCCGCGCGGATGCGCGCCGGCCACGAGCGGGCCTGGCGCGACCATGCCCGCGTCATCACGCCGGCACCGGTCGATCGGCTCTGGCCCGGGACAGCGTGGCCGGACGCAACGTCACCCGGCGCAGCCTGGATCGGCCTCAACGGCAAGGTGGTTGGCGCGTGGACGGGAGTGCTGGCCGCTCGGTCTGAAGCCGTCGTCATCTCGGACGACGACGTCAGGCACACGCGGGAGAGTCTGGCGTCCCTCTGTGACGCCCTCGGCGAGGCCGCCCTCGTCCGTCCGGTGACCGTGTACGACAGCTGGCCGTGGCAGGCCCGATGGGACGGTGCCCGCACGCTCGTCAACGTCGCTCTCGGCGCCGAGTGGCCCGGCACGCTCGCGGTGCGGCGCAGCGTCGTCGTCGAGGCGGGCGGCTGGTGCCCGGACGTCCTCTTCGAGAACCTCGAGCTGTGGCGCACCGTGGGGGCGCGGGGTCACCGGGTCGTGAGCGTGCCCGTGGTCGTGCCGCGGTGCCCGCCGACAGTCCGTCACTTCTGGTCCCAACGGGTCCGTCAGGCCTATGACGACCTCGCGCAGCCCGGCCGCCTGACCGTCGAGCTCGCCCTCCTCCCGACCGTCTTGTGGCTCGCCCGGCGCCCGGGCCGGGTCGCTGCGGGTGTCCTCGCCACCGTCCTCCTCGGCGCTCTCGGGCACAGGCGCCTCGGGCCCCAGTCCCAGGTGCCCTCGTCGGTCGTGCTCTGGACGCCCATCTGGGTGCTCGAGCGCGCTGTCTGCGTGTGGCTCGCCCTCGGATACCGGGCCGCCGGAGGCGTCCCCTACTGCGGGAGGCGGATGCCGCTCAGCGCTCACTCGCTGCGGGCGCTGCGGCGTCTCTCCGGGACCGAGCCGACCAGCTGAGGGCGCGCGGGCACTGTCGGGGGTGAGCGGCATACTCGCGGCATGCAGCGGATCGACGGACACCTCGTACTCAGCCCGACGGACCTGACCAAACACGTGGCCTGCCCGCACATCACCACCCTCGACCTCGCTGCCCTCGACGGCTCGGTGACAGGCGCCACCGGTCCCGACGACGCGCTCAACCTCGTGTTCCAGAAGGGGCTCGACCACGAGCACCGCTACCTCGACGACCTGCGGGCGCAGGGGCGCACCATCGAGGACATCGCGGCACAGGGGCTGGACAAGCGCGAGGCCGAGGCCGCGACGCTCGAGGCGATGCGACGCGGCGTCGACGTCATCTACCAGGCGACGTTCTTCGACGGCCACTGGGTCGGTTACGCCGACTTCCTGCTCCGGGTCGACGAGCCGAGCGGGCTGGGACAGTGGCGCTACGACATCGCCGACACCAAGCTCGCCCGCCGGCTCAAGGTGCCCGCGCTGCTGCAGATGGCGACGTATGCCGCTCGCCTCGAGACGCTGCAGGGTGTGCCTCCGCGGTGGCTGACCGTCGTGACCGGTGACCGCGAGCAGCACCCCTGGCGGCTCGTCGACGTCGCGCCCTACGCGCGGCGGCGCCGCGAGGAGCTGCTCGACGCGATCGCGAGCCACCGGCCGACGGAGTCGGCGCGCGTCGAGCACTGCAGCCAGTGCCGGTGGCGCGACCGGTGCGCCAAGGAGTGGCTGGAGCGCGACGACCTGATCCAGGTCGCCGGGATGCGCGCCGACCACCGGACCGCACTGCGGGCAGCCGGGATCGAGACGATGACGGCGCTCGCCGAGGCGAGCGACGAGCAGCTCGTGGGCGTGCTCGGCTCGGGGGTGCGGGGCCGGCTGGCCCAGCAGGCTCGGCTCCAGGTCCTCGAGCGGACGACCGGTGAGCCCCACTACGAGCTCGTCGAGCCGCCCTATCTCACTCAGGTCGACGCCGAGGGCGTGGAGGTCCACGTGCCGCGCGGCCTCGCGCTGCTGCCCGAGCCGGACGAGGGCGACGTCTACCTCGACTTCGAGGGTGACCCGTGGGCCGAGGACGGTGCCGGGCGCGAGTACCTCGCCGGCATCTGGACCCGACAGGGGGAGTTCGTCGGCTTCTGGGCGCACGACTTCGCGCAGGAGGGGCAGCTGACGCGTGACCTCGTCGACTGGCTCACCGCTCGGTGGGAGCGCTACCCGTCGATGCACGTCTACCACTACGCCCCCTACGAGACGACGGCGCTCAAGCGGCTCGTCGGCCAGCACGCGACCCGTGAGGCCGAGCTCGACCAGCTGCTGCGGCACGAGGTCTTCGTCGACCTCTACGCTGTCGTGCGCCAGGGCGTGCGCATCAGCAAGGGCTCCTACTCGATCAAGAAGCTCGAGGAGTTCTACTGGGGGCACACGCGCCAGGCGGAGGGCGACGCCGTGGCGGACGGACTCTCCTCGGTCGTCGAGTACGAGGAGTACCTCCGGGGCCTCGAGGCGGGCGCGGCCGACCAGTCGATCCTGGACCGGATCCGCGACTACAACGAGGTCGATGTCCGCTCGACCCTGGCGCTGCACGAGTGGCTCGAGCAGCTGCGGGTCGAGCTCGCTGCTCGCGGACATGCCCTGACGCGACCCTGCGCCCGCGAGGCGAAGGAGATCGGCGAGGCGGAGCGCGCCGAGATCGAGCTCACGGAGCGGCTCGTGGCCGCGGGACACGAGCTGCTCGCCGGGTGCGTCGGCTGGCACCGGCGCGAGCAGCGGCCCGAGTGGTGGGACTACTTCCGCTACCGCTATCTCGAGACCGACGAGCTCATCGAGGACGGCGCCGCGATCGGCGGGGTCACCGGCGTCGAGTTCGTCGAGAAGGTCAAGCGGTCCAACGTGTGGCGCTACACGTTCCCGCCGCAGGAGTGCAAGGCCCCGATCGGCCAGTACACCTCGGACGTCGACACCCTCGAGAACGTCGGCAAGGTCATCGCCCTCGACGCGCAGGCCGGTTGGATCACCCTGTCGATGGGGGCCGCGAAGCGGCCCCCGATGCCACGCGGCCTCGGCAAGCCCGGGCCGGTCCGTGACGAGGTGCTGCGCGACAGCATCGCCCGCACGGGTGAGCTCGTGCTGGCAGGTGGCGGCAACCTCGCCACCCGCCTGATCGACCGCGTCGTCCCCGCCGCGCCACTGTTGGCCGTGCGCGACGGGGAGTCCGCCGGGGATGCGGTCGTGCGGGTCGGTCGGTCGCTCGACGGTGAGGTGCTCGCCGTGCAAGGCCCGCCCGGCACCGGCAAGACGCGTTCGGGGTCCGCCCTCATCCGGGCGCTGCTCGACGACGGCCTGCGGGTCGGCGTCACCGCGCAGTCGCACGCGGTGATCCTCAACCTGCTGCAGGAGGTCGGGCGCCCGGCGCTGCACAAGGACAGCGCAGGGGCAGAGCCCGCGGGTGGCGAGGACGCCGCTGTCGATGGCCAGTCGTCGCTCATCCGGCACCTGACCGCCAACGACGAGATCCACGACGCCCTTGCCTCCGGCGAGACACACCTGGTGGGCGGCACGGCGTGGCTGTGGTCGCGCCCGGAGATGACCGACTCCGTCGACGTGCTGGTGGTGGACGAGGCGGGCCAGTTCTCTCTCGCCAACACGGTCGCGGTCGCGCCGAGCGCCCGGTCGCTCGTCCTGCTGGGCGACCCGCAGCAGCTCACCCAGCCGACCAAGTCGGTACACCCCTTCGGGTCCGGCGTCTCGGCGCTCGACCACCTCCTCGACGGCCACGACGTCATCCCGCCGGATCGGGGTGTCTTCCTCGACCGCACCTACCGGATGCACGGTGAGGTCACGGGTTTCGTGTCCGAGCTCGCCTACGAGGGGCGGCTCCAGTCCGCCGCCGCTGACGACGGCCAAGACCTCGCCCGCGTCGAGGTGGTCGCTCCGGGCCTGCTCTGCGGCACCGGCCTGCGCTGGCTCCCCGTCGAGCACGTGACGGCCTGCGGGCAGGCGAGCGAGCAGGAGGCGAGCGTGGTCGCGGCCCTCGTCGCCGACCTGCTGCGGGGGGAGTGGGTCGACGCGACGGGACGACGCAGGCCGCTCACGCTCGACGACGTCCTCGTCGTCGCGCCCTACAACGCGCATGTGGCGACATTGCTGAGGGCGCTGCCGGACGGGGCGCGCGTGGGCACTGTCGACAAGTTCCAGGGCCAGCAGGGTGCGGTCGTGATCTACTCCATGGCGAGCACGAGCGCGGCGGAGGCGCCGCGGGGCGTCTCGTTCCTCTACGACGTGCACCGGCTCAACGTCGCCCTCTCCCGGGCGAAGGCGATGGCCGTCATCGTGGCGAGCCCGGTGCTGCTCGATGCGCCAGTGTCGACACCGCACGACCTGCGTGCCGTCAACGCGCTGTGCCGCTACGTCGACGAGGCCAAGACGATCTGACCCGTCGAAGGGCCACAAACCGTCGAAGGGCC
>NZ_AWQS01000213.1 GCF_000576575.1 Intrasporangium chromatireducens Q5-1
CGAGTTCTCCTGTGGCACAGCGGGACCGCGCCTCACGGCAGCGGCGGCTCGTCGCTGGCGCCGGGCGGAGGCTGCATCCGGGCCAGCTCGTCCCAGTCGGCGTCGAGGAGGTCCGGCAGGCCGCGGGCGACGAGGACGGCGCCAGCGTCCCTCAGCTCGTCCGCGCCGAAACCCCCGGTGCGGATGGCGACGCAGGGCGCGCCCATCCGGGCCGCCGAGGAGACGTCGAAGGTGGAGTCGCCGATGACGATCGCACTGCGGCCGCCCGACTTCTGCAGCGCGATCTCGAGGATGTCGGGGGCCGGCTTCGAGGAGGGCGCGTCCTCCGAGGTCGTGACGACGGCGACGTCGTCGCGCACGCCGACGAGGTCGACCGCCTGCCGGGTGAACTCCGGCTTGCCGGAGGAGCCAAGCGCGACGGTGAAGCGTCGGCTCAACGTCCGGACGAGGTCGGCGGCACCGGGCAGCGGCTCCACCTCGTCGGCAAGCTTGGCGTACTCCTCGTGCCAGGCCGAGCGCAGCTCGTCACCGATCCGCTGCTCCACGTCGTCGCCGGCGAGGACGCCGACGAGGCGGTCCCCGCCCATCCCGATCGAGCGGTGCACCCGCCACATCGGTAGGGAGATGTCGTGCCGGCGGAACGCGCGGTGCCACGCCAGGGCGTGGTGGTAGGTCGAGTCGACCAAGGTGCCGTCGACGTCGAGCAGGACGGTGTCGTGCCGCGTCTCCTCGCGGCTGCGCATCCGCTCGTCCCGTGCATCCCCCGCCATGGTGGCCTCCTCGACATCGACTCTGCAGACCGCTACCCGCGTGCTCGCCGCGACAAACCGCGGCCCCCTCCGGGAAAGAGGCAGGGCGCCAAGCCCCCACCGGGGACCGCAAGGGCGCACACTGGCGGAAGATCGAGCAGCCGGTCGCCCCCTCCTCGTGAGGTCACCGCCATGACGGCCGTCTCGAACCGATCCGCAGAGGCAGACGCCGCCCCTCGCGGCCCAGCCCAGCCCCAGCCCGGGCGGCGCGCCGCGGCGCACTTCCGGACCGACGACGTCGCGGCTGCCGACGACTTCCTCCGGCGCACCTACTGGGACTACGAGGCACGTCCGCTCGGGACCGTCGAGGCCTTCCGCTTCCACCACGCCGCACGGTCCGCCGGGCCCTGCGCGATGGTCGAGCTCGAGCACAACGCCGCCTACGAGCACGTCACGGAGGCTTCCGGCGAGCCGATGCTCGTGTCCGTCCGGCGGGGACGGGTGGAGCGCACCACGCGCGCCGGCACCGAGCGGTTCACCGCGGGAGACGTGTTCCTCCTCGCCCAACCGGGCGAGGGTTACTCGCTGCGCTGGGACGAGCTGCAGGCAGTGGCGATCCCGGTCCGTCCGCATGACGCCCCCAGCGCCGCCGGGACGAGCGTCGACGCGGCCGGGCAGGTGGTGCGCTTCGGTCGGCTCGCCACCCACTGCCCGGGCCAGCGCGACATGCTGCGCCGCACGTTCGGGTTCATCGACAAGGTCGTTCTCGACCCCGACTCGGCACAGTCCTCCGAGCTGGTCCTCGGCAGCGCGGCCCGGCTCGTGCAGGCCCTTGTCGCCGACGTCTTCGGGGCACCCGGCGACGGTTTCGAGACCCGCGAGCAGGCGGCTGGGGACCAGGGGACCTTCCGACGTGCCCGGGACTACATCGAGGCGAACGCCGACCGCGACATCATCCTGGCGGACATTGCGGCCGCCGCGTTCGCCTCGCCCCGTGCGGTGCAGCTGTCGTTCCGTCGCCATCTCGACACCACCCCCATGGCGTACCTGCGCCGGGTGCGGCTCGAGCGCGCCCACGTGGAGCTCGGTGCGAGCAGCCCGGCCGACGGCACCACCGTGACTCAGGTGGCCGCCCACTGGGGCTTCGCGAGCATGGGGCGCTTCGCGCAGGACTACCGGGAGCTGTACGGCGTGCGACCCAGCGATACCTTATGGGGCGGGTAGCTGGCTGACGTCCCCACCGAGCACGAGGTCCTCGGCGATGCTGCGCAGCTTGCGGTTGCTGTGGTTGCTCGCCTCGCGCAGGATGTCGAAGGCGCGGTCCTCGCTCACCCGGTGGTGTGACATGACGATGCCCATCGCCGCCCCGATCGTGCGGGACGTGCGGAGGGCCTCTTGGAGCTGGGCGACCTGCTCCCTGTTGATCATGCCGTCGGTCTGCAGCTCGGCGACGATCTCGCGGTCGATCTCGGCGCGGGCCTCGAGGTCGTCGAGGCGTCTTCGGTCCTGGGCGGCGAGTGCCTCGCTCGCGTCAGCCCTGCTGTCCGCCAGCGTCCCCCGTGCGATGAGCGCGTCGATGTCGCCGCGTTGCGCCTGCAGGCATCCGGTCAGTTCGTCGAGGCGACGGCGGGTCTCCAAGTCCTCCGTCGGTTCATCAATCCCCATCTTCTCAGTATGCCAACGACGGGTCCGTGCTGACGCGATGAGCCGACTACTTGCCGACAAGTGAGAGCCAGTTCTCGAGGCCCGCACCGGTGGGGGAGCGAAACCCGACCTGGCCGTCCGGGCGCACCGCCGTCACCGCGGTGCCGGGCCGGCTCGACAGCCGGTGGACCATGGTGTTTCGGGCGACCCGGGCGGGCTGGGGCGCGGCCTCCCGGGACACGAGCACGTGCACGCCCGGCTGGGCCGTCAGCTCATGGAGAGACGTGGGGCGTCCGTCGCACACCACACGTGTCTCGGGCAGCCGGTCGCCGGGGTGCGGCCCGGATCCACCCGGGTCCCGGTCGACGGACAGCGGGCTCGAGCGATACCGCACCCAGCCCTGGGACAGGATCCACAGCACCGTGGACATGAGCGGTCGCCGACTCGTCGCCCACGGCATGAGCGGAGCGACCAGCGGCAGGAGCCGTCCACGGACCAGCCTGGGCAGCAGGGCCGGTGAGGCCTCCCCGGTGAAGACCGTGTCGGTCAGGGCCAGCACCTGCCGCGCGACGGGCCGCCGCTCGAGCTGATAGGACTCCACCAGCGGGGAGTCCGGGCCCAGGTCGGCTGCGGCCGCATGGGCGAGCTTCCAGCCGAGGTTCGTCGCGTCCTGGATCCCGCTGTTCATGCCCTGCGCGGCGGCCGGCGAGTGACTGTGTGCGGCGTCGCCCACGAGGAACACACGCCCCGCGGAGAACCGCTGAGCCAGCCGATGCTGCAGGGGGATTCGGGAGGACCACGCCACCCGGGACACGACGGCGTCGAGTCCCGCGCGGTCGAGGAGCTCCTGCAGCTGCTCGGTCGGCACCGGTTCCTCGCCCAGACCCGGCGTCCCGGCCCGGCGCGGCCGGGTCGCGAGGATGCGCCACGGCGCGCCCTCCCCGAGGGCGAAGACGAAGACGAGCCCCTCCGCACCGACTGCGACCTGGAGCCGTCCCGGGCGCACGTCGCCGCACAGCTCCACGTCCGCGAGGACCACTTCGACCGCGTAGTACCGCCCCGGCCACGCGATGCCGAGCTGCTGGCGCACGGTGCTGCCGGTGCCGTCGGCGCCGACGAGGAACCGGGCGTCGACCTGCTCGGCGCGGGACGACGAGCGCACCGTCGCGCGCACGCCGTCGGTGCCGCTGACCGGCACGCCGTCCCGTGGGTCCAGCCCGGTGCCCCACTCGACCTCGACCCCGCGGGCGTGCAGCTCGGCCAGGAGGACCTCCTCCACGTCCAGCTGCCGGATCATGGTCAGGTGCGGGTAGGCGGTCCCGCGCCACCCCAGGTCGCCGAGCTCGACCTGGACGAGCCGGCGGCCCACATGGAGGTCCGCCGCCGGGGACGCGTCGCCCCGAGCGAGCAGGGCGTCGACCACCCCAAGCGGGCGCAGCACCTCGAGCGTCCGCGGATGGACCATCATCGCCCGGGACGGGCGTCGGTGGTCCGTGCGCCGCTCGACGATCCGCACCGTGCCCCCGTGGGCGACGACGTCGAGGGCGAGCGCGAGCCCCACCGGGCCCGCCCCGACGACGAGGACGTCAACCGGGTCGCTGGTCATCCGGACGCGACTCATCCGAGCGCGACGACCTCCCACCACTCCCCAGCGGCCGTGGCGACGGCCGGCTCGCGGGCGCCCCCGTCGAGCTCGGTGAAGACGTCCGCGCGACGCTTGCCCGGCAGCACCCGGTAGTGGATCGACCCCGACACGCTGACGAGCTGGAGCACCCGCCACAGCGCTCGGGCGTAGGCCTCCGCCCGCTCGGCGCCGTCCCACTCGTAGAGCCCCCGATAGGTCCCGTTGTCGTCATGCGCCACCCACAGCTTCGTCACAAAGCCGGGGAAGCCGACGAAGAGGGGGGTGTTGAGCAGGCTCTCCCACTCGAAGAGCCGGTGCGCGCGCCCGTGGACCGCCCGGAGCCGGAAGCAGACATCGAGGACGCACGGGTCGACCGGTCGAGCATCGACGGCCGTCTCGCGGTAGACCCGGCCCACGGTGCCGTCGCCGAACCGGACCCTCCGGCCCACCCACTCGCTCGGCAGGTGCACCTGCCCCCTGACGAGCAGGAGGCCACTGCGCGCGATGCAGCGGCCCACGGCAGCCGCGGCGCTCCCCCAGGGCAGCGGTTGTTCGATCATCACGTCCACCTTTCCTCGTCCTGCGCCCACGGTCACGCCCCGGCATGGGTGGCGACGAGAGGCGAAGGTCCCGTGATCCCCGCCTCGTACGGAGGTCGCCCGCCGCCTCACCCGCCGAGCGGCATACCGTCGGCGCCGTCGCGCGGCGTGGCGGGACCGCTGGGTACAGGGCGGCCATGTCACAGACCGACCTGGCCGCGGCCGCCCAACACGTCCTCGGCATCGACGACCTCCGTGAGGGGCAGCGGGTCGCGATGGAGGCGACGATGAGCGGGCGTGACGTCCTGGCCGTCATGCCGACGGGCTACGGGAAGTCGGCGCTCTACCAGGTGCCGGCAGCGCTGCTGCCCGGCGTCACGGTCGTCGTCTCGCCGCTCCTCGCGCTGCAGCGCGACCAGGTCGCGGCGCTGCGCGCCGCACCGGCCGCCCCGCGGGCCGACGCGCTCAACTCGACGACCAGGGCCAAGCGGGCCGAGGCGATCTGGCAGGCGGCCGAGCACGACGAGCACCACATCCTGTTCCTCGCCCCGGAGCAGTTCGCCAACGACGAGGTGATGGCGCGGCTCGCCGGCCTCGACGTCGCGCAGTTCGTCGTGGACGAGGCGCACTGCATCTCGGCGTGGGGCCATGACTTCCGGCCGGACTACCTGCAGGTCGGCGCCGCGGTCGAGCGACTGGGCCACCCGCGCGTTGTCGCCCTCACGGCGACCGCGTCCCCACCGGTGCGGGACGAGATCGTCGAGCGGCTCCACCTGCGCGACCCGCTCGTCGTCGTGCAGGGCTTCGACCGGCCCAACCTGCACCTGGCCGTCCACCGCTACGTCGAGGACGACGACCGTCGCGACGGGGTCGTCGAGCGGGTGGCCGGGCTGGCCGGGCCCGGCTTGCTCTACGTCGCGACCCGCAAGGACACGCAGTGGTATGCCGCTGAGCTGGCTGAGCGGGGCGTCGTGGCCCTCGGCTATCACGGGGGGATGCGCGCCCCGGAGCGGCGCGAGGTCCACGAGCGGTTCACCGCGGGAAGCGTCGACGTCGTCGTCGCGACGTCAGCGTTCGGGATGGGGATCGACAAGGCCGACATCCGCTTCGTCCTGCACGCCGCCGCGCCGGACGCACCGGACACGTACTACCAGGAGATCGGGCGGGCCGGTCGTGACGGCGAGCCGGCGGAGGCGGTGCTCTGCTATCGACCCGAGGACCTCGGGCTGCACCGGTTCCACACCGGCGGCAGCGTCGACGAGGACGCGCTCCGGACCGTGTTCGCGGCCGTGCGCCGTTCCGAGGGCGGCATCCGGCTGACCGACCTCCGCCGGGCTGTGGAGCTGCCGGCGCGGCGGGTCACCGGGATCGTCAACCTGCTCGAGCAGGCCGATGCGGTGCGGGTGCGGCGGTCGCGGGTCACCGCCCGTGACGTCCGTCCCGCAGACGCCGTCCGGCGCGCCGTCGAGGCGGCCGAGACCCGGCAGCGCGTGGAGCGGTCGCGGATCGAGATGATGCGCGGCTATGCCGAGACGACGGGGTGCCGGCGCCAGTTCCTGCTCGGCTACCTCGGCGAGGAGCTGCCCGAGCCGTGCGGCAACTGCGACACGTGTGAGTCCGGCTCTGCCTACGAGCAGCTGCAGCGGCGAGGACGCGACCCGTTCCCCGTGGGCGCTCATGTCGAGCACGCCGAGTGGGGTCCCGGCGTGGTGATGAGCACCGAGGA
This sequence comes from Intrasporangium chromatireducens Q5-1, assembly GCF_000576575.1. Lineage (GTDB taxonomy): Bacteria > Actinomycetota > Actinomycetes > Actinomycetales > Dermatophilaceae > Intrasporangium_A > Intrasporangium_A chromatireducens. Next base: position 6,283 of record NZ_AWQS01000213.1, read on the forward strand.
GGACCGGCTCACCGTGCTCTTCGAGACCGAGGGCTATCGCACCCTGGCCCTCGAGGCGGTGCAGGCGGAGGACCTGCTCAGCCTCACCCCCGCCTGATCGAGAGTGCATGACTTCA
>NZ_AWQS01000214.1 GCF_000576575.1 Intrasporangium chromatireducens Q5-1
TCGATCATGCGCCGCCACATCGGGTCGGATTCGTCGTTGCCGGAGTCGATGAAGATGAGCCGGTAGTACTTGGCGGCCACGGCGTGGATGGCGTCGACGTCCTCGGGTTCGACGCGCTGGGCGGAGGCCAGTTCCATCGGCTTGGAGCGCAGCACGTCGAAGCGGTCGCGGGTCTGGTGGTGCACGTAGTGGGCCAGGTCCGCGGACTGCGCGCCGGTGCTGAGCAGCCGGTCCACCTGGGGCAGCAGCTCCATCAGCGTGGCCTCGTGCGGTCCCTGTTCGGTGCGCCAGCCGAGCGTGCCGCGGGTCTGGTTGTTGTCCCACGTGAGCACGCCGGCACCGCCGTAGCGGGCGAACACCGCGGCGAGCAGGACCGTGGAGGGCGTTTTGCCGGCACCGCCCTTGCCGTTGACGATGGCGATGGTGCGCGGGCCGGGCCAGTGCTGGCTCACGGCTTGGATATCGGCGCGTTCGGCCCGTTCGGCCGGGCTGGGGCTCATGCGGATGCCGAGCCGGGTCATCGCCCCGCGCCAGCCTTGGGTGGCCGGCTCCTCGCGCTGTTCCTGGGTGAGGAAGGACTGCCGCTCGCGCCGTTCCCGGCGCGTCTCATACGGCTGGTCCTGGGCGGGGCTCGGCTGCGGTCCCGGCGCGGGCGGTGCGGCCTCGCCGGCCGTGGTGTCGTCGGCTGGCGCGGCCGCTGGCCTGGCAGGCTCGACGGCCGTGCGGGCGGGGGTCTCGGTGCGGGGCCGTGGCCGGGCCTCGGCGGTCTCGTCGGCCTCTAGGGTGCCGTCGGTCTTGACGATGAGGGGCCATTGCCCGTCGGGGTCGGTCATCACGGCCCGCACCGGCCGGCCGAGCTTGCGGGCGGTGTCGGCAACGAGCTGGCGCACCTGGTCGCGTGCGGCGGGCAGGTCCTCGGCCTGCACCTGGTGGGTGCTGCCGCCGATGCTGACCTCGCCGGTGCCGTCGTCGTGGATGGTGGCCTCGATGCGCGGCCAGGCCGCTGCGGTGTCTGTGGTCATTGGTCCTCTCCTGTGTCCTTATCCGAGCGTGATCCCGATGTCTGCGAAGAACTCCTCCGGGTCGACGGGGGAGCCGTCGACGTGGACCTCGAAGTGCAGGTGCGGGCCGGTGGAGTGTCCTGAGGAGCCCACGCGCCCGATCTGATCCCCGGCGCTCACCCGGTCCCCGGTGCTGACCAGCACGCCGTCGGCCCACATGTGCTTGTAGCGGGTCATGAGCCCGCCGCCGTGGTCGACGTCGATCGTCCAGCCGCCGGAGGAGTCGGTGTAGACGTCGGTGACGACGCCATCCTGTGCGGCCCAGATGGGGCCGCCGTCACCGCCGCCGCCGAAGTCGGTGCCAGCGTGCAGGCGGGTGAAGGAGCCGGTCACCGGGTCCTGGCGCATCCCGTAGCCAGAGGTGATCGGGCCGGCGGCCGGCTGCGCCCAGCCCTCGGGGCTGACTTGTCCGCCGGTGGTGGGCTCACAGCCGGGGACGGCGGCACCTGTGGCGTCGGGCTTGATGTTGACGTGCACGTGGTCGTAGTGGTTCTGGGTGTCCGAGCCGCGGTCGGCCATCGGCCGCCAGCCCTCATCGGCCCGGTCGGCCGACCAGATTTGCTGCCACCAGATGATGTAGTCCACGCCCAGCTCGTCGGCGTGGTCGATGAGGTACTGCGCTACCTGGTCGGCGGTGGCGCGGCCGTTGGGAATGTCGTTGGTCATGAAGTCCAGCGCGAGCCCGGAGGGGTGACCCTCCGGGTCGTGAGCGGACTCCCGGTAGCCGCCGACGGTCTTGATCCCGAACATGGGACCGACGGTGTTGGCCACGACAGCCGTTTGCGGCTTGACGTCTCCGAGCGAGTAGTGCGAGGACGTGACCGGCTGCTCGCCGTTGGCGATGCCTTCCACGCCGCTGAGGCCCTCGACCACTGCCACGGCGGCCGGCCAGTACCGCGTGTAGTGGTAGGGGTCGGCGTTGCGCTGGGTGCGGTGGGCGACGATCGTGGGTTCGAGGGTGTCGCGGTCCTCGATTTCCATCATCGCCTTGAAGAAGTTGGTGGCCGAGGTGAACGGGTCCATCCGGTCCTCGTAGGACCCCCACGCCCCGTTGGCGCGCTGCTGGAACAGGCCGCGACTGTCAGGCCCGACGGCATCGCCGTGGTCGAGGACGCGCAGGCTCGACTCGCCCATCGCGGTCATCACGCCGATCGTCTGATCGCGCACGCTCAGGTCGAGTTCCTTGCCGGCCTGGATGATGTGGGCGGCGTTGACCAGCTGCTCGTGCTCGTAGCCGGCGATCGGGGTGTTTGGAACGGACTCGGGGTCGATCGTCACGCCCGGTTGCTGACTGCCGGGCAGGCACATGGTGTCCTCGTCGCTGCCGCCCAGCAGGATGATGCTGAACACCAGAGTGAGGATGAGCGCCGGGATGAGCCCGGCGACGATCAGGACCCCTGAGTTCCGCTGCGCCATGACTAGTCGGCCTGCTCCACGGGGGTGATCCGGCTGACCAGCCACGGCGCGTCGGCGTCTTGCCGGTTGAGGATCAGCCAGTAGCGGCCGGCGTCGGTGGGCACCTCCACCTGCGCGACGTAGGCGCTGGTGTCGTCGATGATCGTGCCCTGGCCGGTCACCTCACGCACCGGGATGTTGGCCGGGTCGACGTAGGCGTAGTCTTCGGCCGCCTGCGGGGTCAGCAGGGGCTCCAGCTCGGCCCACCAAGTCTCGTAGTCAAGGTCCGGTCGGGCGAAAGCGCGCATCGCCGTCTCGGCGGCGGCCACGACGCTCTGCCGCGAGGTCTCGTCCCACTCGGGGACGGGCTGCGGCGTGATGGTCTCGCCGGTGTCCTCGTCGACGAGCCCGCTCGGCGGCGGGGTGAACTGGTCCAGGTCGGGGGTCACCGGCGTGGCCGGTGTGCTGCTCGGGGGAGCGGGCGGAGCCCCCTCGTCCTGACCGGCGCACCCGGCCAGGACGAGAGCGGCCACCACGGCGACGCCCCCTATCGCCTTGCCTCGCATTTCAGTCCTCCTGCTCCTCCTCGGGGTGTGGACGGTGCGTCTCCCGACGGTGCGGCACGTTCGCGCTGCGCCGCATGGTCTCCTTCAGCTCGTCGCGGATCACGCGCCACGTTGTGCCGATCTTGTAGCCGGGGATCACCCCCTCACGTAGCCAGGCGTAAGTGTTCTGGCGACTGATGTTCAGCAACTCGGAAACTTCCTCGACGGTCAGCGTGGGCGGCAGGCCAGCGAACAGGGCATCGAGGGCATCGGTGTCCTTGGCGTCGTTCACTGCACGCGCCCACGCCGGCGATCGCATGACACCAGAGTAAACGAATCCGCTACGATCCGCCATAGCCAACTAGATGTAGATAGTATCGTCATGATATTGCACCCTTCCGCTAGCGGTGATTATGATGGCTCTGGGACCAGTGGTACGTCATTATCCCGAAAGGATTGGCGGCAGTGTCAGAGACGAACAACCCGTGGCTGTCGAAGCCTGCCGCGGAGCCAGAGCCGGCCAGTCCCGCGGCGGTCGAGACGACGGTGCCCCCACCGACCGGGCCGGTCGCTCCGCAGCGCGGCATTCCCGCGCCGGATCGCGTCGACCAGCTTCCGACACGAGACCGCCCCAACGGGGCCGAGCTGTGGTGGGTGGGGACCCACGGCGGGGCCGGGGAGTCGACGCTGGCGGCCCTGGTGCCCGAGTGGCCGGCCGGCGAGCATGCGTGGCCGCGCACACCTGGCAGTGACCCGGCACGTGTCGTGCTGGTGGCCCGCTCCCATATGCGCGGGCTGCGTGCCGCTCAGGCCGCCGCGACACAGTGGGCCTCCGGGCTGGTCCCGTACATCGAGGTGCTGGGCCTGGTGATCGTCGCGGACGCGCCCGGCCGGCTGCCCCGCCCATTGCGCGACTACGCGCAGCTGGTCAGCGGCGGCGTGCCGCGCACCTGGACCGTTCCGTGGACCGAAGCCTGGCGTCTGGGTGAGCCACCCGTGCCCTCAGACGCCCCGCGGGAGGTTCGTCGACTGGTCGACGAGCTGAGCGCACTCCTCCGATCTGGTGCCGCCGGCACCACCAACCGAAAGGAACAACAGCAATGATCGTCGAGACCATCACCACCGCGGCCGGCCTCGCGCCGCTCGTCCCCTTGGACGTGCTCGCCGCCCTGCCGGACCCCGACCCGATCCAGCCACCGGGCACCGAAGGATTCACCGCGATCCTCGGATGGGCCAAGTGGGTCGCCCTGGCCGTCTGCATCCTCGGCCTGTTCGCCGCCGGTGCCCTGATGGCCGTGCAGTCGCGCCGCGGCGAGGGCGGCGAGCACGTCGGCAAGATCGGCATGGCCCTGGCCGGCGTCATCGTCATCTCCGCAGCCGTCGCCCTCGTGGGCTTCCTCGCCGGGACCTGATCGAAGGGGAGCTGCACATGGCTACTGATGACAACGAGCAGGAGCAGAGCCCATTCACGCGGCCCGGCTTCATCATCGCCGCGATAGTCGTGGCGATCATCGTCGTGCTCGGCATCGTCGTGGGAATCAACGCAACCCGAGACCAAGCCTCGCCCTCGCCCACCACCGAGCCAACGGACGTTGCCGCCCCGACCGACGAGCCATCGCCGGTCGCGAGCGGCCCGAGCGTCTGCGGCCTCGAAGGCCAAGAGCTCTCGGGCACCGTCTCGACGCCACCCGAAGCACAGTGGGAGTTCCAAGGCACCACGGCGTACCCGACCTCGCCCACTTACGGACCGGGAGAGACCGACGAGAACGGGGTTCGCTACTGCTTCCAACACTCCCCTGAGGGAGCTCTGTTCGCCGCAGCAAACGCCGCGGTACAGGGCAGCAATCCCGAAACAGTCGGTCCTTGGCTGGAGTACTTCATCGCGGAAGGTCCGCACCGAGACGTAATCCTCGGCCAAGGCCAAGGTGCCGCTGACGAACTGGCGGGCGTAAGGGTGGATATCGCTGGGTTCCGGGTTCTGTCGTATGAGGGGGACACAGCGCGAGTCGACATTGCACTCCGCGGGTCCTCCCAGGGCCAGACGGTCAATCTCTCAATGGTGTACACGCTCGAATGGGAGAACGGTGATTGGAAACTCACTGTGACCGACCCGAGCGCCCCAATCAACGTGGCCACCATTCCAGACCTGTCGGGATACATCGCGTGGGGGGCATGACGCTATGAACGACGAAGGATGCAGCGGCTGGTCGTTCTTCAACCCGATGTGCCATGCCCAAGAAGGTGTCAAGGCTGTCGTCGGTGATGCGATCGAGAACATGGCGAACGCCGTTATGGAGGCGTTCGGCAAGGCGATTGCGTCGTTGGGCACGATGTGGGTGCATATCGGGACTCCGAACCTGACCGGCACGGGGGGCTCGTCCCCGATCAGTGCCGGCAGCACCGCTCCCGACGCGGGGAACATCACGCAGGTGCTGGGGTATGTCACCTGGATCAGCCTGATTGTGGCGATCTTGTCGCTGTTCATCCTGGGCGCGTTGATCGCCACGAGGATCAGAGCCGGTGAGGGCATCGCGGCCGTGGGCCGGGTAGGGCTGGTGCTGACAGCGGTAGTGCTCATCGCTGGGGCCAGCGCGCTGGTGTCCGGCCTGCTGCCGTCGGGACCGAGGAATGCCGGCGGCGCGGTCCTCTTCCTCCAATCGAGCCTGTGGTGGTACATGGGCGCGGCCGCGGTCGTCTCGGTCATCGTCGGGGCCGCGCGGATGGCGTGGGAGCAGCGCGCCGAACCGGGCCGGGAGACCGTCAAGAGTCTGCTGACGCTGATCGTGGTGGCCGGGGCTGGCGTGACGATCGTGGGTCTGCTGGTCACGGCCGCCGACTCGTTCTCCGTGTGGGTCATCAACGGTTCCCTGGAGTGCGACGTGACGACGGACTCGGCGTGCTTCGGGGAGAACATGCTGACGCTGCTTGCGTTGACGACCAATCCGGCAGCCGGCGGGCTGGGCGCGTTGCTCATCATCATCCTGGGGCTGATCGCGATTCTCGCGGCGGTGTTCCAGATCGTGTTGATGGTGGCGCGCGGCGGGATGCTGGTGATCCTGACCGGGATTCTGCCCCTGGCGGCGTCGTTCACGAACACCGAGATGGGCAAGGGCTGGTTCAAGAAGTGCGTGGGCTGGCTGGTGGCGTTCATCCTCTATAAGCCGGCCGCGGCGATCGTCTATGCGGCGGCGTTCCAGCTCGTCGGCACCGACGTGTTCTCCGACGATGGCACGGGTCTGTTGGCCGTGCTCACGGGTCTGATGTTGATGGTTATCGCGCTGTTCGCGATGCCGGCCCTGATGCGGTTCGTGACGCCGATGGTCGGTGCGCTGGCCGGCGGCGCGGCCGGCGGGGCGATGGCGGTCGGCGCGCTGGCGGCCCTGCCGTCCGGTGCGG
>NZ_AWQS01000215.1 GCF_000576575.1 Intrasporangium chromatireducens Q5-1
ACGAGCGGGTGCGGGCCCTTGTGGCGGCCGGGCACCTCACCGCAGAGCCGTGGCGTGGGGAACACCTTGCCGGGATTGGAGATCGACGCCGGGTCGAAGGCGCAGCGCAGCAGCTGCATGGTGTCGAGGTCGTCGTCGCTGAACATCCGCGGCATGAACTTGGCCTTGTCGGAGCCGACCCCGTGCTCGCCGGTGATCGACCCGCCGTGCTGGATGCAGAGGTCGAGGATCGCGCCGGAGACCTCCTCCGCCCGCTCGGCCTCGCCCTCGTTGGCGTCGTCGAACAGGACCAGGGGGTGCAGGTTGCCGTCACCGGCGTGGAAGACGTTGGCGACCCGGACGCCGGCCTCGGTCGAGATCTCCGAGATCCGCCGGAGCACCTCCGGCAGGGACGTCCGGGGGATGACGCCGTCCTGGACGATGTAGTCGGGGCTGATCCGGCCGACCGCGGCGAAGGCGGACTTGCGGCCCTTCCAGAACAGGGCTCGCTCCACGTCGTCCTGGGCGATGCGGATCTCGAAGGCGCCGTTGGCCCGGCAGTGGTCCTCGATCTGGTCGAACTGGTGCGCGACCTCGGCCGCCGGCCCGTCGAGCTCGACGATGAGGACCGCGCCGGCTCCCTCGGGGTAGCCGCACTGCACGGCCGCCTCGGCGGCCTCGATCGCGAGCGCGTCCATCATCTCGATCGCGGCGGGGATGACGCCGGCGCCGATGACCGCCGAGACCGCGGCCCCCGCCTGGTCGGTGTCGGGGAACGCGGCCAGCAGGGTGCGCACGTCCTCCGGGCTGCGGGTCAGCCGGACCGTGACCTTCGTGACGATGCCGAGGGTGCCCTCGGAGCCGACGACGGCTCCGAGCAGGTCGTAGCCCGGCGCGTCCGGAGCCTTGCCGCCGATCTGGACGACCTCGCCGGCCGGCGTGACGAACTCGACGCCGGTGACGTGGTTGGCCGTGAAGCCGTACTTGAGGCAGTGGGCACCCCCCGAGTTCTCGGCGACGTTGCCCCCGATCGAGCAGACCTGCTGGCTGGACGGGTCGGGGGCGTAGTAGTAGCCGAACGGCAGGGTCTCCCGGCTCAGCTGGAGGTTGATGACGCCGGGCTCGACGACGGCCCGCTGGTTGTCACGGTCGATCTCGAGGACCCGGCGCATCTTGGCCATGACGATCAGCACGCCGTCGGCATGGGGCAGCGCCCCGCCGGACAGGCCGGTGCCCGAGCCGCGGGCGACGAAGGGGATGCCGTGGGTCGCGCAGGCCCGGACCGCGGTCGCGACCTGCGCGGTCGTCTCGGCGAGCACGACGAGGGCGGGCGTCACCTTGTAGTGCGCCAGGCCGTCGCACTCGTACGTGCGCAGCTCCTGGTGGTCGGTGATGACGGCCGCCGCGCCCAGCTCGCGGCGCAGCTCGTCCGCCAGGCCGAGCGCGTCCACGGCTCAGTCCATCCGCTCGTAGGCGGGCAGCGTGAGGAAGTCGGCGAAGTCGTCGGCGACCGCCACCTCGAGGAAGGTCGCCCGGGCCGCCTCGTAGTCACCGGGCTCGCCCGGCAGCTTGGCCAGCTCCTCCTCGACGAGCCGCTCGACGAGCTCGCGGGTCACCTTCTCGCCGGTGTCGAGCTCGACGTCGTTGTGCAGCCACTGCCACACCTGCGAGCGCGAGATCTCGGCGGTCGCGGCGTCCTCCATGAGGTTGAAGATCGCCACGGCGCCGGTGCCCTGCAGCCACGAGTGGAGGTACTGGATGCCGACACTGATGTTGTTGCGCAGCCCGGCCTCCGTCACCGTGCCGGGTGTGGCGCTGACGCTGAGCAGCTGCTCGGCGTCGACGTGCACGTCGTCCCGCTTCCGGTCGAGCTGGTTGGGGCGGTCGCCGAGCACCTTGGTGAAGGCCTCCTTGCACAGCTCGACCATCCCGGGGTGCGCGACCCAGGAGCCGTCGAAGCCGTCGGCGGCCTCACGCGTCTTGTCGTCGGTCACCTTCTGGAAGGCGGCCTCGTTGACCTCCGGGTCACGGCTCGGGATGAAGGCCGCCATGCCGCCGATCGCGTGGGCGCCCCGCTTGTGGCACGTGCTGACGAGCAGCTCGGTGTAGGCGCGCATGAAGGGCACCGTCATGGTGACCTGGTTGCGGTCGGGCAGGAGGAAGTCGCGGCCGCGGGTGCGGAACTTCTTGATGACGCTGAAGATGTAGTCCCAGCGGCCGGCGTTGAGCCCGGACGAGTGGTCGCGCAGCTCGTAGAGGATCTCCTCCATCTCGAACGCGGCGGGGTAGGTCTCGATCAGGCACGTCGCCCGGATCGTGCCCTGCGGGATCCCGAGTCGGTCCTGGGCATGGACGAAGACGTCGTTCCAGAGCCGCGCCTCGAGGTGGCTCTCCATCTTCGGCAGGTAGAAGTAGGGCCCCTTGCCGGCGTCGAGCTGGCGCTGGGCGCAGTGGAAGAAGTAGAGCCCGAAGTCGACGAGCGAGCCGGACATCCGCTCCCCGTCGACGAGGAGGTGCTTCTCCGGCAGGTGCCAGCCGCGGGGGCGCACGACGATGGTCGCCAGCTCCTCGGCGGAGCGCAGGGCGTAGCTCTTGCCCTCCTCGGAGGTGAAGTCGATCGTGCCGTCGAGGGCATCGCGGAGGTTGAGCTGGCCCTGGATGGCGTTGTCCCACGTGGGGGTCGAGGCGTCCTCGAAGTCGGCCAGCCACACCTTGGCTCCCGAGTTGAGCGCGTTGATCGTCATCTTGCGGTCGGTCGGCCCGGTGATCTCGACGCGCCGGTCGACGAGGCCGGGTGCCGGCTCGGCCACCTGCCAGTCGCTCTCCCGGATCTGCTTGGTCTCGGGGAGGAACTCGAGCTGGCGCCCGGAGACGAGCTGCTCGTACCGCTCGGCGCGGGCGCGCAACAGCTCCTGGCGCCGCGCGTCGAACCGCCGGTGGAGGTCGGCGAGGAACTCGAGCGCCTCGGGCGTCAGCACCTCGTCGAAGCGGTCCCGCATCGCGCCGGCGATCTCGACGCCGCCCTGCTGCACATCTTCGGTCACTGTCTTCACCCGTCCTTCGGTTGGGGCCTCGGTGGTTCCCAGTGTGCGGTCATTTCCGCATTGCGGAAAAGTTCTTTCTATCTTGCAGCGTAGTCAGGAGTTTCCGACGACGTCAACGGTTCGGTTCCCCCTGATCCTGCTCCTCAACTGGTCGCCAGCGGGGTTTAGCGGCACGCCTTTCTGGGCATGCGGCCGCCTGTTGGGCCGCCCGGCAGCCTCGCGAGCCGACCGGCTCAGGGACGGACGTCGCGGCGCATCACCCAGCGCCACTTGGCAATTCGTCGGTCCCGCTCGAAGCCGAGCTCCTCGAAGAGGCTCTCCGGACCGGTGTGGAAGTAGGCGCCCTGCTGCGGGCGGCGGTCCTCGACCTGCTCGGGGTAGGCCTCGACGACGCCGCCACCGGCGTCAGCGATCGCCTCCAGCGCACCGGTCACGGCCGCGCGCGCGACGCCGCTCCGGCGGTGGCCCTTGCCGGTGAAGATGCAGCCGATCCGCCAGTCGGGCAGCTCGCGCAGCTCCTTGTCGTACGCCGTCGGGTTCTTGATCCCTGGCAGCTCGGCCGGCGTGCCGTACTGGCACCAGCCCACGCACGCGTCGCCGTCGTAGACGAGGACCTGCCGCACGGTTCCCCGGCGCACGTGGGCCCGCTTGTTGTCTCGGTTGGCCTCAGCGCTCTGCTCGTTCAGCCCCTCCGGGTGGAAGCCCATGCACCAGCAGCCGCCCCAGACGCCGTTGTTCGCCTCGACGAGGGCGGCAAAGTCGTCCCACGTCTCGGTGGCGAGCGCGCGGGTCGTGTATGCCGCCTGCTTCTGTGGTGCCGCCATGTCCCCCATCGTGGCAACGATCGGCCCTGGTGTGAAGGCCCGCAACTGCCCGAGGCCCGTTCCGCTGGAAGGCCGCTGAGCGGCATACCGACGAATGGGTATGCCGCTCAGCCCTTTTCGTAGGGTCCGCTGGCTCCCGCTCAGCCGGCCGTCCGCGGCGGGCTGGCGATCATGATGAGGTTGCCGCACGTGTCATCGAGGATGGCCGTTGTCACCGGGCCCAGGTCCGTCGGCGGCTGCACGAAGACGACGCCGCGGTCGGTCAGTTCGGCGTGGGCCCGCTCCACGTCGTCCACCTGGAACGAGGTCGCCGGGATGCCGTCCTGCGCGAGCGCCTGCTGGTAGGCCCTGGCCGCCTCGTGCTCGTTCGGCTCGAGGAGCAGCTCGACCCCGTCGGGGTCGGACGGGCTGACGACCGTGAGCCAACGGAAGTCGCCGGCGGGCTGGTCGGTCTTGGGCTGGAAGCCCAGCTTGTCGGTGTAGAACGCCAGCGCCTTGGCCTGGTCGTCGACGAAGACACTCGTCACGGTGATCCGGAGCATGTCGGGCCTCGCTTTCGGTTCGGTTCTCCAGCGCTGGGCAAGCCGCTCCAGCGCCGCCGTCTGTCGGTAGTGCAGCTTCGTGCGGCCGGCACGCCGCGTCGCGATGAGACCCGCCTCCTCTAGCACCCGCAGGTGGTGCGAGACGCCCTGCCGGGTGATGGCGAGCCGGTGCTTGGTCATGAGCCGTGAGCAGACCTCGAAGAGCGGCTGGCCGTCCCGCTCGGTCAGCTCATCGAGGATCAGGCGCCTCGTCGGGTCCGCCAGCGCGGCGAACAGGTCCTCCACGAGCCCGACAATAGGCAAGCGGAAATTTGCATGTCAACGTCTGATCGCCCCCGGGACGGCAGAGCCGCGGGCTACCCTCACGAGGGTGAGCCGGATCTTCACGAGCAGCGTCGCCTCGGTGTACCCCCTCTATGTCACGAAGCTCGAGCGGAAGGGCCGGAGCCAGGCCGAGCTCGACGCGGTGATCGAGTGGCTGACCGGCTTCGACCGGGCCGCGCTGCAGGCACACCTCGATGCGGGGACGACCTTCGAGGACTTCTTCGCCGACGCCCAGCTCAACCCGCGAGCCTCGATGATCACCGGGTCCGTGTGTGGGGTGCGGGTCGAGGAGGTCGTGGACCCGTTGATGCAGAAGATCCGCTACCTCGACAAGCTCGTCGACGAGCTGGCCAAGGGCCGGCCGATGGAGAAGGTCCTGCGAGCCTGATCCGGCGGGGCGCCGCGCGCGCCCTACGTACAGGCGCTCGCTGTCGCGAGCGATCCTCAGCCCCAGACCTCCTGCGCGGTCTCGACGACGAGGCGCAGCTTGGCGATCTCCTCGTCGCGGGTCAGGGCGTTGCCCTCGACGGTCGAGGAGAAGCCGCACTGCGGCGAGAGGCACAGCTGCTCGAGGGGGACGTACCGGGCGGCCTCGTCGATGCGGCGTTTGAGGTCGTCCTTGCTCTCGAGGACCGACGACTTCGTCGTGACGAGCCCGAGGACGACGATCTTCCCCGGCGGGACGAAGCGCAGCGGCTCGAACCCGCCGGACCGCTCGTCGTCGTACTCGAGGAAGAAGCCGTCGACCTCGAGGCCACCGAAGAGGGCCTCGGCGACGAACTCGTAGCTGCCCTCCGCGGCCCACGAGGACTGGAAGTTGCCCCGGCACAGGTGGGTGGTGACCCGCAGGCTCTCCGGGCGGCCGGCGAGGGCGGCGTTGATGGTGCGGATGTACCGCTCGTGCTGGTGCTCGGGGTCGCCGCCCTGCTCGGCGACGAGCGCCCGCTGCCGCGGGTCGTTGAGGTAGGCGAGGCTGGTGTCGTCGAGCTGCAGGTAGCTGCAGCCGAGCTCGGCCAGGCCGCGGACCTCGGCGGCGTAGGCCGTGGACAGGTCGGTCCAGAACTCGTCGAGGTCGGGGTAGACCTCACGGGAGATGGCCGAACGGCCGCCGCGGTAGTGGACCATGCTCGGCGAGGGGATCGTCAGCTTCGGCGTCAGATCCGGGGCCAGCTCCCCGACCCGGCTCTGCAGATGTGTGAACGCGTCGCCGAAGATCGTGTGGTTCAGACCGATCCGCTTCGTGACGGCCATGGCCGGGGACTCGAAGTCGAGGTCGCCACCCGGGTTGTGGAAGTGGACCTGCAGCATCTGGTCGGTCCGCTCCACCCCGCCGAGCTGGTAGATGAAGTCCATGTGCCACGAGGCACGCCGGTGCTCCCCGTCCGTCGCGGTCTGCAGCCCCACGTCCCGCTGGAGCGCGATGACGTCGTCGATGCTGGCGTTCTCGGCCTCGGCGAGCGCGTCGGCGTCGATCTCGCCGGCGGCGAACCGGGCCCGCGCCTCGTGCAGTGCGGCCGGACGAAGGAGGCTGCCGACGTGGTCGGCCCGGAACGGTGGCGTCGTTCGTCTGCTCATACCTCCATTAGGACACATGACCCGCGACGCGGGCCGTCCGTCACCGCCCCAGCCGCCGCAGAAGCCCGCGGTATGCCGCTGAGCCGGCTCA
>NZ_AWQS01000216.1 GCF_000576575.1 Intrasporangium chromatireducens Q5-1
GCCGAGCCGGACAACAGGCCGCCACCCCACACCTGGTGGGCGAGCGGGAAGTACGCGAGCGTCACCCACAGCCCGCTGAAGACGAGCCACGTGCTGAACTTGACGCGGTCGGCGATGGCGCCGCTGATGAGGGCCACGGTGATGATCGCGAAGGTCAGCTGGAACGCGACGTTGACCACGGTCGGGTAGCTGCCGCTCATCACGTAGGCACCCGTGCTGTCGGTGATGGCGCCGTGCAGCCCGAACAGGTCCAGGGGGTTCGCGAAGAGCCCGCCGACGGAGTGCGGTCCGTAGGACATCGAGTAGCCCCACAGGACATACACGACACCGACGACGCCCATCGCCCCGAAGGACATCATCATCATGTTGAGGACGGACTTGCCGCGGACCATGCCGCCGTAGAACAGCGCGAGGGCCGGCGTCATGAGCAGCACCATCGAGGCGCTGACGAGCATCCAGGCCGTGTCGCCGGAGTTGAGTGCGTCTTTCATGCCGAGGAGTCTCGGGAGCGCCCGTTTCCGTTGCTCGCGCCGGACGTTACGGGCGCGTCAACAGATCAGCGCGGGTGTGACGTTCTCGTTTCCGGCAACGGCCTCACTGTATGCCGCTCAGCCGCCCGGGCGGCCGGCTCACCGCCCGCTCGACGGCCTCACGACACGATGGCGTCGACGAAGGCCTCGGGGTCGAACGGCGCCAGGTCGTCCGGCCCCTCGCCGAGGCCGACGAGCTTGACGGGGACGCCGAGCTGGTTCTGGACGGACACGACGATGCCGCCCTTGGCCGTGCCGTCGAGCTTCGTCAGCACGATGCCGGTGATGTCGACGGCCTCGGCGAAGACCTTGGCCTGCTGCAGGCCGTTCTGGCCGGTCGTCGCGTCGAGGACGAGGAGCACCTCGTCGATGTCGCTCTGCTTCTCGATGACCCGCTTGATCTTGCCGAGCTCGTCCATCAGGCCGACCTTGTTGTGCAGTCGCCCCGCCGTGTCGATGATGACCACGTCGACCTCCTGCTCGATGCCGGCCTTGACGGCGTCGAACGCCACCGCGGCCGGGTCGGCGCCCTCCTTGTCGGAACGCACCGTCGGCACGCCGACCCGGCCGCCCCACGTCTCGAGCTGGTCGGCCGCCGCCGCCCGGAAGGTGTCGGCTGCGCCGAGCAGCACGTCGCGGTCCTCGGCGACGAGGACGCGGGCCAGCTTGCCGACGGTCGTCGTCTTGCCGGTGCCGTTGACCCCGACGACGAGGATGACGGCGGGCCGGATGCCGACGCGCGACGACGCGATCCGCCGGTCCATGTCGGGCTGGACCAGCTCGAGCAGGTCCTTGCGGAGCCAGTCCCGGACGGTCGCCTCGTCGGTCGCGCCCTCGACCTTGACCTGGGTGCGCAGCGAGTCGACGAGCTGGGTGGCGGCCTCGACGCCCAGGTCGGAGGCGATGAGGGTGTCCTCGACCTCCTCCCAGGCCTCCTCGTCGAGCTTGCCCCGGGAGAGCAGGGCGAGCAGCCCCTTGCCGATCGCCGAGTTGGACCGGGCGAGACGGGCGCGGAGCCGCTGCAGCCGCCCGCGGGCGGACTCGGGCCGTTCGACCGCGGGCGCCGGGATGATCTCCTCGACGCCGATCTCGGTCGGCCCCTCCGAGGGCTGACCGGGCTGTTCGGGCGCCGGCGCCGCTCCGGTGGCCTGCCCGGGCGAACGGTCCATGTCCTCGGCGGGCAACCCGGGGGGCGCCTGCCGCGGCGCCTCGCGCTCGTCGATCGGCGTCTCGGCGCGGCCGCCACCGCGCATGAGGCCATAGACGAGGCCGGCGCCGAGCACGAGGATGATCAGGCCGATGATGACGTAGAGCCACAGGTTGTCCACGCACTCATCCAATCACGCGGTGCCGGCGGCCCCGTCGCTGCCGAGGGGCCGTGCGGCCCACCGCTTGCGGCCGCGATGGCCGCGATGGCTCAGTGGGTCCGCGGACGGCGACGCCGCACCCCGGCGAGGCGCGATGCCGCGCGGGTCGTGAAGAGTCCCCTGCCGTCGCGGCGCGCGGGCAGGGCGACGGAGCCGACGATCGCTACACCGAGACCGGTCGCGACCAGCATCGCGAAGATAAGGAACATCATGTGACCAGAGTGACGGATGTGACTTCAGAGGCGATCGGGACACTCGCCGTGGGGCCGGTTCCGTGACTGATTCGTCACCCTGCTGTGACCGTCGAATGGTGACCCGGCCCAGCCGCGCGGTTTCGGACCCAAACGGTCCGGACGGGGATAACCTGACCGCGGACCGGTGCACCCGGCGCCGTTCGTGAAGGAGCACCCGTGCGAACTCCCCTCCGCCTCACCCTCGCCGCCGCGAGCGCTGCGGTCCTGACGGCGACCGTCCTGCCCCCCGCCCTGGCCGCCGCGCCGGCCGTCCCGGTCTATCGCGTCGCGGGCCCGAACCGCATCGCGACCGCCGTCGCCGCCTCGACGGCGATGTGGGACGACGCCGGCACCACGAACGGGCCCACGGCCGCGGCTGCCGTGATCAGCCGGTACGACGACTACGCGGATGCCCTCGGTGGCTCCGCGCTGGCCGGCGCCGTCGGCGGCCCACTCCTGCTGAGCCACACGGCCTACATCGACGCCGCGACCATGAACGAGGTCAAGCGCATCCTGGGCACGAAGGGCGTCGTCTACGTCCTCGGCAGCACGGGAGCCATCTCGGGGGCGGCCGCCCAGAGCCTCATGGACCGGGGCTACACCGTGAAGCGGCTGGCCGGCAGCGACCGCTATGCCACGTCGGTCGCGGTCGCCAAGGAGGTCGCCCGGGTGGGCGGCAAGGGGCATCCCCAGTTCATCTTCGCCACGACCGGCCAGAACTTCCCGGACGGGCTGGCCGCCGGCGCCACGGCAGCCGGGTATGCCGCCTCCGTCGTGCTGACGAAGGACAGCGTCCTGCCGCCGGTCGTCAAGTCCTACCTCACGGCCGAGCAGGCTGCCGGCACCGAGGTGTTCGCGGTGGGCGGCGCGACGGCCAAGGCGTCCTTCCGATGGACCGACAAGCTGGCCGGGAGGGACCGCTACGAGACCGCGGCCCTCGTCGCCCGGGCCTTCTGGGCCAACCCGGGGTCCGCTGATGACGACGCGACCGGCATCGCGCTCGCCACCGGCGAGAACTGGCCGGACGCGCTGGCGGGCGGTGCGCTCATTGCGACCGCGGGCCCCCTCGTCCTGGCCAAGCAGGCGTCGCTGCCTCCCGCCACGCGGGCTGTCACGACCGAGATCGTGAAGTCGGCAACGCCGTCGACCGTGCAGGCCGGCTTCGTCCTCGGCGGTCCGACCGTCGTCACGGACGGGGTCAAGTCGGCCTTCACGGCCCTGCTCAACCCGTAGATCGGACGCCGCTGGGCCGGGACTGCGCCTGCGTGCGGTCCCGGCCCAGCGGCATACCGAGGGTCTAGAGCGCTCCCCCGAGCGTGACCCCACCGTCGATGGTCAGCGTCTGCCCGGTGATCCAGCCGGCGTCGCGCGAGAGCAGGAAGCTCACCGCGCCCGCGACATCCTCGGGCACCCCGAGCCGCTTCATCGGGTAGGCGGCGGCGACCTCGGACTCGCGCCCCTCGTACAGCGCGGTCGCGAACTTCGTCTTGACGACAGCCGGTGCGACGGCGTTGACCCGCACGTCGGGGCCGAGCTCGTAGCCAAGCTCCTTCGTCAGGTGGATGAGTGCGGCCTTCGAGATGCCGTACCAGCCGATGGTGCCGGAGGCTCCCAGCCCAGCGACCGACGCGAGGTTGACGACGGCGCCCGGGTGCTCGGCGTCGCCGAGGCCCGCCTTGACGGCCCGCTGGATCCACGAGAACGCCGCGACGAGGTTGACGTCCAGCACCTTGCGCGCCACCTGCGCGTCGCTGTCGAGCATCGGCCCGTAGACCGGGTTGATGCCGGTGTTGTTGACGAGGTAGTGCAAGCCACCGAAGGTCGACCGGGCCGCCTCGACGACCTCCTCCTGGTGCGCCTCGTCGGCCGCGTTGCCGGCGACCCCGACCGCGTTCGCGCGGCCGCCGAGGTGCTCGACCGCCTCGGCGAGTGCGTCCGGCTTTCGAGCGGTGATGACGACCTTGCCGCCCTCGGCGACGAGTCGCTCCGCGATGCCGAGGCCGATCCCCCGACTGGCCCCCGTCACGATGGCGACGGTGCCGACGTGCCGACCTGCTCCTGGTGCAGCCATCTCCTCCACCCCCATCAGAGCCCGAGGTCCCTTCCGATGAGTTCCTTCATGATCTCGTTGGAGCCGGCCCAGATCTTCGTCACGCGGGCGTCCTTCCAGGCGCGGGCCACGCGGTACTCGTTCATGTAGCCGTAGCCGCCGTGCAGCTGCAGGCACGAGTCGAGCACGTCGTTCTGCACCTGGGCGCTCCACCACTTGGCCTTGGCGGCGTCGACGGCACTCAACTCTCCCCTCCCGTGCGCGAGGACGCACTCGTCGACGAACGACTGGGTGACCTCGATCTTCGTGACGAGCTCGGCGAGGAGGAACTTGTTGTACTGGAACGCCCCGATGGGCTGGCCGAAGGCCTTGCGCTCCTTGGCGTACTGGATCGTCTCCTCGAGGATTGCCTTCGCGTGGTTGACGTTGTTGACCGCCGAGCCGACCCGCTCCTGCGGCAGCCGCTGCATCATCGCGATGAAGCCGAGCCCCTCGGGGCCGAGCCGATTCGCGTCGGGGACCCGCACGTTCTCGAAGAACAGCTCGGCCGTGTCGGACTCGGGCATGCCGACCTTGTCGAGCTTGCGGCCGTTCTCGAAGCCGGCCATCCCACGCTCGACCATGAACAACGTGATGCCCTTGGCGCCCTTGGACGCGTCGGTCCGTGCGGCAACGATGACGAGGTCGGCCTGGTAGCCGTTGGTGATGAAGGTCTTGGACCCGTTGAGGACCCAGTCGTCACCGTCGCGCACGGCCGTTGTCTTCAGGGCGGCGAGGTCGGAGCCGCCGGACGGCTCGGTCATCCCGATCGCGATGATGAGCTCGCCGCTCGCGATGCCGGGCAGCCAGCGCCGCTTCTGCTCCTCCGTGCCGAGGTCGACGATGTAGGGCGGGCAGACGTCGCCGTGGATGCCGAAGCACGAGCTGACGGCGGCGTTGAACCCGGCCCAGACCTCCGTCAGGACGGCGTTGAAGCGGTAGTCCACCACGCCCGCACCGCCGTACTCCTCGGGGATGCAGAAGCCGAAGAAGCCCTGTCGGCCCGCCTCGAGCCAGACCTCCCGGCCGATCGACTTCTGCTCCGCCATCTGCTCCTCGCGCGGGCGCAGCGTCCGCTCGACGAACTCGAGGGCGGACTTGCGGAGGGACTCGTGGTCCTCCTCGTAGATGTGCCGGGGCATGCGAACCTCCCAGTGAGTAACTAAGCGCTTGCTTAGTCTCGCCCGGGGGCACGATGCTGTCAACGTGACCGGCCACTCCGTCCTGCAGGTTCCCGTCCCCGAGCTCGAGCCGTTCGTGCGGGGCCGGCACGAGCACTATGACGTCGACTACCTGTCGAGCGACCCCGGCTTCGTCCACGCCCACGTGACCGCGCTCGGTCCCTTCCTGACGCGCGCCGAGCTGACCCCGGAGCGGCTCGCGACCGTCTCGTCGATCGCGGCCCGGACCGCGCCTTTCGCGTTCCGGCTCGAGCGGTTCGACGTGTTTCCGAACGGGATCATCCACCTGGTCCCCGAGCCCGAGACGCCGTTCCGCGCGCTGACGGCTGACCTCTGCGCGGCGTTCCCCGACAAGTTGCCGTATGCCGCTGAGTTCCCCGACGTGCGCCCGCACCTCACGCTCGACGCGGAGGGCGATGGCGTCTCGGTCGCGTCCACGAGGGCGCTGGTCGGGCCGCTCGTCCCGGCCGCCTGCTGGGCCGAGCGCCTCGACCTCGTGTGGTACCAACCGGGCCACTGCCACGTTATCGCGAGCTGGCCGCTCGGTGAGCCCGTCACCTCACGACGACCCGGGCTCACGGCGCCGGCTCAGCGCGAGGTCGGCTGAGGAGCATCGGCGGCGAGCGCCTGCCTGCCCCGGGCGAGTCCGAGCATCACGACCTTGCGGATCAGCACGATCGCAGCGGCGGTGAGGATGGCCGCCCACGTCGCCGTGGCGCTGAGCCGCAGCAGACCCACGACGAGGAACAGGTCGAGCAGGATCCCGAGCGCCATCGTCGTGCTGCGGGTGCGGGCGAGCACGCTGCCGGCGACGACGAGGGCACCCGCGACGACGAGAGGTGAGACGACGGTGACGAGCCAGCCGACACCGCCGGCGAGCACGTCGGCGGCCCCCACCGGCGTCATGGCGACGTCCCGGTCCGCCGTCCGGGACCGCCCCGGGCATCGCCGGTGGGGGC
>NZ_AWQS01000217.1 GCF_000576575.1 Intrasporangium chromatireducens Q5-1
GGGTTGCGGCCGCGGGACGGCCTCGGATTCGGGAGTCGGCCACTCACGAGGAGCCACCGGCAGCACGCCATGAGGGCATGACGCACCGACCCACCATGCTAGCCGCCAGCGGGGGCGAGCGATAATTGCGCCTATGCTCGGCGCCATGTCGGCCATGCCTGCGCCCCTCGGCGACCGTCTCCGGATGCTCCAGCTGCTCACCGGCACGATCGGCGGCGGTGCCGTGCTCGTCGCGCTCGCTCGCGTCTTCATCGACACGGCCGCGCCGTGGCCGGCCTGGTGGCAGCTCGGCCTCGTCGTGGTCGCACTGCTCGGCTCGGCCGTGCTGATCCGCCAGGTCGGCTACGCCGTGCCCGCCCTCCCCCGCGGTCTGCCGGAGGAGAACGCTGCGGAGACGAGCATCCGCTACTTCAGCTCGACGACCGTCCTGCGTGCCGCGATCTGCGAAGCGCCCGTCTTCATCGCACTGTTCGTCTCGGTCCTGCCGCCACGCAGCTGGCTGCCGCTCGTGCTCGCCGTGCCGGGCGCCGCGGCCCTCTTCTGGACGCACGCCTGGCCGTCCGCGCGCACGGCCACCGCGATCGCGGAGGGGCTGGAGCGCGAGGGGGCCCCCAGCCACCTGCCAGAGGCGCTCGGTCTGCGCGGGGCGAGCTGAGCGGCATACGGTATGCCGCTCACCCGGCGACGCCGGCAGCGCGCAGTCAGCTCGTCGTCCCTCCCGAACGCCAGTACTCGCCGTCCCGTCGGTCGAGGAACCCCTCCTCGACGAGGTAGCGGCGCAAAGCTGCGACGTCCGGGTGGAACGGCCGCAGTCGAGCGTTGACCTCCACCTCGTCGTAGCGCTCGCCCGGCTCGAACTGCTGGGCCAGGTGGTCGAGGACGACGAGGCGCTTGCGCAGCTTCGTCGGGATCGAGCGGAGGCTGCCGTCGGCGGCGAGAAAGGCGCGCAGGACGGCGTCGCGGTCCTTGAGGGCGTCCAGCAGGGCGGGTCGGTCCATGTCGCCACGGTAGGCAGTCGGCGGGCGAGGGCGAAGCGGTTTTCCGGTCGGGGTTGCACAAACCCTCCCGGCGGGCACGATGGACGTCAGGCCCCAAGGAGGACAGATGCCCGAGCCCAGCCCGATCCGGCCAAAGCCAGTCGTCACGCTCTTCGAGTCCTATGGCTCCGGGGCGGAGTACATCGGCCCGCGCGTCGCCGAGGCGCTCGACCTGCCCTACCACCAGCAGGCCTTCTCGTCCGAGGAGCTCGAGCAGGAGGAGTCGGAGCGGGAGAAGGAGGGCGTCCTGTCACGGGTCCTCGTGGCGATGGGGATGAGCACCGGCGAGGCCGGGGCCGGCGTGCCGACGGCCCAGCAGGACCGGGTCGAGCTGGTCAAGCAGAACAGCCTGACCGTGACCGAGTGGGCAGAGCAGGGCGGGGTCATCGTCGGGCGCAACGGCGCCTTCATCCTGGCGGGACTCGCATCGGCGCTGCACGTGCGGCTCGACGGCCCGGTCGAGCAGCGCATCGAGCGGGCCGCCGGCGAGCGTGGGATCACCCTCGAGCGCGCGGCGCGCCGACAGAAGCGCGAGGACCGCGTGCGGGTCGAGATGTCGCGCGACCTCTACGGCTTCGACCCGGCCGACCCGCTCTCGTATGACCTCGTCCTCAACACGGGGCGGCTCGACCCCGACACGTGCGTCGCGATCATCGTCGCGGCGGTCCGGATCAGGGCCGGGCTCGCGTCCCCCTGACCCTCGACCTGACGCCGGGGACGACGACGGGGCGCCACCCGTGTGGTGGCGCCCCGTCGGTCGCGAGCGGGCGACGAGAATCGAACTCGCGTAATCAGTTTGGAAGACTGAGGCTCTACCATTGAGCTACGCCCGCGGGACCCGGTCGTGACCCGGGCCATCGAGGCGCTAGCCTACTGGTCGCGCCCGATCTTGACGAAATCGCCTCGGCCGCTTGATGAGGCGTCGTGACCGGGCCGCGGGGCATGGCGCAGTTTGGTAGCGCGTCCGCTTTGGGAGCGGAAGGTCGCAGGTTCAAATCCTGTTGCCCCGACGCATCGAGGCCGGGCATCTCGCGACGAAGTCGCCTGATGCCCGGCCGCACGCGTGCGGTCAGACGAGGTCGAGGCGCAGCTCGTTAATCCTGCGCCCCGCGGCAATTCCCTTGGCCTCGAAGCCGTCTCGCGGCCGCCATGTGGGCCGGTCGAGCCTGGACGCGGTCCACCGCGGATGCGCCGCCACCTCTGCGAGCACGTGCTCGGCGTAGAAGTCCTGGTCGGTCGCGATGAGGACGTGCCCACCGGGCTTGAGGACCCGGGCGAGCAGGTCGAGGTTGGTCGGGCTGACGAACCGGCGCTTCGTGTGCTTCTTCTTGCGCCACGGGTCGGGGAAGAAGAGGTGGATGGCGTCAAAGGTGTGGTCAGCCACCCGCTCCTCGAGGAACACCACGGCGTCGCCCTCCTCGACCCGGAGGTTTGGCACGCCGGCCGCATCGGCCTGCGCGAGCGCGCGGGCGATGCCGGGAGTGTGCACGTCCATGGCGAGGATGTCGTGGGAGGGGAAGTGGGCGGCATACGCGATGGCGGCGTGCCCGTGGCCGCAGCCGATCTCCAGCACGAGCGGGGCGACGCGACCGAAGGCCGCCTTCTGGTCGAACGGGCCAGCGGGCAGCGCCCGCGCCGGTCCGAACTGTTCGAGGCGCTCGGTGGTCAGCGGCGAGAGGCGGCCGCGCCGCACGAAGGTGCGGACCCGAGCGGGCGTCACATCGGCGGGCAGGTCGGTGGGCACGACGTGCGGCTTGCGACGGTAGGACTGCGGTTGCTCGGTCATCGGAGCATCGTAATGACGCGGTGACCGGAGCCCCCTCCCACCCGCCACACGGTCGTGGGGCCTGGCTGATTCGTGGGACTCAGCGGCGCCAGATCGTCACGACGGCGCGGTCGTCGCCGTGCCCCGCGGCGGCCTGGTCGCAGAGACGCTGGGCAAGCCCCTCGAACCCCTTCGTCACGTAAGACTCGGCGCGCCCGAGCATCCGGTCGATGCCGTCGACCAGGGCGGTGTCGCGGGCCTCGATGACGCCGTCGCTGTAGAGCACGAGGGCATCTCCGCGGCGCAGCATGCCCTCCTCACGGGGGAAGTCGGCGTCGTCGATGACGCCGAGCAGCGGGCCACGCCCACCCTGCAGCATCACCCAGCGGCCGGACCCGGCCGAGAACTGGGCGGCCGCCGGGTGGCCGGCGTAGCCGATCGAGAACGTGCCGTCCACGAGGTCGACGGCCACGTGGACCGCCGTCGCGAACCCCTCCGGCCACCGCAGCCGCAGCAGGTGGTTGTTCGCGGAGCGGAGGAAGCCGCATTCGTTCATCTCACCGAGCAGCCCGCCGAGGGCCCCCGAGAGGAGCAGGGAGCGGGTGCCGGCGTTGCGGCCCTTGCCCGAGACGTCCACGAGGGCGATCTCGAGGGTCCGGCCGTCCGTCGACCTCGTCGCGACGACGAAGTCGCCGGCGAACCGGTCACCGTAGGCCGACTCGAGGGCGACCTCGGCACCCCACGTGGGAGGCAGCGGTGGGAGCTCGCCCTGCGCTCTGAGCCGGTCGCGCATGTCGACGAGCATCGACTCGCCCTTGACCCCGACGAGCCCGACCTCCGAACGCGCCCGGGCCAGCCACATCATGAGGACCATGAGGAGGAAGGTGACGACGATGGTGCCCACCGTGGCGGTCTTGCGGTCACCGAGGACGCCGCCCACGACCACGATGTCGGCGGCCACGCCGGCGTACACGACGAGGAGCGGGAGCGGCTCGAGGAAGAGGCCCGCACCCACCACGATGAGCGAGTACGCCGCCCAGGGCATGTACGGCGGCCACGCGAGCACGGCAAAGCCCGTGAGCGCCGTCGCGGCGAGGAACGTCAGGACGAGCCCGGTCCGCGAGCGCTCGAAGCGCGCCGCGAAGTCACCCAGCCTCCGCATCCGCCGGGCGGACAGTCGGGGGTGCCGTGTCAGGACGCTGTGCGTCGCCAAGCCTCCACCCCTTCGCGGATGCCCCACCTCAGGCCGGCTTCCCCGGAGCGTCAGTCCCCCGACGCCCCGGGCAGAGCCGGCAACTCGCCGCTCTTCTCGTACGCCGTCACCATACCTACGCGCCGCGCGTGGCGCGGTTCATTCGTGAAGTCCGTGGACACGAAGGTGTCGACGATCTGCCTCGCCACGTCGTCGGAGGTGAACCGGGCCCCGATGGAGACCACCTGGGCGTTGTTGTGCTCTCGTGCGAGGGCCGCCAGCTCCGGCGACCAGGCGAGCGCCGCCCGGATGCCGGCGACCTTGTTGGCGGCCATCTGCTCGCCGTTGCCGGAGCCGCCGAGCACGACGCCGAGCGACCCTTCCTCGGCCGCGACCGCCGTCGCCGCCCGCAGGACGAACGGCGGGTAGTCGTCCTGGGCGTCGTAGACCGCGGGGCCGTGGTCGACGACGTCGTGGCCGGCACCGCGCAGGTGCTCGACGAGGACCTGTTTCAGCTCGTACGCGGCGTGGTCGCCGCCGATGTGGATGCGCACTGGGGTCCTCACGGCTTGGCTGCGTCGAAGATCGGGCCGACGGTGCGGGTCCGCTTCAGCTCGAAGAAGCCCGGCGTGCCGGCCACGAGGACGCAGCCGTCCCACAGGCGACCGGCATCCTCCCCCTTCGGTGACGGGCTGACGACCGGCCCGAAGAAGGCGACGCCCTCGACGGCGATGATCGGTGTGCCGACGTCCGTGCCGACGAGGCTGATGCCCCGCTTGTGGCTGCGGCGCAGGGCGGCGTCGCCGGTCTTGTGGTGGGCCGCCTTGGCCAGCTCGGCCGGCAGGCCGACCTCGTCGAGGGCCTCGGCGATGATCTTGTCGAAGTCGTGCATCTTGCGGTGGTGGATGCGCTCGCCCATGGCGTCATAGAGGGGCTTGATGACCGACTCGCCGTGCTCCTCGGTCGCGGCGATGATGACGCGCACCGGGCCCCACGCGTTGTCCATCAGCTCCTGGTAGGCGGCGTCGAGGTCGTGCCGGTGCTCGTTCAGCACCGCGAGGCTCATCACCGACCACGTGACGTCGATGTCCCGGATCTTCTCGACCTCCATGAGCCACCGGGACGTCATCCATGCCCAGGGGCAGATCGGGTCGAACCACATCTCAACGCTCTGACGCCCGTTCGTAGTCATGACGTCATCATGTCAAAGCCCGCTCGGCGGCCCCGCCGGGGATGGCCGGGTGAGACTTGGGACTTCTCGTGCGAGGATGTGTGCCGCGACACGGCCGTCCGCAGAGTGAGACGGCGCCGCAAACCCACCCGTCTGACCAAGGAGGCCACCCTCGTGCCCGGCACCAACCTGACCCGCGACGAGGCCGCGCGCCGCGCCGAGCTGCTCCATGTCGACAGCTACGACGTGCGGCTGGACCTGACGACCGGGCCGGAGACCTTCCGGACGGTCACCACGGTCACATTCGACTGCACGCAGCCGGGCGCCGAGACCTTCATCGACTTCATCGGGGGGACGGTGGAGCGGGTCACCCTCAACGGCGACCAGCTCGACCCCGCCGAGCTCTTCAAGGACTCCCGGATCGCCCTGCCGAACCTGCAGGCCACCAACGAGCTGACCGTCGACGCGACCGGCCGCTACACCAACACCGGCGAGGGCCTGCACCGCTTCGTCGACCCCGTCGACAACGAGGTGTACCTCTACACGCAGTTCGAGGTGCCGGACTCACGGCGCATGTACACCGTCTTCGAGCAGCCCGACCTCAAGGCGAGCTTCCGCTTCACCGTGACCGCCCCCGCCCACTGGAAGGTCATCTCCAACTCCCTCACCCCCGCGCCGACGCCCGCGGGCGTCGCCGACCACGTCGAGAAGGCCACCTGGGAGTTCGAGCCGACGCCGCGGATCTCCTCCTACATCACGGCCCTCATCGCCGGGCCGTACGACGAGGTCCGCGACGAGGTGCAGACCCGTGGCGGCGTCGTCCCCCTCGGCGTGTACTGCCGCAAGTCGCTGACCCAGTACCTCGACGCGGACAACATCTTCGACTGCACCAAGAAGGGCTTCGCCTTCTTCGAGAAGGAGTTCGACCAGCCCTACCCCTTCGCGAAGTACGACCAGATCTTCACGCCCGAGTACAACATGGGCGCGATGGAGAACGCCGGTGCGGTCACCTTCACCGAGATCTACGTGTTCCGGTCGAAGGTCTCGGAGTCGAAGGTCGAGCGCCGCGCCCTGACGATCCTGCACGAGCTGGCCCACATGTGGTTCGGCAACCTCGTGACGATGAAGTGGTGGGACGACCTGTGGCTCAACGAGTCGTTCGCCGAGTGGGCCTCGACG
>NZ_AWQS01000218.1 GCF_000576575.1 Intrasporangium chromatireducens Q5-1
GGCGAAGAACGCCATGAGGGAGATGAGCAGGCCCTTGCGCGGCAGCCGCGCTGCGAGGAGCGCGACGGCGGGTGCACCGACCACGACGCCGAGCGCATAGGCCGAGACGTAGTGGCCCGCCGTGGCGATGCCGACACCCGTGCCGGCAGCGAGCTGCGGCAGCAGCCCCATCGTCATGAACTCCGTCGTCCCGATGGCGAAGCCGCCGACGGCGAGGGCGCCGATGGCAAGGGCGGTGCGCTGGCGAGGGGACACGTGGACTCCGGGCGAGCGTCGGACAGGTGGCGCGCGGGGATCGCCATCGACCCGAGCCACGCGATTCTAGTGGGGGGCACAGCCGGGGGCACGACCGTTACCGTGAGCCGCATGCCTCGTCCCCTGGCCGCACTGCGGCGCCGCCTCACCGACCTCCTCCGGCCGGCCCTCAGGCCTCGTGGTGGCGGACTCGCCCCGCGCCCCGGGGCCGCCACGCCACGAAAGGGCGGGACAGCGGCATACGGGTCCTATCCCGGCGACGCGACGACCCTGCCGGACATGACGTACGCCGGGGACGACGACGGAACGGTCGACCCGGGCGAGGTGGTCTGGACCTGGGTGCCGTACGAGGAGGACCACTCTCAGGGGAAGGACCGGCCGGTGCTCGTGATCGGCCGGGAGGGCCCGTGGCTCATCGCCCTGCAGCTGACGAGCCAGGACCACGACCGTGACGCGGCGCAGGAGCGCCGTGCCGGGCGGTTGTGGGTCGACATCGGCACCGGCCCGTGGGACGGCCGCGGCCGCCCGAGCGAGGTCCGCGTCAACCGGCTCATCCGGATCGACCCGCGCGCGGTCCGCCGCGAGGGCGCCGTGCTGCCCAGGCCGACATACGAGGCGGTCGTGACCGCAGTCCGGGCAGCGCACCGGAGGGGCTGACGACGAAGGGCCCCGCACCAGCTTGGTGCGAGACCCTCGGTCAGCGGCCGCGTGGCGTCAGAGGGACGCAGCCTTCCGGGCCATGGCCGACTTCTTGTTGGCCGCCTGGTTCTTGTGGATCACGCCCTTGGAGACCGCCTTGTCGAGCTTCTTCGAGGCGAGCTTGAGGGCTTCGGCCGCGGCGTCCTTGTTGCCGGACTCGGCGGCCTCGCGGAACTTGCGGACCCAGGTGCGAAGCTCGCTCTTGACCGCCTTGTTGCGCTCGGTGCGCTGTGCGTTGGTCTTGATCCGCTTGATCTGCGACTTGATGTTTGCCACGTGAGGTTCTTTCTTGGTCGGTGGTAGTTGCCGTTAGAGGGCGGCAAAACTGCTCGGGACCGGGCGTGGGGCACCCTGCGTGAGCAGCCTTGGGTGGTGCATGCATGCGCGCACGACCTGAGCGCGCACGCAAGGGAGAAATCTACCAGCGCGCCGGGTGCCCACCAAAACGGGCGGTGCCCGCCCCAGCCGGTATGCCGCCCAGCTGCCCACCGCTGGCCCCGTTCAGGCCCGCTCGGGCCGAGCCCGCAGGCGGCGGGGCCGCTCGGGTCGAGCCCGCAGGCGGCGGAACCGCGGGTGCCGGGGGCGGAGGTGCCGAGGCCGGAGGTGCCGAGGCCCAAGGGGGAGGCGGCGCCACCTCAGGCACTGGACCGGGCCCCGGTGATGGTGAGGATCGCCCGCTCGACGGCATAGACCGGGTCGCGCCCGCCGCCCTTGACGGCGAAGTCCGCCGCCGCCACGGCCTGCAGGGCGGTGGCCAGGCCCTCGCTGCTCCAGTGGCTCAGGGCCGCCCGGGCGCGTTTGACCTGCCACGGCGCCATCCCGACGCTGCTCGCCAGCTGCTCGGGACTCCCCCGCCCGGCGGAGCCGACCTTGATCAGGCCGCGCAGCTGGGAGGCGAGGACGGCGACGATCGGCACGGGGTCGAGGCCGGAGGCGATCGCGTGGCGCAGCAGGCGCAGCGCCTCGGGGGTGTTGCCCGCGATCGCGGCGTCGGCGACGCGGAAGCCGGTCGCATCGACCTTGCCACCGTGGTAGGTGTCGACGACCGCCTCGGTGACGAGGCCCTCGGTGTCGGCGATCAGCTGGGCGCAGGCCGCGGCGAGCTCGCTGACGTCGCGCCCGACCGCCTCGACCAGCGCGCGGACGCCGTCGCTCGAGATCCGGCGGCGGGCCCTGGAGAACTCCTGCTGGACGAAGTCGCTCTTGTCCCGGTCGTTCTTGATCGCCGGGCACGTCACGACCCGGGCGCGCTGCTTCTTGAGGGCGTCGAGGACCCGCTTGCCGCGCTGTCCCGACGCGTGCGTGACCAGGAGGAAGACGTCCTCGGCCGGTGCGGCGAGCAGGGACAGGAGGTCGTCCTGCAGCTCGTCGGACGCCTCGTGCAGCCCGCGGACGATGATGAAGGTGGCCCCGCCGAAGAGCGACGGGCTCGCGTGCATCAGCAACGAACCGGGCTCGTAGCCGGCGGCGTCGATGCGGACGACCTCCATTGCCGCGTCGCGCGCCCGCCCGACGAGAGAGGTGAGCTCGCGCTCGACGAGCACCTCCTCGGGCCCACTGATGAGGGTCAGTGGGGAAAGCTCGGCTGCGGTCATGGCGACCACTGTGCCATGCGCCGCCGACACCGGAAGCCGGCGCTCACCGGGCACCGCGACCCCACTCTGCTCGGGCACCTCACCGGTGCGCCGACCCGTGGGCCGGGGAGTGTCGGACCTCAGTCGAACAGGGCGCCCGAGGCGAGCTTGACCCCGAGCTGCTCGGCCCGGGCCGCGATCGCCTCACCCGGCAGCTCGAAGTGCTCGACGAGCTCGTCCAGCTGCAGCCCCGCGTCCGCGGCGTCGCGCAGCTCCTCGTCCTGCTCGTCGGTCCAGGCGTGCCCGCCCGTGACGGCCCGACGTGGCGAGTCAGCGACAGGTGGGGTCGGGGCCACGGGCCTCGGGTGCTCGGCGCCGTCCTCGGCCCGCGTCCCTGTCAGGGTGCGCATGGCGGGCTCCTCCACCGGGAGCGGAGCCGGCGCTGTCTGGTCGAGTCGCGTCAACGCGCCGAGCACCATCGCCTTGTCGGTCGTGGGCCAGAAGGGCGGCAACGAGCGCTGGAGGAACCCGGCGTAGCGCGCCGTCATCATGCGAGAGTCCAGGAACGCGACGACGCCACGGTCGTCGGCGCGGCGGACGAGGCGTCCGGCGCCCTGGGCCAGCCGCAGGGCGGCATGGGTGGCGGAGACCGCCATGAACCCGTTGCCGCCCATCCGCGCGATCGCCTGCGACCGGGCCGAGGCGAGCGGGTCGTCCGGGCGCGGGAACGGGATGCGGTCGATGATGACGAGCTGGCACGACGAGCCGGGCACGTCCACGCCCTGCCACAGGGTCAGGGTCCCGAACAGGCAGGTGCGAGGGTCGCGAGCGAACTGGCGCACCAGCGTCGTGATCTGGTCCTCCCCCTGGCAGAGCACCGGGAAGTCGTCCCCGAGACGCGCCCGCATGATCTCCGCGGCCGTCTGCGCGGCGCGCATCGAGGAGAAGAGCCCGAGCGTCCGGCCACCGGCCGCACGGACCAGCTGCTCGATCTCGTCAAGGCTCTCGTCGCTCGCCCCGTCACGGCCCGGGGGCGGCAGATGGGCGGCGACGTAGGCGATCGCCTGTCGCGGGTAGTCGAAGGGGCTCCCGACGTCGAGCCCCTGCCAGGCAGGCGCTCCCTCTCCACGCAGCCCGATCGTCCCGGCCACTGCGTCGAAGGTGCCGCCGAGCTCGAGC
The DNA here is from genome assembly GCF_000576575.1 of Intrasporangium chromatireducens Q5-1. Taxonomy (GTDB): domain Bacteria; phylum Actinomycetota; class Actinomycetes; order Actinomycetales; family Dermatophilaceae; genus Intrasporangium_A; species Intrasporangium_A chromatireducens. Next base: position 3,708 of record NZ_AWQS01000218.1, read on the forward strand.
GTGGCAGAGGTGAGCACGACAGTGCGCTCGGCGAAGACCTTGTCACGCACCAGCATGGCGACGCTCATGGGGGCGACCCGAAGGACGGGCCCACGTCGCTGGTCCTGGCTCACCCAGACGACGTCGAGCTCGCGCTCCTCGAGGATGCGCTCCGCGTTCTCCTGCACCTCGTCGACGGCGGCCCTGGCCACCTGACGGGCCCCGTCGGCGTCCTCGTTCGAGGTGGGCTTGAGATCGGACTGCACCTGACGTGCGGCGTCCCGGACCCGGGCGAGCGCCAGGCCGAGCGAGTCGGGAACACCGAGCAGCCGACCCTCCTCGAGCGGCTCGAGGACGGTCGCGAGCAGGTCGCCCGCCTCGGTGAGTGCGGCGGCGTTCTCGGACATCCGGCCGGCCTTCTTGGCAGCCGTGCCCACCATCGCCCCGGTCAGCTCGTCGCTGACGGTCGAGGTGACCCGGTCGACGAGCTCGTGCGCCTCGTCGACGACGAGGACGTCGTGCTCGGGGAGCATCTGGCGACCCTCGAACGAGTCGATGGCCATGAAGGAGTGGTTGGTCACGATGACGTCGACGTCGGCGGCCGCAGCGCGGGCCCGCTCCACGAAGCACTCGGCGACGAGGGGGCACTTGCTGCCGAGGCACTCGTGGGCCGAGACGGACACCTGCCGCCAGGCCCGCTCCGATACCCCGGGGACGAGCTCGTCGCGGTCGCCGGTCTCGGTCGAGTCGGCCCACTCCCGCAGGCGCACGACCTCCTGCCCGAGCCGGCCGGCGGCTGCGTCGACCTGGCCCACACCCAGGAGCGCCTCGTCCTCGTCGGGGAAGCCGCCCTCCAGCTTGTGCAGGCAGACGTAGTTGCGTCGGCCCTTGACGAGCGCGTACGTCGGGCGGCGGCCGAGGAGCGGCGTCAGTGCCTCGGCGACCCGGGGCATGTCGCGGTCGACGATCTGGGCCTGCAGGGCCAGCGTCGCTGTCGCGACGACGGCCGGCTTGCCACTCTCCTGGGCGTGCACGACCGCCGGGACGAGGTAGGCCAGCGACTTGCCCGTGCCGGTCCCTGCCTGGACGAGCAGGTGCTCCTCCGTCTCGACGGCGCGCGCGACGGCCTTCGCCATCTGGACCTGTCCGGGACGCTCGGTGCCGCCCAGGCCGGTGACGGCAGCATGGAGCAGGGCATCGAGTGGGGGGCGCGGCATTGCCTCAGGGTACTTCCGACGAGCGACGCCCTCACCCCGCGAAGCCCCGCCTGTGGACGGCGTGGCCCGTAGGGTGTGGCTGGTGGAGGTCACGACGACGACCGGCCGGGTGCGCGGCATCTGGCGCGGCACGTCGGCGGCCTTCCTCGGTATCCCCTTCGCCGAGCCTCCGGTCGGACCGCTTCGCTTCGCGGCCCCCGTGCCGCACCGCCCCTGGGTGGGTGTCCGCGACGCGACACGGTATGGCGCCACGCCGCAGCGGGGCGGGGACGGCGGGGTCACGCTCATCCCCGAGCCGTCCTATCCGGGAGAGTCGACCCTCAACGTCAACGTCTTCACGCCCGCTCCGGGCGGGGCTCCCGAGCTGCCCGTGCTCGTCTACATCCACGGCGGCGGTTTCCTGACGGGGTCGCCGTCGAGCCCGTGGTACGACGGCGCCGGGTTCAACAGGGACGGTGTCGTCACGGTGTCCGTCTCCTACCGGCTCGGGTTCGAGGGCTTCGGCTGGGTCGAGGACGGCACCCAGAACCGCGGGGTCCTCGACTGGCTGCTCGCGCTCGAGTGGGTCCAGGAGAACATCGCCGCGTTCGGTGGTGATCCCGGACGGGTCACCCTCACCGGCCAGTCCGCCGGTGGCGGCGCGGTCCTCACCCTGCTCGGCATGCCGCGGGCGCAGCACCTGTTCGCTCGCGCCTACTCGATGTCCGGCGTCTACGCAGACATCCCCGCCGACGCGGCGAGGGCGACAGCCCGGGCAGTGGCCCAGGAGGCAGGGGTGGACCCCACCGTCGCGGGTTTCTCGTCGCTCAGCGAGGACGCCCTCCGCGCGGCCCAGGACGCAGCGCCCTCCCGGGGGGCCAGGAGCGGGGCCATCGCGACGCTGCGCTCGATGCTCGACGAGGGGCTGTCCTTCGGCCCGGTGGTCGACGGTGAGCTGATCACCCGCCCGACCCCCGAGTCCTACGCGTTGGGGATCGGCGGCGACAAACCGCTCCTGGTCAGCACGGCCGAGGACGAGTTCACGTTCATCTTCACCGCCGCTCGGAGCAAGCTTCGCTTCATCCCGCCCGCCCTGCTCCTCTCGCAGATCGGGGTCCGGCCCCAGGTGCGCCGGGCGTGGCTCGCGGCCAACCCGGGACCGCGACGCGAGGGCACCGCTGCGGTCGTGGGCCGCTATGTCACGGACCGCGTCTTCCGTTCGTTGGCCCTGCGCGTCGCCAAGGAACGAGCCCGGTCGGCCTCCGCACCCACCTGGCTCAGCCTCTTCACCTGGCGCTCCCCCACCCACGGCCTCGCTCTGCACTGCATCGACGTGCCGCTCGTCTTCGACAACCTCGACGCCGAGCGGGTGCCGCAGATGCTGGGGGACGAGCCGCCCCGCGAGCTCGGCCATGAGCTCCACTGCGACGTCGTGAAGTTCCTCCGGACGGGCT
>NZ_AWQS01000219.1 GCF_000576575.1 Intrasporangium chromatireducens Q5-1
CCAAGCCAGCTGACCGAGCAGCGCGGCACGGCTCGACCGGGTCACCCGGAGCAGGGGAGCAAAGGCCGGGTCACCGCCGGTAGGCGCCGCCCTGGGGCAACTGCGACGGCCGCATGGAGGTCGGGTGACAACCAGCGCCCGGGAAAGCGAAGCGGTCGGCTCAGCGGAGCGCTCGACGCAACCCAGGACGCGGCCGACTCACCGGAGAGATCGACTCAGCCGAGAGCCTGCGACAGGTCCTCGACAAGGTCCCGGACATCCTCCAGGCCGATCGAGATCCGGAGGACGCCGTCCGTGATGCCGACGGCTCGCCTTGCCTCGGGCGTCAGCCGCCGATGGGTCGTCGTCGCCGGGTGCGTGATGAGCGACTTCGAGTCGCCGAGGTTGTTGGAGATGTCGACGACGCGCAGGGAGTTCATCAACGCGAAGGCCTCCCCCTTCCCGCCCTCGATCTCGAAGGTGACGACCGAGCCGCCACCCAGCATCTGCCGCGCCGCCAGGTCATGTTGTGGGTGCGAGGGGAGGAAGGGGTGGACCACGCGGCGGACCCGCGGATGGTCCTCGAGGAAACGCGCCACCTCGAGGGCGCTCTCCCCCATCCGCTCGACCCTCAGCGACATCGTCTCGAGCCCCTTGACGAGGACCCATGCGTTGAACGGCGACATGGCGGGTCCGGTGTGCCGCATGAGATTCTGCACCGGGCCGTCGATGAACTCGCGGGTGCCGAGGACCGCGCCGCCGAGCGTACGGCCCTGCCCGTCGATGTGCTTCGTGGCGGAGTAGACGACGATGTCCGCACCGTGTTCGAGGGGCCGGGAAAACACAGGCGTCCCGAAGACGTTGTCGACGACGACCTGCGCTCCGGCGGCATGGGCAAGGTCGGAGACCGCACGGATGTCGACGAGCTCCTGCATCGGGTTGCTCGGCGTCTCGAAGAAGACGGCCGTCGTCGGCACGGACAGGGCTGTGCGCCACTGCTCGAGGTCCGGGCCGTCCACGAAGACCGTCTCGACCCCGAACCGCGGCAGGATCTCGTCGAGGATGACGAAGCACGATCCGAACAGCGACCGCGACGCGACGACCCGGTCGCCCTTGCCGAGCAGCGCCGCGAGGGCAACCCACACCGCGGCCATGCCTGATGCCGTCGCGAATGCCGCCGCTGCGCCCTCGATCGCCGCGATGCGGTCCTCGAACATGCGCACGGTCGGGTTGCCGTAGCGCGAGTAGACGAACCGCTCGCTGCCCCCGCTGAAGGCCGCCTCCGCCGCCTCGGCCGACTCGTAGACGAACCCGGACGTGAGATAGAGCGCCTCGGACGTCTCGTGGAATCCACTTCGCGACAGTCCTGCTCGCACCGCGAGCGTGTCAGGACGCCAGCCCTTCGTCCCCTCCGTCATCCCTGCACCCACGGCAGCCCCGCGACCTTCCAACCGGCCACCGCGCGGTGACGATCCGCGTCATGCGGCCCCTCGAAACCGTCGAGGATGTTGTAAGCGCGTCGCCAGCCGCCGGCGGCGGCCGCCTCCGCTGCAGCGACCGACCGAACGCCGGAGCGGCAGAGGAAGTAGACCGCGTCATCCTGCCCGGCGCCTGCATCGGTCAGGTCAGCGAGAAAGCGCTCGTTGACCCGGCCCTCGGGATAGCTGACCCACTCGATCCGCACGACCTCGCGCCCGAGCGGGGACAGGTCGGGCAGGCCGACGTACGTCCACTCGGCGCGCGTCCGCACGTCGACGAGCACGGCGCGCGGGTCGGCTTGCAGAGCCTCCCAGGTCTCGACTGGACTCACGTCACCGGCGTAGCTCATGGCCCGAATATCGCACAGCGCCAGTCAGCGCAGATGCGCCGTCCGATTCGTGAATGCCACCGAGGCCGTGCCGTCCGGCCACACCTCGACCGCGCTCAGGCTGCCGGGCGCGGTCGCGATGGTCCAGAAGCGGTCATGGGCGAGTCCGAGCACCTCGCTGAGGACGGTGAGCACTCCCTGCCGCGTCGTGACTGCCACAACGGTGCCGCCCCGCTCGACCAACGAGTGGTATGCCGCTCGCACGCGTTCGTCGGCCCCCGCGGTCGCGCTCGGGCCGGCCCAGTCGTCCGACGAGGTCACCGCCACACCCAAGGGCTGCGCGATCTCGCGGGCCACTGCATCCGCCAGCGGGTTGCTCGCCGCCGTGACGTGGGCATCGGGGCCGAGCAGCTCGCGGGCACCGGCAGCCACGGCCGCCGCACGCCCCTCGTCGACCGGCACCTGCACCAGCAACAGCTGCAGGCCAGTCCCGGTGGGAGCCTCGGACACCGCCCCATCCGCTGCCTCGTCGGCCGCAGCCCGGTGGTCCCGACGGACGTGGTGCCCGTCCATTCCCTCGTTGCTCAGGGCGTCGGCAGCCTTGTTCTGCTCGCGCGGGACCCACTGGAACCGCACGGAGCCACCGGCGGCAGTGAACTCGGAGCAGACCTCCCGGGCCTCGAGGGCCAGGCGACGCATGTCCTCGTGCTTGATCTTCCAGCGACCCGACATCTGCTCGATGACGAGCTTCGAGTCCATCCGCACCGCAACCTCGGCCGCGGGGTCGATCTCGAGCGCGGCACGCAGGCCGGCGATGAGGCCGGAGTACTCGGCCACGTTGTTGCTCGCCTGCCCGAGCGGTGCAGCGAGCTCGACGAGCACCGCCTTGCTGTCCGCATCGCGCACGAGCGCGCCGTAGCCGGCCACCCCGGGGTTGCCGCGCGACCCGCCGTCCGCCTCGACCAGCAGGCGAGGTCGTGCTGCTCCGGTCACAGGCCTGACTCGGCGGTGCGGACGAGGATCCGCCGGCACTCCTCGCAGCGCACGACCTCGTCCTCCGGAGCCTTGCGGATCCGGTCGAGGTCGACGTTGCCCAGCTCCAACCGGCATCCACCGCAGCGGCGGTACTTCAGCTCGGCCGCACCGAGCCCGCCACTCGCGCCGCGGATCTTCTCGTAGAGCCCCACGAGGTCCTCGCCGATGCCGGCGACGATGTCGGGCCGCCTCGCCGCCACCTGGTTGGCCTCCGACTCGAGGTCGCGCAGGGCGTCGGTCTGCTCCGCACGCAGGGCGTCGAGACGCTTGGCAGCCTCTGCCCTGGCCTGCTCGATCTGCGCGACGCGGTCGGTCAGCGTCTCGGTCCGCTCCATCACCTCGAGCTGGAGGTCCTCGAGCTCCGACTGGCGGCGGGCGAGCGAGACGAGCTCGTGCTGCAGGGACGTCAGCTCCTTCGGCGAGCCCTGCCCCGAGTCGAGTCGGGCCTGGTCGCGCGCGGCGCGGTCGCGCACGAGCTGCACGTCCTGCTCGGCCTTGGCCAGCTCACGCCGGACGTCGTCGGCCGCGGTGCGGGCGTTGACGAGGTCGACGTCGAGCCCCGAGAGGTCCGCCTCGGCGCCGGTGATCGCCGCTATCTGGGGCAGATGGGCCTTGGCGTGGGCGATCTGGTCGAGCCGGGTGTCGATCGCCTGCAGGTCGAGCAGGCGCCACTGGCGGGACGGGTCGGCTTTCAGGACGCACCTCCGGATGGTCTGGCGGGACGAGCGCTGTTGGCACCCACCACGAAAGTCCATGGCTCGGTGCGGATGGTCGTCACCCTGGTCTCGACCCTAACGGGTTCGGCAGCATCCTCTCCCAGCGCGTCGAGCAGGCGGTGCCGCACGTCCTCGAGCCAGAGCGACTCGGTGGCCCAGTGGCCCGCGTCGACGAGATAAGGGGTGCCGCCGCGGGCCTCCTCTCGCGCCTCGAGGGCAGGGTGGTGTCGCAGGTCCGCGGTGACGTACACGTCGGCGCCGCTGGCCCGCACCGCGTCGAACTGGTCATCACCGGAGCCGCCGAGCACGGCCACGCGCGAGACCTGGCCGTCGGGGTCGCCGGCGACCCGCAGTCCACCCGCCGTCGCGGGGAGCACCTCGCTCAGCCGGCCTGCGAACTCAGCCAGCGACAGCGGTGCCGGCAGCTCGCCGACCCGCCCAGCGGCATACCCTTCGATCTCGGAGAGAGCACGCTGGGAGGTGAGCCCCAGCGCGTTCGCGAGCACCCCACTCACCCCGGGGTCCGAGACGTCGGCGTTGGTGTGCGCGACGTAGAGGGCGACATCGGCGAGGACGAGGCGGGTCACGCTCGCGCCCTTGGCGCTGGACGTCGCGACCGAGTGGACGCCACGGAGCAGGAGCGGGTGGTGCGTCACGAGCAGGTCCGCGCCCCAGACGGTCGCCTCCTCGATGACGGCGAGCGTGGGGTCGAGGGCGAACAGGACGCGCCGGACGGGCTGGTCGAGATCCCCGGTCACCAGGCCGACCCGGTCCCAGGCGGCCGCACTGGCCGGCGGGTAGAGCGCCTCGAGACGGGCGACGACGTCACGCAGCACAAGATCTTCCACGTGGGCCCGGCCGGGCTCGAACCGACGACACCCGCGGTGTAAACGCGGTGCTCTACCAACTGAGCTACAGGCCCCTGGCCGCGCGGAACCACCTGAGGGCCCGGACGGCGGGGATCATTGTGTCAGGTGCGCGGGCTCTGCGCGCCCACCGTCAGCACAACGGACCGTCGTCACTCCTCGCGTGCGCGGAGCTCGGCGAGGGCGCGCCGGTAGGGAGCGAAGTCGCGGTGCTCTCCCGGCTCGCCCACGGCCCGCCACACGACCGTGCCGTCGCGGTCGAGCAGGAAGGTCGCGCGGCGTGGTGCGCCGCTCTGCTCGTCGAGGACGCCGTAGCGCCGGGCGACCTCGCCGTGCGGCCAGAAGTCAGCGAGCAGCGGGAAGAAGTAGGCCTCCGTGTCCGCCCAGGCCCGCAGGCTGTAGATGGAGTCGCACGAGATGGCCAGCACCTGGATGCCGTCGTCCTGGAAGTCCTCCAGCCCATCGCGGATCTCCCGCAGCTCACCCGTGCAGATCCCGGAGAAGGCGAACGGGTAGAAGACCAGGGCGACGTTGGTGCGCCCCCGCAGCGCACTCAACGAGATCTCGACGCCGTGGTGGTCCCGCAGCGAGAAGTCCGGCGCCAGGTCGCCGACCGCCGGGACGGTCCCCACGTCGTTGGTGCTCATGGTCACGCCTCTTTCACCGGTCCGGGCCTCGCTTGCCGGGCCTCGTGACGCACAGTGTGCCAGTCAGCGCCGAGAACCCTTCGGTGGCATCAGCCGGTTGGCGGTCCAGACGGCCGACACGTTGACGGCGCCGCCGGTCTGCAGCCCCGCGGTGGACGCAGCCTCCTCGACCTCGCTCGGCTCGACGTGCCCGTCCCGGCCGGCCTTCGGTGTCATCAGCACGACGAAGCCCTGGTCGAACAGGTTGGTGAGGCCGTCGACCAGCAGGTCCCCCAGGTCCTCGTCCCCGTCGCGGTACCAGATGAGGACGCCATCGGCGCCCTCGTTGAAGTCCTCGTCCTCGAGCTCGCTGCCGACGACCTCCTCGATGGCGAACCGGACCTCGTCGTCGACGTCGTCGTCGTAGCCGAACTCCTGGATGACCTGGCCCTTGGCGAAGCCGAGCTTGCCCAGTGACGCCGCTCCCGCGGTCATGCTCGCGTCACCAATCCTTTCCTGCGTCGTGACGTTGCCCGGGGCCGGTCACCCCGTGGGAACGACGCTACCGTGTGCGAGCCGCCCGCGCGGGCCCAGTGCGGTGCACACCTGTTCGCTGCCCACCCGGTTGTGACGGGGGGCACGATCTGGTGGAGGATGGATGGAGGCGCGCGGAGGGCCGACCGGTCCTGACGCGTTCGGCGCGACGAAAGGACAATCACGTGGCATCCGAAGCCGGACCGATCCTCAACGGCATCCCGAGCCAGCTCCCGGACATCGACCCCGAGGAGACCCAGGAGTGGATCGACTCGCTGGACGCCGTCCTCGAGAACAAGGGCCGCACCCGTGCCCGCTACGTCATGCTCAAGCTCATCGAGCGGGCCCGGCAGCAGCAGATCGGTGTGCCGTCGCTGACCGCGACCGACTACATCAACACCATCCCGCCGGAGCGCGAACCGTGGTTCCCGGGTGACGAGGAGGTCGAGCGGGAGTTCCGCCGCTACGTCCGGTGGAACGCCGCGGTCCTCGTGCACCGCGCGCAGCGCCCGGACATCGGCGTCGGCGGCCACATCTCGACCTACGCGTCGGCCGCGACGCTCTACGAGGTGGGCTTCAACCACTTCTTCCGGGGCAAGGAGCACGCCGGCGGCGGGGACCAGGTGTTCTTCCAGGGTCACGCCTCGCCCGGCATGTACGCCCGCTCGTTCCTCGAGGGCCACCTGTCCGAGGCCGACCTCGACGGGTTCCGCCAGGAGAAGAGCCACTACGTCGACGGCAAGCTGCGGGCGCTGCCGTCCTACCCCCACC
>NZ_AWQS01000220.1 GCF_000576575.1 Intrasporangium chromatireducens Q5-1
ACAGCCGATGAGGATGCCGATGCCGAAGGTCCAGGCGAACAGGCCCTCGGAGACGGGGCCGAGGCTGCCGAGCGTCATGCCGCCCTGCTCGGGCTGGTTCTCCATCGCCTTGAGGTAGGAGATCAGCTGCTGCTTCGACTCGGGCGTGATGTTGGTGTCGTTGAAGACCGGCATGGACTGCGGTCCCGTCACCATGGCCTCGTAGATGTACTTGGGGTCGACCCCCTGCAGTGGCGGCGCGTACTTGCCGCGGGTCAGGGCGCCACCGGCACCGGCAGCGTTGTGGCACATGGCGCAGTTGACCCGGAAGATCTCGCCACCACGGGCGATGGCCTCGTTGTTGTCCTTGGACCCGGGCTGGATGACCGTCGTGTACTTCTGGTCAGGAACGTTCGGGCCCGGGGCCAGCGAGGCGACGTAGCTGGCGATCGCCGAGATCTCGTCCTGGTTGAACTTGATCTTCTCCTGCCGCGGGGCCTGCACGTTCGGCTGGGTCAGCGGCATCCGCCCGGTGCCCATCTGGAAGTCGACCGAGGCCGCGCCGACGCCGTAGAGCGAGGGGCCGTCGTTGGTGCCCTGCGCGCCGGTGCCGTGGCACGAGGCGCAGTTCGCCAGGAAGAGCGCCTTGCCCTGGGCCTGGTTGTCGGCCTGGGCGGCGGACGCGTTGGCCTCCTTCGGCGCGATGAGCGAGTAGGCGCCACCGGTGATGAGCAGCCCGACGAGAATCAGCAGAGCGATCGCAGCTGGGTGTCGGCGGCGCGCGGCCAAGGCATTCACTGTGAGGTCCTGTCGTCCATGGTGATCGGTGGTCGCTGGCTTCGGAGGTTCACTTGAGGATGTAGATCGTGGCGAACAGCGCGATCCACACCACGTCGACGAAGTGCCAGTAGTAGGAGGTCACGACCGCACCGGTGGCGTTGGCGTGTGTGTAACGCCGGGTGGTGAACGTGCGGGCGATGATGAGGAGGAAGGCGATGAGGCCGCCCGTCACGTGCAGGCCGTGGAAGCCCGTGGCCATGTAGAAGACCGAACCGTAGGCGTCGGACGACAGGGTGACCCCGTCGTGGACCATCTCGGCGTACTCGAAGACCTGCCCGGCGATGAAGAAGGAGCCGAAGAGGTAGGTGACGACGTACCACTCCCGCATGCCCCAGTTCTTGATGTCGAGGAGCGAGCCGGTGCGGGCCTTCTGGCCCTTCTCGGCCTTCCACACCCCGAGCTGGCACCACACGGAGGAGATGACGAGGACGGTCGCGTTGATCGCCGCGAACGTGACGTTCAGCTTCTCGGTCTGCTGAGCCCAGAGGTCGGTGCGCACTGAGCGCAGCTGGAAGTACACCGCGAAGAGGCCGGCGAAGAACATCAACTCGCTCGACAGCCACACGATGGTGCCCACCGCAACCATGTTCGGGCGGGTCGCCGGGCCGTGCCCTGTGTCGGCAATTGCGCTGGGAGGTATCGATGCTGTCGCCACGTCGGTCATTATTCCCACATTCGGTGCAGAGTGCGTTAGCGACCCCCACTTTTATTGGTGGATGCCGCTGATTCGTGATCGGAGCCGCGAAGGAGCCTGGCCCTGTGGCGCACAGGCTACCGACGGCGTCGCGGGCCCTGTCAGAGGGTCTCCGGAGAGCCGGTAGCATCGCCCGCATGACCGCTTCGAGCCCCAGCTCCTCGTCCGCCGTCGCCCCGCGAGCGGCGGGCTCGGGACTGCACCGCGTGAGCATCCTGCTCTACAGCGACGACATCACGACGCGGGACGCCGTGCGGGCCGCCGTGGGTCGTCGCCCCGCGAAGGACGTCGAGGTCGTGCGGTGGCACGAGTGCGCCACGCACGCGGCCGTGGAGAGCGCCGTGCACGCCGAGCGGTTCGACATGCTGATCCTCGACGGCGAAGCCGCCAAGGTCGGCGGCATGGGCATCTGCCGCCAGCTGAAGAACGAGGTCTTCGAGTGCCCGCCGGTCATCCTCCTCACCGGCCGGCCCCAGGACAGCTGGCTCGCAGCCTGGTCGCTGGCGGACCTCGCCGTGCCCCACCCGCTCGACCCCATCGCCCTCACGGCCGCCGTCGCAGACCTTGCCCGGGCGACGCCGGTCGCCTGAGGCATGAGCTCGGAGCACCGGCCGACCTGGTCCGCCGTTCTCACCACCCTCCTGTCCGCCCAGGACCTCGATGCCCGGTCCACCCGGTGGGCGATGGACCAGATCATGGAGGGCGAGGCGACCCCGTCGCAGATCGCCGGGTTCCTCATGGCGCTGCGGGCCAAGGGGGAGAGCGTCACCGAGATGGAGGCCCTCGCCGACCAGATGCTCGCCCACGCTAGGCGCATCGAGGTGCCCGGACCGAGCCTCGACATCGTCGGGACCGGGGGCGACCGCGCCCACACCGTCAACATCTCGACGATGTCCGCCATGGTCGTGGCGGCGACCGGCATCAGGGTCGTCAAGCACGGCAACCGTGCCTCGTCATCGTCGTCCGGCTCGGCCGACGTCATCGAGGCCCTCGGTGTCGACCTGGGCCTGGTCCCCGAGCGGGTCGTCGAGATCGCGGGCGAGGTGGGCATCACCTTCTGCTTCGCGCAGACCTTCCACCCGTCGTTCCGGCACACCGCCGTGCCGCGCCGCGACCTCGGGGTGGGCACCGCCTTCAACTTCCTCGGCCCGTTGACGAACCCGGCGCAACCGACCTATGCGGTGGTCGGGTCGGCCGACGCGCGGATGGCGCCGCTCATTGCCGGTGTCTTCGCCAACCGGGGCAAGGACGCGGCTGTCTTCCGCGGGGACGACGGGCTCGACGAGGTGACCGTCTCCACGACGACGCAGGTCTGGTGGGTCCGCGGTGGGCAGATCTCCGACCGCCAGGTCGACCCGACCCGCCTCGGACTGCAGCTGCACCCGGTCGAGTCGCTTCGTGGTGGGGACGCCCGGCACAACGCCGGGGTGGTCCGGGACGTGTTCGCCGGGGCTCCCGGCCCAGTGCGCGACGCGGTCCTGCTCAACGCCGGCATCGCCCTCGCGCTGGCGCGGCCCGACTCCGGCCCGAGCCAGGACGACTTCGACAGCGACCTGCGCTCGGCCATGGCGTCGGCCGCCGAGGCGATCGACAGCGGCGCGGCAACCGACCTCGTGGGTCGGTGGGTGGCCGCCACCCGTCCGAAGGGCTGACCGGGCCAGCCACGGGCTGACCGGACGGCCGGGCCAGGCGGCTCAGGCGTCGTCGAGGCCGAGGCTGAAGGCGGCCTCGAGGTCGTGGGCGGAGTAGGTGCGGAAGGCGATGTGCGTCGAGGTGCCGGTGACGCCCTCGACCTTGTTGAGGCGGTCGGCGATGACGTCAGCGAACTCCTCGTGCTCGCGCACCCGCACCATGGCAATGAGGTCCGCGTCCCCGGTCACCGAGTAGACCTCGGAGACGGCGGGGATGTTGGCGATGTTCTCGGCGACCTCGGGGATCCGGTCGACCGCACAGTTGATCATGACGATGGCGGTGATCACGGTCGTCACCCTATCCGGCGTGCCGTGACAGTCCCTATCCGGCGCGTCGCAGGGCAGACCCCCGGGCCGTCGGCGCGAGCACCTGGTCGCGGTCGAAGCCGCGGACCTCGGCGGCGGCAGCGATGGCCGGCTCGAGCTCCTGGCGGATGCGTCCGGCCCCACCGACAGGGCAGCTCCAGACGCCCTCGAGGTCGACGATGCGCACGTCCGGCTGTTCGAGCCAACGCAGCACGAGCTCGGTCTCCTCGGCAAGGGCAGGGAGCCGGCCCTCCTCGGGCGCGACCACCTCAGCGGTGGCCCGCAGCGTCGCGACGTGCACCATCGGGTCCGCGCCACGGGGGCTCACCGCGGTGCCGGCCAGCCGCCCGTGCCGCACGCAGACCAGCTCCCAGCCGCCCTCGTGATGCCGTCGGGCGGCGACGAGCTCGGGAGCCGCGGTGAGCGGCGCGAGGCGCTGGGCCCGAGCCGCCGCCCGGATCAGCTGCACGAACCGGTCTCGGACGGTTGCGGCGTCCTCGAACCGCTCCTGGCGCGCGAGCTCCACCAGCCGGGCCTGCAGGCGCTCTGCTCCCGGGCGCGCGTCCCCCCGGAAGATCGCCTCGCACTCGGCCACGACGGCGGCGTAGGCCTCGACGTCCTGCTGTCCGACGCAGGGACCACCGCAGCGTCCGATGTCGAGCAGGGCGCACGCCGACGACGGCCCCGACAGGCGCTTGGTGCACTGCCGGAGCGGCAGGATCTCGTGGACCGCGTCGATCGCCTGCTGTGCCACGGCGCGTGAACGGAACGGACCGATGGAGGCGGACCCGTCGGTGGGCGGGGTGCGCACGACGGACAGCCTCGGGAAGCGCTCGTGCGTCAGCCGCACCCACACGGCGCGTCGGGCGTTCTTGGAGCGTCGGTTGAACCGCGGGGAGTGCTCGTCGATCAGCCGAACCTCGCGCACCTGCGCCTCGAGGGGGGTCTGGCAGACGACCGGGTGGACGACGTGCGCGAGGCGAACCATGTCGGCCATCCGGCTGCGCTGCTCCGCCGCCGTGAAGTAGGTCCGCACCCGTGACCGGATGTCGCGGCTCGTCCCGACGTAGAGGACCTGGCCGTCGCGGTCCTTGAACAGGTAGACGCCGGGTGCGTGGGGCAGCCCCTCGGCGAGAAAGGCCTTGCGCCGCTGGGTCGGCGTCACCCTGGACGAGTAGCTGCCGAGCTCCTCCAGGGTCTGGACGCCGAGGTTGCCGACCCGTTCGAGGAGGCCATGGAGCACGTCGACCGTGGCGCGGGCGTCGTGCAGCGCACGGTGGTCGGGGGTCGTGCGGGCACAGAAGATGCGGGCCAGCGAGGACAGCTTGTGGTTGGGCGCCTCGTCCCGTGTGACGAGGTGCCGGGCCAGCTGGAGCGTGTCGAGGACGTCGAACCCCGGCCAGGCGGCGCCGGTGCGAGCGGCCGCTGCCTTGAGGAAGGTGATGTCGAACCCGGCGTTGTGGGCGACCAGGACACTGTCGCGGGCGAACTCGAGGAACGCCGGCAGGGCCGACTCGATGCGCGGCGCGTCGGCCACCATGGCGTCGGTGATGCCGGTCAGCACCGAGATGAAGGCCGGAATCGGCTCGGCAGGGTTGACGAGTGTCTGGAACTCGCCGAGCACCTCGCCACCGCGCACCCGCACCGCGCCGATCTCGGTGATGCCGCAGTCGGCCGGGCTGCCGCCGGTCGACTCCAGGTCGACCACGACGAACGTGACCTCGGCCAACGGGGTGCCGAGGTCGTCGAAGGTGCTCTGGATCGCCTGCATGGGCCGACCGTATGGTCCACCGCCGACAACGGGGTGGAGGCGCGGCGAGGTTCCACCTGACCCGGCGGCGCCCGACGACCACTGTCGGAGGCACCGCCTAGCGTGGGAACCACTCGATCGCAACGACGTGAAGGAGGCGATCATGATGATGCTCGTCGACTGCCAGACCTGCCCGGTCCGCGAGGTCCGGTGTGCGGACTGCGTGGTGACCGCCCTGGGCGGCGGCCCGGTGCGCCACGGCCGACACCTCTCGAGCGAGCCGGCAGCCGAGGCCACGGGGCTGCCCCTCGATCGGGCCGAGCGGCGCGCGGTCTCTGCGCTGCTCGCGGCGGGGCTGGTCACTCCCGAGGTGGCGCACGCCGCCCGAGCCCAGCGCGATCCCAGCCCACCGCTTGCCCGGCCGCGGCACCGCAGAGCCGCCGGCTGACGATGCGCCGTCGCCACCTCGGCGTCACGCTGGGCACCGTTCTCGCGCTGGCCGGCTGCAGCCTCTCAGGCGGCGCCGCGGTCCCACCTCGAGGCCCCGCCGGAACGGCCCCCAGCTCCTCCGCTGGGGCCGTCGCGACCGTGACGGTCCCCCGCTCGGCGGCGGTGGCGGCTGTCCAGAAGCTCTACGAGAGGAGGATCGCCGGTCTCGAGCGCGGCGATGTGGCCGCGTGGCTGCAGGGCCTGCGCGGCGCCACCCTCATCAAGCAGCAGCGTGCCGTCTTCGACCGGATGCGCGCGCTGGAGGTGGCCGACCTCATGGTCGCCGGCGTGACGCAACTGCCCGGCAACGGGACGGCGGCCGCCACGGAGCGGCAGCAGCTGCAGGTCGGCTTCTCCTACCGGCTCACCGGCCTCGACACGGCGCCGCGCCGGTTCGTCCTCGACCTGATGGTCGAGGACGCTCCCGGGACGGCAGCCGGCCTGGTGGTCACCGCGTCCCGGCCCGCCGACCGCCCGCAGCCGTGGGACCTGCCCGACCTGCAGGTGCGCCGGTCCGCAGCGATGCTCGTCGCGCTCTCGGGCACGGCGGCAGAGGCCGAC
>NZ_AWQS01000221.1 GCF_000576575.1 Intrasporangium chromatireducens Q5-1
TTTTAGTGTTGTTCTGGGGGCAAGAGTGCCGGCTCTCCCGTAGGCTCGATCAGTTCGATCGAGCCGCGGGAGAGCCGGCGCTCCGCATGTCTCAGGGGTTGTTGTGGCTGCTGGTGCCGATGTTGATGTGCCTGCGTGTCCTGACCCGTCGCACGCCGGGTCGGTGGTGAGGCGCAAGGGCTTGCGCCGGACTCAGGGCCAGACGAAGCAGCGGTACGAGTGCGTCCCCGCTGCCGCGGCTCGCCACTTCTTCCTCGGGCCGCTTCCGGAGGACCCGCCGTCGCCTCCGCGTGCGGTGTCGCACTGCCCGGAGCCGGGCCATGCCGACGGGCGCCTGCAGTCCCGCGGGACGCGCGTCACCAAGGCCGGGACCTGGCACCGGTTCAGGTGCCTTCGCCCGGACCGCAGCCACCACCAGTTCCAGGTGCTGACCGACGCGGACGGCTCGGTGCTGCACTCGATGCACCGCCCGCCGGCGTGCCCGGAGCACGGCGGGTCACGGGTCACACGCCACGGCGCGTACGGCACCGGGGCCAGGCGCCGGCAGCGGTACCGCTGTCAGCCTCGTGAAGGTGTCGGGGCGCACACGTTCACGCCGCCGCTGACCCGGGAGGTCGTCGCCGTGGGCACGGAAGCGTGTGCGACGTGCGACGAGCTGCTGTCCCCGCACCGGGGCGCGCTGACGGGGGCTAGGCACACGCCCTGGTCGCTGTCGCTGTACGCGCGCGTGCTGAACGAGCTGTCGATGGGGGCGAGCTACTCGGCGACGTCGCTGATGATGCGCACGTACCGCGACCGGGCCCGCCGCCACCTGCACGAGATGCACGGGCTGGACCTCGACGGCGTGGCTGGCGCACCGGCTCCGGTGGCCGATGCCGGGCTGACGCTGACGCAAGCCGGGGGCGGTCGGGGCAACGGCGCGTGGCATCTGGCGGCGAACGTTGTCGAGCAGTACGCGCCGCTCGTGTGGCGGGAGGTCAAGGCTCAGATGGAGGCCCGGGAGACGGCGCAACGGGTCGCGAACGACGCCCATCTGGCGTCCTGGCCGGCCGACCGGCTCGACACCCCGGTGACGTGGCTGCTCGACGAGCACCACGTCAACGTCGCGACCCGGCGTGCCTCCGACGGGCGGCGCCGGCGCAAGACCTGGTTCATCCTCGTCGTCGTCGAGGTGCACTGGCACCCGCCGGCCGCCGGCATGGACCTGCCCCGGCGGGAGTACCGGCTGCGGCTGGCGCGGGCCTACCCGCGCGGCAACGCGCAGGCGTGGCGGTTGGTGTTCCACGAGCTCGGCGTCCGACCCGACTTCGTCATCGCCGACCACGGAGGGGCCATCGCCTCGGCCTTGGAGTCCGAGTTCGGGGCGGAGGTGGGCTTCATCCCGAGCCTGTTCCACATGCGGCGGCGGCTCCGCGAGACGCTGGGGGACCTGCCCGGGGCGACGACGAAGCGGCATGGGCGGCGTGTCCTCGTGGACGCGCTTGCCGCCAAGCTCGACGTCCTGGCCCGCGAGGACCTGCTCACCGGAGGCGCCGCCGCCTGGGCGGCGTGGTGGGACGAGCTCGAGGCAGCCGTGACCGCGCTCCCAGCGCCGGTGCTCGGACTGCTCGAGCAGCGCAAGCTGTACGAGCCGAAGGTTGCCGCCGCACTGCCTCTGCTGCACGTCAACCCGCACCTGCCCGCCTCCAACGCTGCGGTGGAGAACAACATCCGCCACCAACTCGAGCCGTTCCTGGAGAACCGCAAGCAGGGCTACCGCAACCTGGCCCGGCTCAACTACCTGCTCGACCTGGCCGTGGCCCGCTCGCAGGGCGCGTTCACCGACCTCGAGGCCATCGCGCACCTCATCCGCGTCGACAACGAGCAGGCCGGCGGCTGGGCGTACGCGCCGCGGGCCCTAGCCGATACCCAGCCACCGCCATCGGCCCCGGACCGTACGCCCGCGCGGTACGCATCGCTGTTCAACACCCTGCTGGTCGGCGCCCTCGTCGAGCAGCGCCTCGGCACCGCTGCCGGCAGGACGACAGCTGAAGTGGGGCTCGACACGCTCGGGCTGAGCGCCTCGTCAAGCGCCTCGAGCCCCTCGACGCCGGGCAGCTCGAACGGGAGCGGACCGCGGCCGAGTGAGGCCTCGTGAGCACGACACGGTCGCTGACCGACCCGCAGTTCGAGCTGTTCGAGCAGCTGACCGCCCGCCCGTTCCTGGTGCTGGACACCGAGTACTGCCGCGACCCCGACGGTGACGGTGACCGGCTCATCTCCTTGGCGCTCGTCCCCGTCGTGCGTGGCCGGCGCCGCAGCGCCACCGTGGGCGAGCTGTACGTCGAGATGAACCCGGGCGTGCCCATCGACGCCGCCACGCGCGCCGTGCACGGCTTCACCGACGCCGACGTCGCTCGGAAGCGACGGTTCGCCTTCCACGTCGGCAAGGTCCTGGCCGCCCTCGCGCGTCCCGACGCCATCCTCGTGGCGCACACCGGAGCGGACGTGCGCGTCCTGCGCCGCGAGCTCGAACGGCTCGACGAGGCCGCGCAGGCCACCGGCCGGCTTGCCCCGACCGGCCTGGCTGACCTGCCAGATCTGCCCATCATCGACACGAGCACCCTGCCTCGGCTGCTGCGCTACCCCGGCATCGGGAACCGGAGCGTCATCAGCCTGGCCGACCTGTGCCGGCTCACCGGTGTGCGCAACCCGCAGGCGCACCACGCCCGGGCTGATGCTCGGACCACCGCCGACGTGCTCATCCAGCTGCTCATCGAGGCCGCCCGCAACTTCACCTACCGAGACCTCCCGTCCCTGCTCGCTGCGCACGACCGTGGCACCACGCACACCCCGAAGCTGCCCCAGTACCTCACCGGGCGCGGCCTGGCCCAACGCGGCCCAGGCGCCGCGCACCTGTCCCGGCACATGAGCCCGATGGTCCACGCCGCCACCGCCGGCGAGATCGACGACTGGCTCGGCCGCGCGCTGGAGTGCTCCCGGCTGCGCTGCCCCCACCTCCGCACCGAAGCCGCCCTCGCCGCCCCCGCGAACGGGACCGCGATCCTGGATCTGCTCATCGCGCTGCTGCCCCAGCTCACCGAGCCCGGTCAGCCCGGGACCCTGCTCGGCGCCGTCGACGCGCTGCTCACCGGGTCCGGGCCGGCCACCGACCCACCCAGCAAACCGGCACTCGCCTTCAGCCGGGCGCTGAGGTGGTGGAGCCAGCAGCGTGCTCGGGTGGTCGCCAGCGTCCCGTGCTCCAGCCTCGGACGCTGCCCAGACTGCCAAGCCGCAGCGGGCTGCCCACGCGACCTGCTGTACCAACCCGTCACCCGCATCGCGACCCTCGGGGAACGCCACGTCCTGGATGTCTCCGCCATCAAGGACCGCCTCTTCGGGAACCGGTCCGACCGGCGCGTCCACGCGTGGAGCGAGCGGCATCCACGGGAGACGGCGTACATGACCTGGCTAGTCGCGACGTGGAGCGTGGAGCACGACCGTGACGACGCGCCGTTCATCGACGTCGCCATCAGCAAGAACATCCACCACCTCGAACCACGCCTAGCGCTGCTCGCCTGCCAGCGCATCGCGGAAACGCACGCGTACACGACCGCGAAGGCCGTCGCCGACACGTGCCTGGAGCACGCGAGCACCGACCCTGCCTACGACGAGCTGCGTCTGTGGACCACCTGGCATGAGCAGGCCGCGGCCCGTGCTGCCAAGGCCCAAGCCGCGCGCGTCATCACCCATCCACGGCTCGCGCGGCCTCCAGGGCGGGTCCACCCGAACCCGTACCTACCGCAGCCCTGAAGCCCACCGCCGGGGGAGCGGCTCAGATGCCGCAGAACATCAGGGCGGTCGCCAGCGACGTGACGGTGAGCACCAGGAGGACGGCAACAGCCATCGGGGCGTGGCGCATACGCAACATCGTCGCCACTCCGGCCGCAAACACGACCAGCCCCACACCAGCCACCATCCATGCGGCGCCAGTGCTCCAGTCGTAGCCCGCGGTGAGACCAGACATCAAGACGAGCCAGACCAAGGTGACACCAGCACTGATGCGCACCCGGTTCCGAAGTCTCATCGACACGATGGGGTTGTCCGCGTTACTGCTGACTTCTGGCGCGTCGGTAGGCGTCGTCACCCCCGCGAACCTACAGCCTGCGTTCGCCTCCGCACGAGGTTTCATCGGGTTCCGCCCGAATCCGGGGGGTCCTGTCGGGCGGTCGGGCGGTGGGGCCGTGGCGCGCGAGTCCATGCCTGGCATCGTGCCTGACCCGACGGCGACGGCACTGGGCTCAGTCAGGGCAAGGCGCGCTGCGACACGCGAGCCGTCGCAGGGGTGCGCGGCGAAGCCGTTGCCGTGGGCCACGCTCCGAACAAGAGGGTGCGCCTCCCAGCCGTAGCTGGGAGGCGCACCTCAGTGGTACCGATTTGCCCCCGGTACCCCCACTAAAAGCCGAACAGGCCACCTGGGGACAGGGCTACGCCACCGAAGCCGCGGCCGCCCTGTTGCATTGGGCGCAGGAGCGGCTTCCTGACGAACTGGTCGTCGCCCGTATCCGCCCGACGAATCTCGCCAGTCAGAGGGTCGCCACAAAGATCGGGCTGCGACGCGATCCCACCTTCGACGGCCAAGGCGAGGATGGCTTGGACTGGGCGTTCACCGACCGCTCGTGAGGCTCCTCCTCGGCGCGCTCTTCTGCTGGATTGCGGTCATGGCAGCGCGCCAGCGGGCCCGTTGGCCTCAGGACAAGCACGGCCCATGTCCCCGTGGCGCCTGTGCCGGATCGGCCGTCCAGCGACTTCGAAGGCTCTAGCATCACGGCATGAAACGGAGGTTGGCCCTGCTGGCGTCGGCCGTCGCGGGTGTCTTGTTGGTAGTGGCGACAGTGGCGTACCGCTCGGCCTATGGCACTTGGTGGCATGCGCCAGAACGCATCTCCTACTGCGACCGAACCTACGTGGCCGGCACGACGGATCTGAGTCTGGCAGATGTACGCGCACGGGTTAGCCAGGGTGGGATGGGAGGCGATGCTGCGCACCGGTTGGCGGTCATTGGCAAGGCGCCGCCGCTGGTTGGCGCGGAGATGTTGGCCGCCGTAACGTCGGAAGTGGAACGTCGGGAACATCGAGTGCCATGCACTATGGGGCTGTATCTCAAAACTGGGGAGGACGCCTATACCGCTTACGGCCTGAGTGGTGGGCCCTAACCGAAACGCCCCTGAATCCACCTCCGCTTGTGCTGCGAGAGATGGCCCGACTGGCGGCGGTATGACGCAATGCCGGCCTCCCCTACGTCCAAGTCGAGGAGCGCCGAACCTGGTTGAAGATCGTCTCGACCTCCTGGTCGGACAGGACGGGCGGCAGTGCTGCAGCCCACCGGTGCAGCCCGCGCCGTGTGGTGATGGCGACGTCTGGAGGCGGCGTACGAATCGTGATGCTGCTGGGGTCAACGAGAACGATCACGCTGCGCGCCTTGATGGTGCTACCCGTGGCGGCCGTCAGCAGTCGGCTGGCGCGGGCTGCCTCGTGCCGCGAGTTGCGCAGGTACGGCTGCTTATGTCCGTTCACCATGAAGGTGTTCGCGCCGATCCATATTCGGGCGCCCGGGTGCGCCTTGGTGTTCAGGGTGAAGACGCCTCCTGGACCCACGAGGACGTGATCGATGTCCGAACCTCTGGCTCCCACAGGGACCGAGTGGACGTAGCGCCACGCTCCTGGACGGGCGATGCGCCAGAGCTCAGCAGCCACCGTCTCCTCGCCACGGGCGCCTTGGGTCCAGGCGCGGGTTTCGCGCCTGGCGGCGAGGTCGAACCACCGTGGTGAGGGCAGCTCGGCGGCGTGCTGCCAGAGGCGTTGTCCGGGGTCATTCCTAACAAGGTCCCGCCAGCCCGCCTGGGGAGGATCCACCGGTACCTTCCAGGCGGGATGGTCCAGTTGCCATTCTCGGTGGGCCGCAACGGCCCGGCTGCGCTGCCGTCGCGCACGGCGCCGGTCGAACCAGCCGAGCAGCCCGCGACCGGTGGGCAGTTCGGGCGGCGTTGGCTCGCTCGGGGTCCCCGCGCAATTGATGCCGTGCGTGCGGATCCAGTCGCACAGAACGTGGTCCATCAGCTGGGTGCAGTCCGGCGAGGTCGGGTAGTCGTGTCCGGTGTCGAGGTCGCGGTAGCCAGCTATGGTGCCGTCGCTGAACCAGACATAGGCGCGATTGATTCCTGGTTCTTGGCGCCACGAAATCTCTGCAGACAACACGAGATGAAGGATGCTGTTGACCGTCGTTCATTTTGCAGATGAC
>NZ_AWQS01000222.1 GCF_000576575.1 Intrasporangium chromatireducens Q5-1
CGATGTCGGGGTGGATGGGGTAGTCGGCGAAGCTGGTCGAGGCCGGCGTCGCCATCACCGGCGCCTGCTCGGTCGTCTCCGGCGCCTCGGTCGTGCTCTGGGTCATGTATGTCTCTCGGTCTGCACGAGCACCCCGCTGCCCAGGTGGGGCAGGGGAGCTCAGTGTCTCCTGACGGGCCGATCGGGGGTTTTCGGGAGGAATGGCGACGCCCGCAGGTCTGCGGGGCACTGAGGCCCGGGCTGGGAACCCGGCGCCATCCATGCTGCACCGTCAATGCTGATCTTCAGGGCCGACCGGGCACCGAATGGTCCCGGCCAGTCTACCGGGTCCGGAGCGGGGCACCGACCACCTCACTACTGTGACTCCATGATCACCCCCGATGGTGCCCTGACCCCACCCGAGCCGACCGGCTTCGACCTGGCCGACCCCGAGTTCCGGGCGGCCGTCGTGGACCTGCTCGGTGGCCTGGCCTACGGCGAGCTGCGCGCCTTCTCCCAGCTCGCCGCCGACGCCGAGCTGGCACCGAGCCTCGCGCAGCGCTCCGAGCTCGCGTTCCTCGCCGAGCAGGAGATCGGCCACTACCGGCTTCTGGCCGACCGGCTGCGCAGCCTCGGTGTCGAGCCGGAGCAGGCGATGCAGCCGTTCGTCGCGGCAATCGACGCCTTCCATGAACGGACCCGACCCACCGGGTGGCTCGAGGGGCTCGTCAAGGCCTACGTCGGCGAGGGCATCGCCCAGGACTTCTACCGCGAGGTGGCCGCGTACGTCGACCCGGACACCCGCGATCTCGTCATCCGGGTCCTCGACGACTCGGGCCGCGCCGACTTCGTCGTGACCGCCGTCCGCGACGCGATGGCCGCGGACCCCCGCGTGGCTGGACGCCTCGCGCTGTGGGGTCGGCGCCTGGTCGGGGAGGCCCTCTCGCAGGCCCAGCACGTCGCGGTCGAACGGGACGCGCTCACCGCCCTGCTCATCGGCGTGCCGGGTCGGCCGGCCGCTGACCTCGCCGAGCTCGGCCGGATGTTCGTCCGGCTGACCGACGAGCACACCCGGCGGATGGAGCGGCTCGGGCTCACGCCCTGAGCCCCGAACGGGGGGTGCGGTCGCGAGCGGGCGGCCACTCAGCGGCATACCCCCGGCGTGACGGGCGGGCACAGCAAGAGGGTCCGACCAATGCGGTCGGACCCTCTTGCTGTCGTCGGGTCAGGTCGTCTTGTCCGTCGCCCGCCCGTAGATGGAGATGCCGATGATCGCGACGACGATGCTCACGATCCAGTACCACCAGCTGATACCGCCACCGCCGTTGTAGTGGAAGAGCGCGCCAAGGATCAACGTCGTAACCACCGAGGCGATGATCCCGATGATGATCGTCATGACCAGTGAGATGTTCTGCTTGCCGGGCATGAAGAGCCGGGCCAGCGCACCAATGATCAAACCGGCCACGATGGCCCCGATGATTGTGCCGAGCATCTACTGTTCCTCCTGTTCCGCCCAGGTCCTGGGCGTCGTCAGACCGTTGTCCGGTCCCTGTCAGCCCATCCCGTACCCAGCAATGCGCGCCGCAGCACGCCACGGACAGATAACGATTCGGCTCGCGTTGGGAGGAAGGGCGTCGGAGCAGCAGACGCCGAACGTCACTGGGCGCCGAAGCCGACGCCGCCCTTCTTCTCCGCGCCGGTCGTGACATAGCCGACGGCGGCGCTCGGCACGATGATCCGCCCGCCCTTGTCGTCGGCCAGCTCGAGGACGTCGGCCGAGCGCGACGCGCGCACCGCTTCGACGATCTGGTCGGCTGTCATGCTCGACTCGAACGAGATCTCGCGCGCGCAGTTCTGAACGCCGATCCGAACCTCCACGGCAACCACTTCCTCACGGTTCTAGGGCTGTAGGTCTAGGGCTGTAGGGCAACCGACACCTTAACCAGCCGGGGACACGGTCGATTCCCGCCCGTCGGCGGCCTCGCCCCGCGACACCGCCGGGAACCCGGCGATCCCGCGGCGGATGAGCGCTCCGGTGATCCGCGTCGCGGTCTCCTTCGAGATCGTGTCGCCGTGGCTGAGCCAGTGCCGCGCCGTCGTCTGGGCGAGCCCCACGAGACCGACGCCGATCATCACCGCCTCCTCCTGGCCCAGCTCGGTCTCGTCCCGGATGATGCCGGCCATCGCCTCGGCACAGGTCAGCACGATCTGGTCGAGCCGGCTGCGCACCTCCGGCTCGTTGGCCAGGTCGGACTCGAAGATCAGCCGGAACGCCGCGCCCTCGTGACCGACGAAGTCGAAGTAGGCGGCCACCATCGTGCGGATGCGGGTCTTGTTGTCGCCGAGTGCCAGCGCGTCCCTGACCAGCCGCTCGAGCTCGCTCGCATGCCGGTCGATGAGGGCGAGGTAGAGCTCGAGCTTCCCCGGGAAATGCTGGTAGAGAACGGGTTTGGAGACGCGGGCCCGCGCCGCGATGTCATCCATGGCGGCTTGGTGGTAGCCGTTCTCCGTGAAGACGCGGAGGGCGGCCTCGAGCAACTGCGCGCGACGCTCGGTGCGGGGCAGGCGCTGGCCGCGAGCGGTGGTGTGGAGGTCGTCGGGCATCCGCATCCTTCTCGTCGTTCCGGAGGCCCGGGACGAGGGCTCTCGCGATGTCGTTCACACCATACCGAGCAGTACCGTGGGGCCATGCGAAGCGAGGCGATCGTCGAGACCGGCCGTCAGCTCACCGGCCCCGAGGTGACCCGGTATGCCCGCCACGTCCTCATTCCCGGGGTGGGCATCGAGGGGCAGGAGCGGCTCGTTGCCTCCAAGGTCCTCGTCGTCGGCGCCGGCGGGCTGGGCTCGCCGGCCCTGCTCTACCTGGCGGCCGCCGGGGTGGGCACGATCGGCATCGTGGACACCGACGTCGTCGAGCTGACCAACCTGCACCGGCAGGTCGTCCACTCCGACACCGACATCGGCCGGCCCAAGACGGAGTCGGCCGAGGCGGCCGTCCACCGGGTCAACCCGCACGTCAACGTCATCCGGCACGACGTCCGGCTCGACTCGGGCAACGCGCTCGACGTGATCCGCGACTACGACGTCGTGGTCGACGGCACCGACAACTTCCCGACCCGCTACCTCGTCAACGACGCGTGCGTCATGCTCGGCAAGCCGCACGTCTGGGGCTCGATCCTGCGCTTCGACGGGCAGGTGTCCGTGTGGTGGGCGGGCCACGGCCCGTGCTACCGCTGCGTCTTTCCCCAACCGCCGCCGCCGGGATCCGTCCCCAGCTGCGCCGAGGGGGGCGTGTTCGGGGTGCTCTGCGCCGCGATCGGGTCGGTCCAGTCGACCGAGGCGATCAAGCTCCTGCTCGGCATCGGCGAGCCGCTCACCGGACGCCTCCTCGTCCACGACGCCCTCCGCCAGACGTGGGACTCCCTGACGGTGCGGGCCGACCCTGACTGCCCGGTCTGCGGCACGCACCCGACCGTCACCGAGCTCATCGACTACGTCGAGTTCTGCGGCGTGCCGGGTGCCCCGGCGGCCGGCGAGGAGCCCGTGCCGAGCGTCACCGTGCACCAGACCGCCGAGGCGCTCGCGGCGCAGGAGCCCCCGCTGCTCGTCGACGTGCGGGGCGAGGAGGAGCGCGCCATCGCCGCCATCCCCGGCGCGGTGCCGATCCATCTCGACCTGTTCCGGTCCGGTGCCGCGTTCCGCGAGCTGCCGCGTGACCGACGAATCCTCATCCACTGCAAGGTCGGTGGCCGATCAGCCGAGGCGACACGCCTCGCCCTGCGGGCCGGCTACACCGACGTCGCGAACGTCGAGGGCGGGATCATCGCGTGGATCGAGCAGATCGACCCGACCCAGACGCCCTACTGACAGGACGAGACGAGTGAGCCTGGAGGACTACGCCGAGCGCGTCCTCGACCTCGTCGCGCAGGTCCCCGAGGGCAAGGTCGTCGCCTACGGCGACATCGCGCGGATGCTCGGTGAGGGCGGCCCGCGCAACGTCGGCGCCGTCATGAGCCGCTACGGCTCCGAGGTCCCGTGGTGGCGGGTCATCCGCGCGGACGGGCGGCCGCCGCAGTGCCACGACGGCGAGGCCCTCGCGCGCTGGCGGGCCGAGGGCACCCCGATGGTCGGCGGGCCGCTCACGGGGACCCGCGCCGACATGGCCCGTGCCCGCTGGGAGGGACCGGACCGATCGGCGACGACCGGCGGGCTGCACCACGTCGAGATCTGGGTCGAGGACCTCGCGACCGACGGCGCCGCCTGGGACTGGTTGCTGGCCCGCCTCGGCTACCGGCTCGGGGACGACTGGGGGCGGGGCCGGGCGTGGGAGCTTGGCAGTCTCTACGTCGTGGTCGAGTCCGGCCCTGATGTGCTCGCAGGGGGGCACACACGCCGCCGTCCCGGCATCAACCACCTCGCCTTCCACGCCGGCTCGTGCACGGACGTCGACGCGATGGTGGCCGAGGCGCCGGCCCACGGCTGGTCGCTCCTCTTCGCTGAGGCGCACCCGCACGCGGGCGGTCCCGACCACCACGCCGCCTACCTGGAGAGCCCGGGCGGCTTCGAGGTCGAGCTCGTCGCGCGCTGAGAGGTGGCGCGCGAAGAGCTCGTATGCCGCTCACCGCGGCTGCCGCCCGCTGAGCGGTCGTATGCCGCTCACCGCGCTGCCGCCTGCGGCGCACCCTGACGCGGTGGCGGGCGGTGTCGGCGCCGCGTGATGCAATCGGTGCCGTGGTCATCCTCCGCCGTGCAGCCGCTCCCACCGTGCCGACGATCCGGCTCGATGGCAGTCAGCAGGCGGTCCTCGAGTCGACGGCGCACGTCCTGCGGGTGCTCGGCGGCCCGGGCACCGGCAAGTCCACCCTTGCCGTCGAGCTCGTCCGTCGCCAGGTCACGGCCGGTGAGCGAGCCGACCGCTGCCTCGTCCTCGCCGCGAGCCGCCCGGCGGCAGCCGCCCTGCGCGACCAGGTGACCGCTCGCCTCGACGGGACGAGCACCCAGTCGCTCGCCCGCACCTGGCAGGCGTTCGGCTTCGCGCTGCTGCGCTCGGAGGCGGCGCTGCGGGGCGACCCGGCGCCCCGGCTGCTCAACGGCCCGGAGCAGGACGTCGTGCTGCGCGACCTGCTCGCCGGGCATGCGTCCGGCGACGTCCTTGGCCCCGACTGGCCCGAGTCGGTGCGGGCTGCCCTCGGCACTCGTGGGTTCCGCAACGAGCTGCGTGACCTGCTGATGCGCGCGGTCGAGCACGGCCTCGGGCCCGAGGACCTCCTCGCACTCGGCAAGGAGCACGACCGCCCCGAGTGGGTCGCGGCCGCGCACGTGCTGCGCGAGTACGACCAGGTCACCGCCTTCAGCCGGCACGGCGCGTACGACCCGGCGTGGATCCTCACGGCTGCCGCCGACCTGCTCGAGGAGGAGCCCCTCGCGCTCGACCGCCTTCGTGACGCCGTCTCGCTCCTCGTCGTCGACGACGCACAGGAGCTGACCTCGGCCGCCGCTCGGCTGCTCCGGGTCGTGGCCGGCGCCGGACCTCGCATCGTCCTGCTCGGCGACCCCGACGCAGCCGTGCAGACCTTCCGGGGCGCCGATCCCCGGTTCCTCGCCGACGGATGGCAGAGTCTGGGCCGGCCCGCGCAGCAGGAGACGCGCGTCCTGGAGCTGTCTCACCGGGTGCCGAGCGCTGTCCGCGAGGCCGTCACGAGAGTCGTCGCCCGGGTCGGCGCGCTCGGCGGCGGCGAGCAGCGGTCGTGGACACCGGCACGCTCCGGTGGTGTCGTCGACGTGGCGTTGCTGAGGTCAGCGGCCCAAGAGGCGTCCCACATCGCGGGGGTCCTCCGACGAGCACACCTCGTCGAGGGCATCCCGTGGGACGAGATGGCTGTCATCGTGCGGGGTGCCGGCCGTGCGGCCCTGTTGCGCCGGCTCCTCGCGACGGCCTCGGTGCCGCTCATGACCCCCGCGGCCGAGACCCCGGTGCGCGACGAGCTCGCGGTCCGACCGTTGCTGACGATGCTGCGTGAGGCACTCGCCGTGGCCCGGTCGGCGCAGCGGGGCCAGCAGCACGTGATCGACGGCACCGTCGCTGCCGACCTCATCACCTCGCCGATCGGTGGGGCCGACGCCGTCAGCCTGAGGCGGTTGCGCCGACTGCTGCGCCGTGAGGAGCTCGAGGTCGGTGGGGGACGCTCCAGCGACGAGTTGCTGGGCGAGCTGCTCCTCGAGCCGGTCCGCGCGCGGTCGCTGGGCGAGCTGGCCGCCCCCGCGGCGCGCGTCGCCGCGGCCATCGACGCC
>NZ_AWQS01000223.1 GCF_000576575.1 Intrasporangium chromatireducens Q5-1
CGCGGCCGGTCCGCCCGCGGCTGGTGGCTCGAGCGGATCGCCGCCGGCGCACCGCTGACCGTGTGGACCGAGGCCACCGGCGCCGAGCCGGCCACGACGCTGAGCCGGCTGTCCGAGGCGGACGCGCTGAGCGGCATACGGACTGCTGCTCGGGAGCGTCGCGACCGCGACTGGGCCGCCGCGCTGCTGGGCCGCACCTGGGACCCGACGCTGCTGCCCGCGCTCACCCCGGCCGAGCGCGAGACGGCCCTGCTCTCGCGACTCGCGGCGGGCGAGCTCGGCTCGGCCGTCGCCGCGCTCGGCACGCTGACGACGCCGTGGTCGGCGCGGTTCAGCCTGCACCTGCTCGCCGCCCTCGGCGCCGCGAAAGCACCCCTCGTCCACGTCGCCCAGGCGATGCCGCACCTGCTCACGGGCCTGCACCCCGACGCCCTCGGCTCGCTCGAGTCGTGGCTGACGCGGCTGCACGACGACCGGCAGCTGGCCACCCAGCTGCGCAACCTGCTGCAGTTCCATTCCGTCAAGCGATCCATCACGGAGGCCTTCCGATGAGCGAGTCCCCTTCCGCCGCAACGATCCTCCGTGAGCACGCCGAGGACGCGTATGCCGCTGAGCTCGCCGCGCTCGCGGCGAACGACGAGCGCCTCCGCCCTCCGCAGTGGCGGCTCTCGCCATGGGCCGTCACGACCTACCTGCTCGGCGGCACGCTGCCCGACGGGACCGAGATCTCGCCCAAGTACCTCGGGTCGCGCCGGCTCATGGAGGTCGCCGTCGCCTCGCTCGCGACGGACCGGGCGCTGCTGCTGCTCGGTGTGCCCGGCACCGCGAAGACCTGGGTGAGCGAGCACCTGGCCGCGGCGGTCAGCGGCGACTCGACGCTCGTCGTGCAGGGCACGGCCGGCACGCCGGAGGAGTCGCTGCGCTACGGGTGGAACTACGCCCGGCTGCTCGCGGAGGGGCCGACGCCGGCGGCGCTGGTCCCGAGCCCGGTCATGCGGGCGATGGAGCGGGGGGCGATCGTGCGGGTCGAGGAGCTGACCCGCATCCCGGCCGACGTGCAGGACTCGCTCATCACGATCCTGTCCGAGAAGCACCTGCCGATCCCCGAGCTGGACAGCGAGGTCCTCGCCCGGCAGGGCTTCAACGTCATCGCGACCGCCAACAACCGGGACAAGGGGGTCAACGACCTGTCCTCCGCGCTCAAGCGCCGGTTCAACACCGTCGTGCTGCCGCTGCCCGACACGCTCGAGCAGGAGGTCGAGATCGTCCGGACCCGGGTCGAGGCCCTCGGCCGGAGTCTCGAGCTGCCCGCCGACCTCGAGCACCTCGCCGAGATCGAGCGGGTCGTGCGGGTCTTCCGCGAGCTCCGGTCCGGCGTGACGGCCGACCAGCGCACGACGATCAAGTCGCCGTCGGCCACCCTGTCGACGGCGGAGGCGATCTCGGTCATGACGAACGGGGTGGCCCTCGCGGCCCACTTCGGCGACGGGGTCGTGCGAGCCGAGGACGTCGCGGCCGGTCTCGTCGGCGCGATCGTCAAGGACCCGGTCCAGGACCGGATCGTCTGGCAGGAGTACCTCGAGACGGTCGTGAAGGACCGCCGCGAGTGGGCCGACCTCTATCGCGCGTGCCGGGAGCTCGCGTGACGGCTCCCTCCCCGCCTCGGGTCGAGGTGCTCGGCATCCGGCACCACGGGCCCGGCTCGGCCCGCTCCGTCCTCGGCGCCCTGGCGGAGCTCGAGCCGGAGGTCGTCGTCATCGAGGGACCCCCGGAGCTCGACGCCCTCGTCCCGATGGCGGGCGACCCCGACCTCGTCCCCCCTGTCGCCGCGCTCGTCTATGCCGTCGACGAGCCCCGGCGGTCGGCGTTCTATCCCTTCGCGGCCTTCTCGCCCGAGTGGGTCGCACTGCAGTGGGCGGTGCAGCGCCGGGTGCCGGTCCGGTTCGCCGACCTGCCGGCGACCCACGGACTCGCCGAGGCGGTCGAGGACGACGGCTCGCCGGCGCCGCCCCGGCCCGGCGAGCAGCCCGCCCGACCGGACCCACTTGCGATGCTGGCGTCCGCGGCCGGCTACGACGACCCCGAGCGCTGGTGGGAGGACGCGGTCGAGCACCGGCGGGCCTCGAGCCTCGAACAGTTCCGGCACGTCCGGGAGGCGCTCGAGGAGGTGCGCGAGCAGCTGCGCGGCGACACGGCATACGAGGTGGCTCTTGCGGAGGACGAGCGGCGGGAAGCCGCGATGCGCACGGTGATGCGCGCGGTGCTGCGCGCCGGGCACCAGCGGGTCGCGGTCGTCTGCGGCGCCTTCCACGCCCCCGTGCTCGACCCGGCCACGTTCCCGCCGGCGAGCCACGACACGGCGCTGCTCAAGGGCCTGCCGAAGGTGAAGGTCGCCGCGACCTGGGTGCCGTGGACGGCCGCCCGGCTCGCCTACACGTCGGGCTACGGGGCCGGGGTGCGGTCCCCCGGCTGGTACCAGCACCTCTTCGTCACGCCCGAGGAGTCCGTCGTCTCGGCCTGGTTCGTCCGGGTGGCCCAGGCGCTGCGCGACGAGCGGCTCGACGCGTCGACGGCGTCGGTGGTCGAGGCGACGCGGCTCGCCGAGGCCCTGGCCGCCGTGCGCGGCCGCCCCTCGGTCGGCCTGACGGAGCTGACCGACGCCGCCCAGGCCGTCCTCGCCGAGGGGTCCGCGCTGCCGCTCCAGCTCATCGACCGGACCCTTGTCATCGGTCAGGAGCTCGGCTCGGTGCCCGAGTCGACACCGATGGTCCCGCTCGCGGCAGACCTGGCCCGACAGCAGAAGTCGCTGCGCCTCAAGGTCTCGGCCACCGAGGCGGTGCTCGAGCTCGACCTGCGCCGCGAGGCGGGCCGCGCTCGCTCGGCCCTGTTCCACCGGCTCGGCCTCATCGGGATCGACTGGGCGAGGCCCGCCGAGGTCGGCCGCACGACAGGCACGTTCAAGGAGGCGTGGGTGCTCGAGTGGGAGCCGGAGCTCTCCGTGGCCGTCATCGAGGCGAGCGTGCACGGCACGACGGTCGCGACGGCAGCCGAGTCGAGCGTCGTCGAGCAGGCCGAGCAGGCAGCCGACCTCGCCGCCCTCGGCCGGCTCATCGAGCAGAGCCTGCGCGCTGAGCTGCCCGCCGCCGTGCGCCGGATCGTCGCGACCCTGTCCGAGCGCACGGCGCGCCAGCACGACACCCTCGCGCTGCTCACGACGATCGAGCCGCTGGCCCGCACCTGCCGCTACGGCAACGTCCGCGGCGTCGACGTCGAGGAGGTCGCCCACGTCCTGCGCACCGTCGTCGTGCGGGCGTCGGTCGGGCTCCGCGCCGCGTGCACCAGCCTCGACGACGACGCGGCCGGGGCCATGCGGGCCGCCGTCGAGGCGGCCCACCGCGGCATCGCGCTGCTCGACGAGGAGGACCTCCGCACCCCGTGGCACCGCGCGCTCGCCGCCGTCGCCGAGGACGACGCGGTGCACGGCGACGTGGCCGGCCGGGCGAACCGGCTGCTCCTCGACGCCGGCGAGCTCGACCGCACCACCGCGGGCGACCGGCTCTCGCGTCACCTTTCCCGGGCGGCGTCCGGCCCGGCCGCCGCCGCCTGGCTCGACGGGTTCCTCACCGGCGAGGCGCTGCTGCTCCTGCACGACGACGACCTGCTCGGCATCATCGACGAGTGGCTCACCGGCATCCCCGAGGAGGCCTTCGAGGACGTGCTGCCCCTCGTGCGGCGCACCTTCGCGCAGTACCAGCCCCCCGAGCGGCGCCAGCTCGGCCAGCACCTGCGCCGACTCGGACGCTCGACCCCGGGCACCCCGCACGCTGGGCGGGACGCGACCGACGACGTCGACCTCGACCGCGCCGGCCCGGCGATCGCCGCCGTCGCGAGCCTCCTCGGCCTCGGAGCCGCCTCATGACCGAGCCCCTCAACCCGGCCGGGACGCGCGACCGCCTGACGCGCTGGCGGCTCGTGCTCGGCGGCGAGCAGGCGGACGGCATCGGCGCGGCCGCGACCCTCACCAGCGACGACCTCAAGCGCGACGAGGCGCTCCGTGAGCTCTACGACGCCGAGCGACGCGGTGGCCTACAGTCCTCCGCGCCGAGGGTCGCCCGGTGGCTCGGCGACATCCGCGGCTACTTCCCGTCGTCCGTCGTCCAGGTCATGCAGGCCGACGCGATGGAGCGACTCGGCCTGACCCAGCTCCTCCTCGAGCCGGAGCTCATGGAGGCGGTCCAGCCCGACATCCACCTCGTCACGACGCTCGTCGGCCTCGTCCGCGTCATCCCGGAACGCTCACGCGCCACCGCCCGCGCCGTCGTCAGGACGGTGACCGACCAGCTCGAGGAGCGTCTCCGGTCACAGACGGTGCAGGCCGTGACCGGGGCCCTCAACCGCGCCGCGCGCACCCGACGGCCGCGCCACTCGGACATCGACTGGAACCGGACCGTCGCGGCCAACCTCAAGCACTACCAACCCGAGTACCGCACGGTCGTGCCCGAGCGGCTCGTCGGCTACGCCCGCCGCAGCCGCCGCGTCGAGCGCACCATCATCCTGTGCATCGACCAGTCCGGCTCGATGGCCGAATCCGTCGTCTACTCAAGCGTGTTCGGCGCGGTGCTCGCCTCGCTCGCCTCGGTCGAGACGCGGCTCGTCGTCTTCGACACGTCCGTCGTCGACCTCACCGAGCAGCTCGACGACCCCGTCGACATCCTCTTCGGGGTCCAGCTCGGCGGCGGCACCGACATCAACCAGGCGCTCGCCTACTGCGAGGGGCTCATCACCCAGCCGAACGAGACCGTCCTCGTCCTCATCAGCGACCTCTACGAGGGCGGGATCGCGGAGGAGATGGTCCGGCGCGCCTCGGCGATCGTCGGGTCGGGCGCGACCATGGTCGCCCTGCTCGCGCTCAGCGACTCCGGCCGGCCGAGCTTCGACGCGACGCACGCCGCCGCCCTCGCCGCCGTCGGAGTGCCCGCCTTCGCGTGCACGCCCGACCAGTTCCCCGACCTCATGGCCGCCGCGATCGAACGCCGGGACATCGGCACGTGGGCCGCCGAGCACGACATCGTCACGACGCACGAGGCCGAGGAGTGACCCGCCGATGAGGTATGCCGCCCAGCCCGCCCCGGCGGGACCGCGCGGTCCACGCGGGGCTGGGTTAGCGGCATACGGGCTGGTGGGTCAGGGGGACGTGAGGCCGATGAGGCTGCCCTCGCCGGCGCGGGCGAGCGCGACCTTCATCCCGCTGCCGACGTCGGTCGGCTCCTGCAGCACGGTCGCCCCGACCTTCTTGAGCTCGGCGAGCGCCGCGTCGAGGTCGTCGACGGCCCAGTACGGCACCGGACCGAGCGCGCCCTTGGCCGCAGCGTTCGGGTCGAGGCCGATCTGGATGCCGGACGACTCCCAGCCGACGTAGTACGGGGAGTCGTGGGGCGGGGTGCCGAGCACCGCCGTGAGCGCGGACTTGGTCGGCTCGAGCTCGTCGGTGCCGTAGATGATGCTGAAGAGGCCGTTCGTCGTGATGGCCGGGGTGGTGGACATGCTCGCTCCTTGGAATCGTGGGATCTCGGTCGGTTTGTCACAACAAGCCGCTCTGGCTCGTCAAAGACCATGACGGAACGCAACCCGCGGATGTGACAGGAGCACGAGATGAACGCTACGCCGGCCCTGGCCGAGGAGTTCGAGGAGAACCGGCACCACCTGTCCCGCGTGGCGCTGCGCCTGCTCGGTTCACCCGAGGACGCCGAGGACGCGGTGCAGGAGACGTGGTTCCGGCTCGAGCGCACCGACCGGTCCTCGATCGACAACCTGCGCGCGTGGCTGACCACCGTCGTCTCGCGGGTCAGTCTCGACCTGCTGCGGAGCCGGTCCGCACGACGTGAGGCCCCCGACGGTGAGGCGGTCGTCGAGTCGCTGTCCACTGGCGGGTCACTCGGGGCGGGTGCCGGTGCCGGCCGGGGACCGGCGGGTGCAGCAGATGCGGCAGCCGATCCGGAGGCCCGGGCGGAGCTGGCCGACTCGGTCAGCGTCGCCCTCCTCGTC
The DNA here is from genome assembly GCF_000576575.1 of Intrasporangium chromatireducens Q5-1. Lineage (GTDB taxonomy): Bacteria > Actinomycetota > Actinomycetes > Actinomycetales > Dermatophilaceae > Intrasporangium_A > Intrasporangium_A chromatireducens. Next base: position 6,046 of record NZ_AWQS01000223.1, read on the forward strand.
GTGCTCGAGAGCCTCGGGCCGTCCGAGCGGCTCGCCTTCGTCCTGCACGACCTGTTCGCCGTGCCGTTCGAGGAGATCGCCGGCGTGCTCGGCACGTCGTCGGCGGCCGCGCGGCAGCTGGCGTCGCGGGCCCGACGGCGGGTGCACGG
>NZ_AWQS01000224.1 GCF_000576575.1 Intrasporangium chromatireducens Q5-1
GTGGCCTCTCGACGGGTGGTGGCCCTTCGACGGCGGGGGCGTCAGGTGGTCGGCTCGACCAGTGCGAACGGGACCGTGAGCACCCCGGCGGTCGAGCGGACATGGAACCGCGTGCGCCCCCGCTTGACGATCGTGCCCACGCTGCCCTCGAAGGCGCCCGGTGCCTTGACGCGAACCCGCTGGCCGACCCGCAGCCGCCGGCCGACGAGGGCCGTACGGTCCCCGGTCAACGACTCGAGCTCGGCGACGTAGTTGGGGTGCATCGGAACCTCCTCACCGCGGTAGGTCCACGCGATGACGTGCCGCAGGTCGAACGTCGGCGAGCACTTGGCACACGTCATGACCCGTTCGGGACGCCGGTGTCGCGTCGTGCGATGGCCGGCCCGGCAGGTGCCCCACCAGTTGCCGCTCACGGCCGGACCGCCCTCGACGCAGCGGGTGCCCGACGAGCCGATCGCGAGGGCCGCGGCGCGCCAGACCTCGTCGTGCCCGTGCCGGGCACCGACGAGCGCATGGGCGATCTCGTGCAGGATCGAGTCGCGCACCTCGTCCTGCTCGTGCAGGGCGGTCAGGTGGCTGCTCAGCGTGATGCGCCGGTCGCGGAAGTGGCAGGCCGCCGCGCGTGCCTTGGCCCGGTCGAGCCCCACCGTCCATCCGTCGAGCCCGTGCTCGCGGAGCAGCTCCCGCGCCAGCGACAGCGCCTCAGTCAGGTCCATCTCGTCGTCTCTCCTGTCTGCCCCCGCCCCGAGCGTAGGGCTCCGCGCCGACAGCGTCATCCGGCGCCGACCTGGACGCTCGGCAGGTCGTACTCGCCCGTCGGCGCGATTGGTGACAGTCTCGGACCGTGGCGCCACCACGCCGCACCGGACGCGTCCCCGAGCCCCAGGAGGCCCTCGAGATGTTCTCGCGCATCGCCATCGTCAACCGAGGTGAGGCGGCCATGCGGCTCATCCACGCGGTTCGTGACCTCAACGCCGCCACGCCGGACGGGCCGCAGATCGAGACGGTCGCGCTGCACACCGAGGGCGAGCGACGGGCGATGTTCGTGCGCGAGGCCGATCGCGCCTACGACCTCGGGCCCGCCGCCAACCGCCCCTACCTCGACTACGCGGTCCTCGAGAAGGCGCTCGTCGAGACCGGGGCCGACGCGGCGTGGGTCGGCTGGGGCTTCGTCGCGGAGGATCCCGGCTTCGCCGAGCTGTGCGCCCGGATCGGCGTCACCTTCATCGGGCCGAGCGCCGAGGCGATGCGCAAGCTCGGCGACAAGATCGGCAGCAAGCTGATCGCCGAGGAGGTCGGCGTGCCGGTCGCGCCGTGGAGCCGGGGCGGGGTCGACACCCTCGAGGAGGCGACGGAGGCGGCGGCCCGGATCGGCTACCCCCTCATGCTCAAGGCCACCGCCGGAGGCGGCGGGCGCGGCATCCGGCGGGTCGACTCCGACGCCGACCTGCGCGACGCCTACGAACGGACTCGCGACGAGGCGGCCCGGGCCTTCGGCTCGGGCGTTGTCTTCCTCGAGAAGCTCGTCACCGGCGCCCGCCACATCGAGGTGCAGGTCATCGCCGACGGCCAGGGCACGGCCTGGGCGGTCGGCGTGCGCGACTGCTCGATCCAGCGCCGCAACCAGAAGGTCATCGAGGAGTCGGCCTCTCCGGTCCTCGAGCCCGAGCAGGTCGCCGAGGTCAAGGCGAGCGCCGAACGGCTCGCGATCGCCGTCGGCTACTCGGGCGCCGGCACGGTCGAGTTCCTCTACCACCCGACGGACAAGTTCTTCGCCTTCCTCGAGGTCAACACCCGGCTCCAGGTCGAGCACCCGATCACCGAGGTCACGACGGACACCGACCTCGTCAAGCTCCAGATCCACGTCGCGGGCGGCGGTCGCCTCGAGGGCGAGCGCCCGACGGAGTCCGGTCACGCCGTCGAGGCCCGGCTCAACGCCGAGGACCCCGACCGCGACTTCGCCCCCTCCCCCGGGCGGATCGAGCTGCTGACGTTCCCCTCCGGACCCGGCATCCGGGTGGACACGGGCGTGGCCGAGGGCGACTCGATCCCCGCCGACTTCGACTCGATGATCGCCAAGATCATCGCCCACGGCCGCACCCGCGAGGAGGCCCTCGCCCGGCTGCGGCGGGCCATGCAGGAGACCACCGTCGTGATCGAGGGCGGCGCGACGAACAAGTCCTTCATCCTCGACCTGCTGGACCAGCCCGAGGTCATCGACGGCACCGCGGACACCGGCTGGATCGACCGGGTCCGCCAGCAGGGCCGGCTCGTCTCCCACCGGCACTCCGGGATCGCCCTGGTGGCCGCCGGCATCGAGGCCTACGAGGATGCCGAGGCCATCGAACGCGCCCGGCTCCTCGAGACCGCTCGGGGTGGCCGCCCGCAGGTTCAGCACCAGGTCGGCCGCGGCGTCGACCTCAAGCTGCGCGGCACCTCCTACAAGGTCACCGTGCTGCGCACCGGGCAGACGCGCTACCGCGTCACGATCGGTGCGGGAGCAGAGTCCCAGACGGTCGAGGCGGACCTCGACCGGATCGACCGCCACCACGGCCGTCTGACCGTGTCGGGGAACGGCTACCGCCTGGTGACCGCGACCCACGGGCCGGTCCACCTCGTCGAGGTCAACGGGGTGACCCACCGGGTCACCCGGGACGAGGGCGGCGTCATGCGCTCCCCGGCACCGGCCCTGGTCGTCGCGACCCCGGTCGAGGTGGGCGCCGAGGTGGCCGCGGGAGCACCGGTGCTCGTCCTCGAGTCGATGAAGATGGAGACGGTCCTCGTCGCGCCGTTCACCGGCCGCGTCCGCGAGCTGCCCGTCACGGTGGGGGCGCAGGTCGAGACCGGGGCGCCCCTCATCCGGCTCGAGCCGGTCGCCGAGCTCGCCGAGTCGCAGGCGCAGGCCGCAGCGGCGCCCTCGGTCGACCTCGACCTGCCGCCGGCTCCGAACGGTCAGTCGGCTGCCACCCGGGCGCGGCGAGCCGTCGCCGACCTGTCGGGCGGCGTTCTCGGCTTCGACACCGAGTCGGCCGGAAGCGGTGCGCTCAGCACCTACCTCGAGGCGCGCGACGAGCTCGCCGCCGAGGGCGAGACGACGATCGCCGCCGAGATCGCGCTGCTCGAGCTGCTGACCGACTTCGCCGAGCTGAGCCGCAACCGCCCGGCTGCCGAGGAGCGGCACACCGAGCTGCTCGTGCACAGCCCGAGGGAGTACTTCCACACCTACCTGCACAGCCTCGACCCGGATCGGGCTGGGCTGCCCGAGGACTTCCGCGCCAAGCTGGCCCGCGTCCTCGCGCACTACGGCGTCCCGGACTTCGACCGCACGCCGGAGCTCGAGGAGGCGGTGTTCCGGATCTTCCTGGCCCAGCAGCGGTCTGCTCCTGAGGTCGCCCTGGCGACGTCCCTGCTGCAGCGGTGGCTGAGCGAGCCGGTGCCGGCAGCGCCCTACGACAGCGCGGCGCGCGAGGTCCTCGACCGGCTCGTCGTCGCCACCCAGCTGCGTTTCCCCGTCGTCGGCGACCTCGCGCGGTCCGCGCGCTTCCGCTGGTTCGACCAGCCGCTCGTCGACGCGGACCGGGCGAGCGTCCTCGCCGGCGTGCGGGACAAGCTCACGGCCCTCGCCGACGCACCCGAGGGCCCGGGACACGCGGAGGGGGTCGACGAGCTCGCCGCCATCCCGGAGCAGCTCGTCCGCTTCCTCGCCGAGCGCCTCGAGGGTGGCCTCCCGGAGCACGAGCCGATGCTCGAGGTCCTCATCAAGCGGCACTACCGCGGGCACGACCTGCGCGACCAGCACACCTTCTCGGCCGGCGGCCGGCCCCTCGCGGTCGCGGACTACACCCTCGATGACCGGCCCACCCACCTGACGAGCACGATCGGCCTCGTCAGCGAGCTGACCCCCGGGAGCCCGCTCGACGCCGCGGTCAGCGCCGACCTGGCGGGCCGGCCGGCAGGCCACGAGGCGGTCGTCGACCTCTACCTCAGCTGGCCGGACGAGCCGGAGTCACCCGAGGACGCCAGCGCCCACCTGGCCGAACGACTCTCCCGTATGCCGTTCACCGAGCAGGTGCGACGCGTGGCCGTCGCCGTCAGCGCCGGTGGCGGCCGACCCGTCGACTACTTCACGTTCCGGCCTGCCGACGACGGCCTCGCCGAGGACCGGCTGGTCCGGGGCGTGCACCCGATGGTCGGGCGGCGGCTCAGCCTCTGGCGACTGCGGGCCTTCGACGTGACCCGGCTCGAGGCGCCCGAGGACGTCCTGCTCTACGAATGCGTCGCGAAGGACAACCCCGACGACCGGCGGCTCGTGGCGCTGGCGCAGGTGCGCCAGCTCGTCGTCGTCCGTGACGAGGACGGCACCGTGACGGGGCTGCCGCACGTGGAGCGCGCGATCGCCAACTGCCTCGAGGCGATCCGTCGCACGAGGGCGGCGCGGGGCGCGAGCGCCCGCCTCGACATGAACTACGTGTGGGTATCGATCTGGCCGACCATCGAGGCGGACCTGCAGCAGCTCACGTCGCTGCAGGGCAAGATCGCCCCGCTCACGGCCGGGGCCGGCATCGAGGAGGTCCTCGTTCGGGCCGACGTCGCGCCCGAGGAGGGCGGCACGCCGATCCCGGTCGCCGGGCGCTTCTACTACCAGCCCGGTTCGGGTGTCGTCTCCTCGCTCGAGGAGCCGCCGACCGAGCCGCTGAAGCCCCTCGACGACTACGCCGCCAAGGTGGTCCGGGCACGGCGACGCGGGCTCGTCTACCCGTACGAGCTGCAGTCGATGATCGCCGGCGAGGGCGGCACGAGCCGGGAGTACGACCTCGACGACACGGGGCAGCTCGTCCCGGTCGACCGGCCCTACGGGAACAACAAGGCCGGCATCATCGTCGGCGTCGTCACGACCCCGACCGAGCGCTACCCCGAGGGCGTGACCCGCGTCATCCTCTCCGGCGACCCCCTCCGCGCGCTGGGCTCGGTCGCCGAGCCGGAGTGCTCGCGGATCATCGCGGCCCTCGACCTCGCCGAGCAGCTGCAGGTCCCGGTCGAGTGGTTCTCCCTGTCCTCCGGCGCGCGGATCTCGATGCAGTCCGGCACCGAGAACATGGACTGGGTCGCCCGCGCGCTCAAGCGGATCGTCGAGTTCACGCAGGCCGGGCACGAGATCAACATCGTCGTCGCCGGGATCAACGTCGGTGCGCAGCCGTACTGGAACGCCGAGGCGACGATGCTCATGCACACCAAGGGCATCCTCGTCATGACGCCGGACAGCGCGATGGTGCTCACGGGGAAGCAGTCGCTCGACTTCTCGGGTGGCGTCTCGGCCGAGGACAACTTCGGCATCGGCGGCTACGACCGCGTCATGGGCCCCAACGGCCAGGCGCAGTACTGGGCCAAGGACCTCGGCCAGGCTCGCGAGATCCTCATGACGCACTACGACCACGCCTACGTCGCACCCGGCGAGGCGGGCCCCCGACGGGCCGAGACCGACGACCCGCGCGACCGCGACGTCACGGCGTACCCGCATCCCGCGGGGGACGCCGGCTTCGCGACCGTCGGGGACATCTTCTCGTCGGAGACCAACCCAGACCGCAAGAAGCCGTTCGACATCCGCACCGTGATGCGTGCACTCGCCGACCAGGACCACGCCGTGCTCGAGCGGTGGGCCGGCATGGCCGACGCGGAGACCGCCGTCGTGCAGGACGCGCACATCGGCGGCATCCCCGTCTGCCTCGTCGGGATCGAGTCGAAGCCGGTGCCGCGCCGGGGGTTCCCACCCACCGACGGACCGGACAGCTACACGGCCGGCACGCTGTTCCCGCGCTCCTCGAAGAAGGTCGCCCGAGCGATCAACGCCGCGAGCGGCAACCGGCCCGTGGTGGTCCTGGCCAACCTGTCCGGCTTCGACGGCTCACCCGAGTCGATGCGCAACCTGCAGCTCGAGTACGGCGCCGAGATCGGCCGGGCCATCGTCAACTTCGAGGGGCCGATCGTCTTCACGGTCATCTCCCGCTACCACGGCGGCGCGTTCGTAGTGTTCTCCAAGACGCTCAACCCGGGCATGACGGTCCTGGCGATCAAGGGCTCCTTCGCCTCGGTGCTCGGGGGTGCGCCCGCGGCCGCCGTCGTCTTCAGCCGCGACGTCGACGCCCGCACTGCCGCGGACCCGCGGATCGCGGCCCTGCAGGAGCGGCTCGCGG
>NZ_AWQS01000225.1 GCF_000576575.1 Intrasporangium chromatireducens Q5-1
CGAGAGGCCACCAACCGTCGAGAGCGGCGGGCGGTGAGGTGAGCCCGTCGGCCCCCGAATATCTCGGTTTGTGCACATTTCGCCAGGAATGGCCATAACCTGCCCGAGGGAAGTGGTGTCGTCTCGCCGCGAGGCTTTGGGGAAGGGTCAGGTGTGACAGTCCGTTTCAACGTCCCACCGGGGTGGCCGACACCGCCACTCTCGTGGACGCCGAGCGAGGACTGGCTGCCCGACCCCCAATGGCCCGAGCCACCCGAGGGCTGGTCCTTCTGGTCTCCGGTGCTCGAGGGCGCCGGCTCGCTGAGCGTCGCCGACCGGGCTGCGCTCGAGGCGGAGCTGGACGGCGCCGAGTCCGGTTCGTACGGCTGCACGGTCGTGACGTGGTGGTCCACCGTGGGTGAGGTCACCGCCGAGGACATGCACAGTCCGGTCGTTGCTCCGGTTGCTGAGGCGGTGTCCGAGGGTTCCCCCGACGAGGTCGCATGGGTGGTGCCCGTGCCCGCCGTGGTTGCCCCGGTCGTGGCCGCCCCGGTCGCGTCTGCACCGTCCGCCGGCAATGCTCCCGCTGATGTCAGGCGAGCGCCGAATCCCCCGCGGAGGAAGACGACGACCATCCCGCGGCGCAACCTGCTCGTCGCCGCCGTCATCATCTGCGCCCTTGGCCTGGTCGGCTTCCAGGCCTCCCGGATCCTGCTCGTCTCGGACGACTCGGACGGCACCGACGAGGTGCCGAAACCGCTGCCCGTCAGCGACACTCGCGTCCCGACCCGCTCGACGAGTCCCAGCTCCGAGGCGGGGGCTCCCGGCGTCGTGACGACCACCGCGTCGACCGATCGTCCAGACCTCGTCGCGGCCACGGTGGTGGTGCCGTCCTCCACCTCGGCTCCGAGCACGGCGCGCACGTCGGTTCCCACGAGCACGGGGCCGACGACGGTGGCATCCCCGTCCACCACTGCGCCCGCCGCGACGAAGAGGACCGCGACGACGCCCTCGCCGAGTCGCTCATCGACCACGTCGGCATCGAGCACCACGACGGCGACACCGCTGGCGCGCCCGTCCGTGACGGCGACGAAGACAGTTGTCGCCGCGACCGCGACCGCCGCCGCGGCCGGGGGTGACCGCTCTTGAGCGAGGTGGCTCCACCGAGCGGACCACGGATCTGGCTCGGCGCCCTCCCTCCCCCGGGCGATGGCCACACCCCGGTGCACATCGCGCCGGGGCTCGGCATCGCGTGGGTCGGCGAGACGTTGCGCTCGGTGGTCCCGGGGGCGCGCTCAGCGACGCCGTCCGTGGCCCGTTCTCGTCGTCATCAGGAGGCGCCGACTCGACGACGGTCACGGAGTCTGCGTCGGCGCAGCGGGCCAGCAGGCCCACTCGGTGCTGCGGAGGCCGAGCGGCTCGCGGTGGACGCGGTCGAGCGCGACGACGCTGGCGCCCTGGCAGCCCTCGAGTCCCGGCTCAGCTCGGCGCACCACGCGGTGTTCCCGCGGGCTCAGCGTCCCTTGGTCGCAGGATCTCCGGCTCTGACGCCGGAGGATGCGAAGCAGGCTCGGGAGGCGGCCCTGATCGCAGCGGCCGGTATCCAGCGCCGACGGGAGCGACGGTCGGTCAGGACCGCCGGGTCTCGGGCCAAGCTCGATCCCGGGTCGGCTCCGGTCAAGGCGTTCCTCGCGGCCGGCCGGATCGCTGCCCGAGTGCGCGATGGCTACGCCCAGGCGGCGGCGGACAGCACCTGGCGAGGTCTCGAGGCGCACGACGCCACCGCTGTCATCGCGGCCCTGGAGGCGTCCTTCGCCGACAGTGCGGCCGACTGCACCTGCATCGACGCCGGTCGGGTGGGCCCGGACCGACGCGCCTACGTCACCGTCGTGCTGCGGGTGCCGGGGCCCGAGGTCGTTCCGGACCGCGGCCCGGGGGTCTCGGCCACCGGTCGTCCCATGCTCCGGCGCAGGACGGCCGGTCAGCGCGAGGAGACCTACCGCGCCATCCTCGCCTCCGCGACCCTGGGCGCCGTCAACCACGTGCTGGGGGCCGCCATCGCCACGGACGACGTCAACGTCGTGCTCGTCCGGCCGGCGCTGCCCAGCGCGACCGACCTGCAGTCCGGCGGGAGTCGTCAGCCTCGCTTCGAGGGACTGCACGTCGCGCGGCTCTCCCGCGAGGAGGTCACCCTGCGGCCGGTCGACGCCGACCCGGTGGCGCTCGTCTTCGGCAGTGCTCAGCCGCCGCGCCTACTGGAGCGCGATGAGCTGACCGGTGAGGGAGATGCCGCCGATGAGCTCGGCACCCTCGTTGCGGCTCTCAACGCTGCACTCGACAACGACTAGGGACGCGCCGCGGTCCGAGACCGAACTCGGCAACTCAGTTCGTCGGGTGGAGGGAACCGGTGGTTTCGTCCCAGATCGAAGCCATCTCCTCCAGCGCCTGGACCGTGATGCGCCGCATCGCCTCACGCGCCAGCGACTCCTCGCGCCGCTGGATGGCCTGCGCGACGTCGGCGTGCAGGGAGAGGGCCAGCTCGTCGGGATGGTGGGGCATCAGGCCGTACTGGTGGCGTCCGCTCAGCACTTCGCCCACGAGGCTGCTCAGCTTGAGGAACATCTCGTTGCCGGAGCCCGCGAGGACGCGCCGGTGGAACTCCACGTCGAGCCGCAGGAACGTGTCGAGGTCTCCCTCCATGCCGGCGGACCACATCTGGGCCGCGAGGGCCACGAGGCCACTGCCCTCATCGAGGCGACCCCGGAGCGCGGCGAGGGCGGCGGCCTCCGGCTCGACGGCCGCGCGCAGCTCGGTGAGTGAACGCAACTGACCCACTCGGTCATCGGAGGCAAGGCGCCACCGAATCACTTGAGGATCAAAGACATTCCACTCCTCGCGGGGGCAGATCCGGGTGCCGACGCGGCGCCGCGACTCCACCAGGCCCATCGAGGCAAGGACGCGCAGGCACTCACGGATGACGGACCGCGAGACGCCGTACTCGGCCGCGAGGTCGTCGATGTAGAGCAGCGCTCCGACCGGCGTGCGGCCGCCCGCGATGGCGGTGCCGAGGCCGTCGAGAACGCGCGCGTGCAGGCCCTGGGTCGACCCCGCGTCGGGGTGGCCGTCAGAGGGGACCGCAGCGCCAGTGCTCACGCACACATCATACGGATTGATAACGACGCGTCGTTCAAGGCGGAGGTAATGCTAGGGTCCCGGCATTAAGGCGGATGTAAAGCCCGCCGACCACGGTGCTCAACGGGATCGGGCACCTCGACAAGCACGGAGGCCGCAATGTTGCGTCGCTCAGTAATCGGAACTTCTCTGGCCGTGGTGGCAGCCCTCGGCCTCAGCGCTTGTGGTGGCGGCGGAGGTGACGCCGCCGCCTCTAAGACGGTCCGGGTCACGCTCGCGAACCACGTCTGGACCGACAACATCAAGAAGGCGCTGCCCGAGTTCGAGAAGCAGACGGGCCTCAAAGTTCAGGTGACCCAGCTGGGCGAGGACCAGCTGTCCGACCAGTACAACGTCAAGCTCAACGCCGGCACGAGCGAGATCGACGTCATGATGTACCGCCCCCTTCAAGAGGGGCGCCTGTTTGCGAAGAACGGCTACCTCGCCGACCTCACCGACAAGACGAAGTCGAACAACGAGTGGGACTGGGCCGACTACCAGGCCGGCCCGGTCGCAGCCACGACCGATGAGGGCAAGGTCGTCGGCGTGCCGATCATCACCGAGCAGGAGGTCCTCTACTACCGCAAGGACCTGTTGAAGAAGGCCGGCATCGACAACCCTCCGGCGACGCTCGACGAGCTCAAGGCCGACGCCAAGAAGATCAAGGAGCAGAACCCGGGTGTCGCGGGCTTCGTCGCCCGCACCGGCAAGTCGCCGGCCGTCACCCAGTTCTCGAGCTTCCTCTACAGCTTCGGCGGTGACTGGAGCGACGGGTCCGGCAAGTCCACCGTCAGCACGCCCGAGGCCACGGCCGCCTACAAGTACTACGGCAGCCTGATCAAGGATGAGGGCCCGGCCAACGTCAGCACCGACATGAGCTGGCCCGAGGCGATGGCGATCTTCACGCAGGGCCAGGCTGCGTTCTACACCGAGGCGAGCTCGCTCTACAAGAATGCGACCGACCCAGCCAAGTCGAAGGTCGCCGACACGGTCGCCTTCGCTCCCTTCCCGGCGGGTCCGGCCGGCTCGAAGCCGTACAACATCCCGTCGTGGGCTCTCGGCGTCAACGCAGCCTCGAGCAACCAGGACAACGCGTGGAAGTTCATCGAGTGGGCGACCAGCAAGGCGCAGACGCTCGAGAACCAGAAGGCCGGCGTCCCGAGCGCTCGCAAGTCCGTCTGGGCCGACGCCGACGCGGTCTCGACCTACCCGAAGGACCTCGTCGAGGCGATGAACGCAGGTGAGAAGGGTGCCGTTGGCTACGACCGGCCGCGTGTCACCAAGGTCGCCGAGGCCCGCGAGATCGTTGGCCAGCCCATCGTCGACGCCATCACCGGCAAGGACGTGTCCGCTTCGGCCGACACGGCGAACGCCGCGTTCCAGAAGTTCCTCGACGACGAGAAGAAGTAAGAACCGCGCCTGACGGTGGCCGGCCGCCGATGCCTCGATGGGTCGTCGGCCGGCCACCCACCCACCTGCGCTGACCTGACAGGAGCATCCGCATGAGCGTCCAGATGCTGTCTTCCGGCACCCCCGGATGGGTCCGGTGGGCCAACGCCCACCGGAAGTGGCTCTTCGCCAGTCCGGCGATGATCTTCGTCGCGCTCCTCATCATCTTCCCGCTCGGTTGGACGGTCTATCTCAGCCTCACCGATGCCGAGGGATCCGTCCGGGCGGCAAAGGAGTTCGTCGGGATCTCGAACTTCATCGAGGTGCTGACGGACACGGATCGCTTCTGGCCGGCGACCGGGCGCACCTTCGCCTTCACTGCGGTCGTGCTCATCTTCGAGGTCGTCCTCGGGATGGCCACCGCGCTCCTCCTCTGGAGGCCCTTCCGCGGTGAGAAGTGGGTGCGGGTCGCCATCCTCCTGCCGCTCGTCGCGACTCCCGTGGCCGTCGGCATGATGTGGCGGCTCATCTTCGACCCCAATATCGGCCTCGCCAACACGGTGATCGGCTGGTTCGGCATCCCGCCCCAGCCCTGGCTCGCGGGCCAGGCCACGGCTCTGCCCACGACGATGTTCATCGACATCTGGCAGTGGACCCCGATGGTCGTGCTGATCCTCCTCGCCGGACTGACCTCGCTCTCCGACGAGCCGCAGGAGGCCGCCCTCATCGACGGAGCCAACGCGTGGCAGCGGTTCCGGCACATCACCCTGCCGCTGCTCATGCCGACCGTCATTGTCGCGATTCTGCTGCGCGGCATCGACGCCCTCAAGACCTTCGACATCCTCTATGCCACCAAGGGCAAGGGCGGTGGCTCGTTCCACGAGGTCGAGACGCTCAACGTCTATGCCTACGGCCTCAGCTTCGACTACAACGACTACGGCATCTCGTCGACAGTCCTGATCATCTTCTTCCTCATCATCGTCGGCTCCATGTGGGCGCTCACCGCCCGCCGGAAGGACGCTGCCTGATGCGTGCCGCCACTCCCTTCAAGGTCTTCCGCTTCATCGCGCTCGTGCTCGTCGTCCTCGGCCTGCTCGCGCCGCTGGCCTGGATGGTGGCCGCGTCGCTGAAGACGAACGTCGATATCTACGACTCGAGCAAGGCCGTCGTGTTCGACCCGACGACCGAGAACTACACGAAGGTCCTGCAGCAGGCCAACTACATCAAGTTCATCGTCAACAGCCTGTGGGTCGCCTTCGCCTCGACGGCCCTGTCCCTTGTCCTCGGCGTTCCGGCCGCCTATTCGATGGCCCGGTTCAGCATGAAGCGGTCTGCGCTCGTCGTCCTCATGGCCCGGGTCATCCCCGGCGTCTCGCTCCTCGTGCCCTGGTACTACGTCTTCTCGAACCTGCGGATGGTCGGGGGCTTCGGAGTGCTGATCCTGAGCCACATGTTCGTGGCGCTGCCGCTCATCGTCTACATCATGATGGGCTACTTCGAGGGGCTCCCGGACGAGCTCGAGGAGTCGGGGCTCGTCGACGGGCTCACCCCGATCGGCGCGTTCCGCCGGATCACGCTGCCCCTGTCGACGCCGGGCATCGCCACCGCCGGGATCCTGTCGTTCATCTT
>NZ_AWQS01000226.1 GCF_000576575.1 Intrasporangium chromatireducens Q5-1
CTCGCCGACCGGGCCGCGCGGGGTGCGGTCAGCCGCGCCGGTGGGCGCGCACGAGCAGGCTCACGCCGGGCCAGCGGTCGACGGGCAGATAGCGCTCGGCCGTGATGATGGCCCGCAGGCCGAGGTTGACGACCGGGCTCAGCTCCTCTAGGTCGGAGCCGTTGCTCGACCGGCGCCGCAGCGCGACGACCGGACGGAGCAGGACGTTCCAGGACCGGACGCTCTCGATCTCGAAGCCGCCCCGCTCGAGCAGGGCGAGCAGCTGCGGACGGGTGTAGCGGCGCACGTGGTCGACGGCGACGTCGTGGGCCGACCACAGCCGCGGGTCGGCAGGGACGGCGACGAGGTACGTCCCGCCCGGTCGGAGTGCCCGGTGCACCTCGGCCACCGCGGCGTCGTCGTCCGGGATGTGCTCGAGGACGTCGAAGGCGACGACGAGGTCGAGGCTCCCGTCGGCGAGCGGCAGCTTCGTCGCGTCACCACGCAGGGTCGCGAGGCCCCGCTCGTGCGCGACGGCGGCGCCGTCGGCCCCGTACTCGAGGGCGATGGCGCTCCAGCCGTGGTCACGCAGGACGCGGGTGTTCCCTCCGCCGGCGGCGCCGATGTCGAGGGCCCGTCCGGGGACGAGGCCTCGCAGCTGTCGGTCGAGCAGGTGGCGCCGCTCCCGGTACCACCAGTGGGTGTCCTCGAGCTGGGCGAGCTTGCGAACCTCGGTGCCCTCCATGGGTGGCCATCATGCCAGTCGTCGTCGGGCCCCCGCTCGGTGCCCGGTCACCGGATGTGCCCGTCCCCCTCGACGATCCACTTCGTCGTCGTCAGCTCGGGGAGGGCCATGGGGCCGCGGGCGTGCAGCTTTTGGGTCGAGATGCCGATCTCGGCGCCGAAGCCGAACTCGCCGCCGTCGGTGAAGCGCGTGCTCGCGTTGACCATCACCGCCGCCGCATCGACTTCGGCGGTGAAGCGCCGGGCGGCAGCACGGTCCTCGGTGACGATCGCCTCGGTGTGCCCGCTGCCGTAGCGGCGGATCCGGTCCATCGCCTCGTCGATCGAGTCGACGACGGCGACACTCAGCTCGAGCCCCAGCCACTCGGTGCCGAAGTCGGTCTCCGCCGCGACGTCGTATGCCGCTCCCGCGGCCTCCGCGTAGGGCCGCACCTCGGGCGCGACGTGCAGCCGCACCCCGGCTGCGGCGAGGTCCGTCAGGACCTTCGGCAGGAAGTCGGGGGCCACGTCGCGGTGGACGATGAGCGACTCGGCCGCGTTGCAGACGCTCGGACGGTGGGTCTTGGCGTTGACGGTGATCCGCTCGGCCTTGCCGAGGTCGGCGGAGCGGTCAACGTAGACGTGGCAGACACCGATACCGGTCTCGATGACGGGGACCGTCGACTCGCGCACGACGGTCTGGATGAGCGCCGCTCCCCCGCGCGGGATGACGAGGTCGACCCGGCCACGGGCCGTCATGAGCGCGCGCCCGGCGTCGTGGCCGCCCTGCTCGAGCAGGGTGATGGCGTCGGCCGGAAGCCCTTGCCGGTCAAGCGAGGTGCGCATCGCCTCGACGAGGGCGTGGTTGCTGCTGGCGGCCGCCGACCCGCCTCGCAGGAGCACGGCGTTGCCCGACTTGAGCGCGAGCCCGGCGGCGTCGACGGTGACGTTGGGGCGAGCCTCGTAGATCATCCCGATGACGCCCATCGGCACCCGGACCTGCCGGATCTGCAAGCCGTTGGCGAGAGTGGAGCCGCGGACGATCTCGCCGACGGGGTCGGGCAACGCCGCGACGTCGCGGAGCGCCTGGGCGACCGCGGCGACCCGGTCGGCGTCCAGGCGCAGCCGGTCCTGCAGGCTCTCCGGCATGCCAGTGGTGCGGCCCCGTTCGAGGTCCTCGGCATTCGCCTCGAGGATGGCTGGCGTTGCGGCGTCGACCGCGTCTGCGAGCCGCAGCAGGGCGGCATCCTTCTCGGCACGGGACATCAGCGCGAGCCGCCTGGACGCGACGCGGGCCTTGTCGGCGAGGTCGCCCACGTAGTCGACGACGGCGGGGTCGATCGGCTCTGACATGCCATCAGCGTAGGCGGCCGGCCGGCCCGTGAAACGCCCGTCTCGATCTGTGACGGTTTGCTCGCGACCGCTTCGAGAGACGGGACCCATGTCCCGGATGCCGCTGGTCAGTGACGATGCGACCGCGGTGCGGGACCTTGTGCCCTACCCCGGGCAAAGGGGCACGATCTTCACTGGGTTCGTCAGGGGCACCAACCACATCGCCCACGAGTGGTGGGCAAAAGGGAGCGTGACGACGCTATGCGACGAATCATGATGGCTCTGGCAGCGAGCGCGGCCACCGTCACGGTGCTGGCAATGCCCGCCAGTGCGGCCCAGGCACAGGTGACGCACCTGCGCAGCAACGGAACGAACGTGTCCGCAGAGTGGACGACGCAGTCACCTGGCAACGTGGTGGACACGTTCGTAAGTGCTACCGCCCCCAGCAAGGGCGCCGCCACGCTCGACATCTTCAGCATGGTGGCTCAGGTCAGCAGCGAGGGCGCCTTCCTGGGTGGTGTCCAGACCACGGTGCAGGTGACGAGCGGCTTCACCTTCACCTATGACGCGAAGCGGCTGACGAAGGCCTCCGTCAACGCGACCAACCTGCCCGCACGCACCTGCCCCGTCGACGAGTTCGGCGAGGAGGTCGCGTCCGAGTGCGAGGCGACCACCGTGAGCCTCTCCGCCACCTGGACAGGCGTCGGCCCCATCTCGACGGGCCACACGACGGACCACTACAGCACCAGCGGCTTCAAGATGGTCGTGCACTCAAGCGGCACGAGCCGGGACGCCACTGCGGAGGCCTCCTTCAACGGCCAGGCGCTCGGCGGCTTGCAGTGGGCCTCCATCGGGACCTATCGCGACCTCAAGACCGCCATCTGCCGCATCCCCGGCGGGTGCGGGGAAGGCCTCTGAGCCACTCCCTTGATCGAGAGACCGGCTTTCCGGCCCAAAGTCGTTCTCTCGATCACGGGCTGTGCGAGCTCGGCGCTGCGGGGGAAACCCGTTGTCCGCGCGGGGATCCCGAGCGCTCGATCGGATCGTGAGCGACCCGACGGCTCGCGGTGGGCCCTCACTAGGCTGTCCGCGTGTCCCCGCGGTCCGAGATCAGCCAGGCCAAACGCCTGGTCGTGAAGGTGGGGTCGAGCTCGCTGACCGGTGTGGACGGTGGGATCGACTCCGCCCGCCTCGTCGCGCTCGTCAACGCACTCGCGCGACAGCACCTCGAGGGAAGCCAGGTCGTCCTCGTCTCCTCGGGCGCCATCGCAGCGGGCATCGGCCCGCTCGGGCTCGGCGCGCGCCCCCGCGACCTCGCCACCCAGCAGGCCGCCGCGAGCGTCGGGCAGGGAGCGCTCCTGGCCGCCTACACCCAAGCCTTCGGCGCGCACGGCATCACCGTCGGGCAGGTCCTCCTCACCGTCGACGACGTGACCCGCCGGACCCACTACACGAACGCACGACGCACCCTCGACCGGTTGCTGGACTTCGGCGTCATGCCGGTCGTCAACGAGAACGACACCGTCGCGACGTCCGAGATCCGCTTCGGCGACAACGACCGGCTGGCCGCCCTCGTGGCGCACCTCATCGACGCGGACGCCCTGGTGTTGCTGACCGACGTCGACGCCCTCTACGACGGGCCGCCGTCCCGGGCCGGTTCGAAGCGGATCCCGCTGGTGTCGGGGCCGGACGACCTTGCCGACATCGAGGTCCGGGGCAGCAGCTCCAAGGTGGGCAGCGGTGGGATGAGCACAAAGATCGAGGCGGCTCGCATCGCCACGGCCGCCGGGGTCGTCACCGTCGTCACCGCGGCGGACCGGGTGACCCAGGTCCTGGACGGCCAGGACGTCGGCACGCTGTTCCTGCCCATCGGTGTGCGCGGGGCGTCCCGGCGGCTCTGGCTCCAGCACGCCACGACAGCGCGCGGGCGCCTCGTCGTCGACGATGGCGCGGTCACCGCACTCACGCACCGCAAGAAGTCCCTGCTGCCGGCCGGGGTCGTCCGCGTCGAGGGCGGCTTCCAGGAAGGGGACGCGGTCGATGTCTGCGCCCTCGACGGCCGGGTCGTGGCACGCGGGCTGACAAACTACTCCGCCAAGGAGCTGCCGGGCTTGCTGGGACGGTCCACCAAGGAACTGGCGCGCGAGCTCGGGCCGGAGTATGAGCGCGAGGTCATTCACCGCGACTTCCTCGTCGTTCTTTGACTGCACGTCATTCTCTCGAGGTCACGACCCTCGATGTCGGTTCCGGGCCCTTTGGCCCTCCCCGTGCAGAACGCCAGTGTGAGCACGCTGAGATGGAACGAGCGAGCGGAGGGGCCATGGTCGGCATCGAGGACAAGGAAGAGCTCCGCGAGAGCAACGAGATCGTCGCGTCATTCCAGGACCACCCGGACGCCTTGCTTCTCGCCGCTGTGCTGGCGGCGCTGACCGGCATCGTCACGAGGGTGGTCAGGATGATCCGTAAGAGGCGGCAGCGCGGGACGTGACGCCGAGGCATCGGTCCCCCGCCGCGGGGGTCAGCGGTTGACCACCGTCAGCACGACCGCGCCAACAGCCAGGAGTGCAGCGACGACCTGCGGCAGGAGTCCGGCAGGAACACCGGACCGCACCGCCCGGCGCCCAAGGACAACGGCCGCGACACAGGGAGCGAGCACGATCGCCAGACCCGGGAGGGCCGCGGTGAGGTATGCCGCGAGCGGCACCGAGCCCGCACTCGGGTCGTGGCCCGTCAGCGCGTAGATGCCGGTCTGCACGGCGAACGACAGGAAGAAGAAGACCGGGACCAGTGCCACACCGATCCACGCGCGGACGAGCGGGGTGTGGGCCTGGGAGCGCCGGCCGACGGGCGGGTGATTCGAGCTGGCCCTGCCTGTGGTGTCGGTCATGGCAAACGCCTCCTGCACTGCACCGTCCTCGCGGTGGTCGGGCGCGACCAGAGGCGAAGGTCCCGCGTCGAGGGTGCCCCGTGCCTGCAGTCGGTCCAGCATGCGAACGACGCAACACGCACCACGATGCACCCGCGCTACAGTCGCCGCACAACGTCATACCGCTCATCCAGAGGGGCAGAGGGAAACGGCCCGTTGAAGCCCCGGCAACCCGGCCTTCCGAGATCTTCGGAGCCGACAGGTGCCACGTCCGTCCCGCCTCGCGGGAAAGATGAGAAAGGCCTTCGCATGACCGACTTCGCGTCACCCGCCCTCACCCGCCGGCTCCATGTCGACCTGCTGCGGGTGGCGACCGCGATCTGTTGCCGCTGACCGCCGGCCGCTGAGTCCCTCAGCGCCTTCGATGGAGCCCAGGCCGGACACCAAGCCGACAGCGCACGGCTGGCTCCCTTCTGCACCAACGCGATTCCCGACGCCACGTCGCGCTTCGCGGCCATTCGCCATACCCATCAACCGTTTTGGAGGAAGACCATGACCGCTACCCACGAGACCACGACCGCCACCACCGAGGCGCAGCTCATCCGACCCGAGGTCCGCACCACCCTGGTCGCCGACACGGCGACCGAGGTCCGTGTGCAAGCCAGCTCCCACGCGTTCACCATCGACGAGCCCGCCGGACTCGGTGGCACCGACAAGGGAGCAAACCCGGTCGAGCACCTGCTCGCGGCCCTCGGGTCCTGCCAGGTGATCACCTTCCAGGTGTGGGCGCAGAAGCTCGGCATCCAGCTCGACGGGGTCGACATCGCGCTGACCGGAGAGATCGACCTCCGGGGCTTCTTCGGCCTGGCGGACGGGGTGCGGCCCGGATTCCAGTCGATCGACGTGTCGGTCCAGCTCTCCGGGCCAGAGGCGCCGGAGCGCTACGAGGAGCTGACGCAGGCGGTCGAGGAGCATTGCCCGGTCCTCGACGGACTGGGCCACGCCGTGCCCGTCCGCACGACGTACGCGCTCGCCTGACCGGTTCCGCTCGGCGGGCGTCAGGTGCGGCCGAGTTGGGTACGAGTGGCCTTGCCCGGTCGAGCGGGGTTCGTGCCCGCTCGGCCGACCGCCAGCCCAGACCACCTCACGTTGGTGACCGGTCGACCCGCGTTTCGTGACCGGTCGACCCGCGTTTCGTGACCGGTCGACCCGGCGTTTGTGAC
>NZ_AWQS01000227.1 GCF_000576575.1 Intrasporangium chromatireducens Q5-1
GGGGAAGTGACCGGTCGACGGGGAGGAAGTGACCGGTCGACGGGGAAGTGGGTAGAGGCGAGGGCGTGACTGCGGCATATCGTGAACCGATGAGCCACCTCGCCGGCGTCGTCGGGGTGCTGCCGGAGCATCGGCACACCCAAGCGCGCCTCACCCGGACCGTCGCGGACATGCTGGGCCTCGAGGGCGTCGACCGGGAGGTCCTCGAGCGGTTCCACCGCAATGCCGGGGTCAGCGAGCGCTACCTCGTCCGGCCGATCGAGGACTACGCGGCTCTCGGTGACTTCGGGGAGCGCAACGACATCTTCCTCGTCGAGGCGACGGCCCTCGGCGAGCGTGCGGTCAAGCAGGCCCTCGCCCATGCCGGCGTCGAGCCGGCAGACGTCGACGTCCTCATCACGACGACGATCACGGGCCTGGCCGTCCCCTCCCTCGACGCCCGCCTCGTCGGGCCGCTCGGCCTGCGCGACGACGTCAAGCGGATCCCCATCGTCGGGCTGGGTTGCGTCGCCGGGGCGGCCGGCATCGCCCGCGCCCACGACCACCTCGTCGGTCACCCCGACGACGTCGTGGTCCTGCTCGCGATCGAGCTGTGCAGCCTCACGGTGCAGCAGCACGACACCTCGACGCCGAACCTGGTCGCCAGTGGCCTGTTCGCCGACGGCGCCGGCGCGGTCGTGCTGACCGGGGCGAACCGGCCGCCGGCGCAGCGCGCCCCGCGCATCCGCAGCACCCGGAGCCGCCTCTATCCCGACACGGAACGGGCCATGGGCTGGGACGTTCGCGGCACCGGGATGCAGATCGTCCTCGGTGCCGAGGTGCCTGACCTCGTCCGCGAGAACGTTCGCGGCGACACCGACCGGTTCCTGGCCGAGCACGGCCTCACCCGGGCCGACATCGGCTGGTGGGTCGCCCACCCCGGTGGCCCCAAGGTCCTCGATGCCCTCGCCGAGGCGCTCGAGATCGAGCCGGACGCGCTCGGCGTCACGTGGCGCTCGCTCGACCGGATCGGCAACCTCTCCTCCGCCTCGGTCCTGCACGTGCTCGCCGACACCCTCACCGACCGCCCGCCCGAGCCGGGATCCCTCGGCGTGCTCCTCGCGATGGGACCGGGCTTCTGCCTCGAGCTCGTCCTGCTCGAGGCCTGACGTGTCGTCCCTGTCGGCGGCGCTCTACACGGCCCTCGTCGGGGTCGTCGCGCTCGAGCGGCTCACCGAGCTCGTCGTCTCGAAGCGGCACGCCGCGTGGTCGCTGCGGCATGGCGGCCGCGAGTTCGGCCGGCGCCACTACGGGCCCATGGTCGTCCTGCACACCGGCCTGCTCGTCGGCGCCGTCGCGGAGGTCTGGCTTGCGCAGCGCCCCTTCCTGCCGTGGCTCGGCTGGCCGATGCTCGCGCTCGTCGTCGCCAGCCAGGCCCTCCGCTGGTGGTGCATCGGCACCCTTGGCCGCCAGTGGAACACGCGCGTCATCGTCGTGCCCGGGCTGAGTCGGGTCGCCTCGGGCCCCTACCGCTGGCTCTCGCACCCCAACTACGTCGCGGTCGTCGCCGAGGGGGTCGCCCTGCCGCTCGTGCACACGGCGTGGCTCACCGCGATCGTCTTCACCCTGCTCAACGCCTGGCTCCTCAGCGTCCGGATCCGCTGCGAGAACGACGCCCTCGCCAGCCTCCAGCGCGCATGAGGGACCTCCTCGTCGTCGGTGGCGGTCCCGTGGGGCTCGCCACCAGCCTGTATGCCGCTCAGCTGGGTCTCGAGGTCACCGTCCTCGAGCCGCGGCTGGGTCCCCACGCCGCCACCGCCGTCATCGACAAGGCCTGCGGGGAGGGCCTCATGCCGGGCGCCGTGGCTGCCCTCGCCGCCCTCGGTGTCGACCCAGTTGGCATGCCGTTCAGGGGGATTCGTTACGTCGACGAGCAGCGTGGTGTCGACGACCAGCCCCGCAGCGACGACCAGCGCGGCGTCGACACCGCCTTTCGCGACGGTCCCGGGCGTGGGGTGCGGCGGACGGCGCTGCACCAGGCGCTGCTCGACGCGGCGGAGTCGGCCGGTGTCGAGGTTGCCCCGCTCACTGCCGCACTGCTCACCCAGAGCGAGCAGTGCGTCAGCGTCGCGACGCGGGCCGCCCGGGGAAGTCTCGGTCCCGCGCTTCGGGCGCGCCATGTCGTCGCGGCCGACGGGCTGCACTCGCCGACGCGGCGGGCCCTGGGGTTGGAGGCGGCAGCGCGCCACGGCGGGAGGCCACGACATGGGCTCCGGCAGCACAGCGGCATACCTCCGTGGTCCGACCATGTCGAGGTGCACTGGTCCGATGTCGGGGAGGCCTACGTGACGCCGGTGGCGCGGGGCATCGTCGGCGTGGCGATTCTGTCGGGCCGGAGGGCGCCGTTCCACGACCTGCTTCGGTCGTTCCCCCAGCTGTATGAACGGCTCGACGGTGCGTCGCCCACGAGTCGGGTCATGGGAGCAGGACCATTCCGCCAGAAGGCAATTCGTCGTGTCGCCGGTCGGGTGCTGCTCGTCGGCGACGCGTCCGGCTATGTCGACGCGCTGACCGGCGAGGGGATCGCGGTCGGGATCGCCCAGGCGCGCGAGGCGGTGCGAGCCGTCGCGGCGGGGGAGCCGGGCACGTACGAGGCGGCCTGGCGGCGCGTGACGTGGCGCAGCGCCGCCCTGACCCACGCGCTCGTGCAGGCGACACGGCCCCGCGTCGGGCGACGGCTCATCGTGCCCGCGGCCGAGCGGCTGCCCGCTGTGTTCCGGTGGGCCGTCGACGAACTGGCCCGGCCGCACTAGGCGGCCGGGCAGTTCCCGCTGCGCGACCGGGGGTCAGGACGAGGAGCTCATCTCGCCCTGGACCGTCTGGCCGCTCGCCCCGCTCGACGCGCCAGACCCCTCACTCGACCCGCCCGCGCGCGACGAGCCGCCGCTCGCACCGCCGGCGCCCTCGACCGCGGGGCTCGAGCCGGTGCCGCTGTGCGAGACGCTGATCTTGCGGGGCTTGGCCTCCTCGGCGACCGGGATCTGCAGTGTGAGCACACCGTCGCGGTACTCGGCGCTGATCTTGTCGAGCGCGAGGCCGCGCCCGAGGGTGAGCTGCCGGGCGTACGTGCCGGACATCCGTTCGCGCGACACCCACGTCGCGCCCTCGGCGTGCTCGTCCTGGTGCCGGTCGGCGCGGACCGTCAGGGTCCGGTCGTCGACGTCGATGTCGATGGACTCCGGGTCGACGCCCGGCAGGTCCATCCGGACGGTGAAGGTGTCGCCGGACCGGTAGAGGTCCATCGGCATCGCGGTGCCACGGCTGCCCTCGTTGAACATCCGGTCGAAGCGCCGGAGCGGCTCGAACGGGTCGAACATGTTGGACATTTCTCTCCTCCGGAATCGGGACCGGCGCAGGTGAGCCGGTCAGCTGGTGTGGCGAGGACGACCGCCACGAGAGCTCGTGGCTGAGCTCCGGTGTGGACCGCCCTCGTACTCCTGTCTACCCACGACGGCCGCCGTGTTTCGGACCTCCGTCCCGTCTTTCCGGCCGGCTCAGCACCGGGCCGGCCACTCTCGCATCAGCCCGGTCCCAGCGAATCCACGTACGGTGGACGGATGCCGTCGTTCCTCGACAACGTCGTCCACGACATCCTCAACCTGCCCGCCTGGCTCGTCTATGTCGTCGTGGGGGGACTCGTCTTCCTCGAGGACGCGATCTTCGTCGGCTTCATCCTGCCCGGCGAGACCGTGGCGATCCTCGGCGGTGTCGCGGCCTCACTCGGCCACGTCCACTTCTCCGTCATCCTCGGCATCGTCGTCGTCGCGGCGATCCTCGGTGACACGGTCGGCTTCGAGATCGGCAAGCACTTCGGGCCCCGGGTCATGGCCCTCCGGCCGCTGCGCAAGCACCGCAAGCGGCTGGAGAACGCCCAGGACATGCTGGCCAACCGGGGTGGCGTCGCGGTCTTCCTCGGCCGGTGGACCGCCTTCTTCCGCGCCGTCATGCCGGCCCTGGCCGGAATGTCCGGGATGCACTATCCGACCTTCCTCATGTGGAACGCCGCCGGCGGCATCGCCTGGGGCGCGACGGTCGTGTCGATCGGCTACGTCGCCGGCAACTCGTACGCGCGCGTCGAGAAGTGGCTGGGCCGCGGCGTCGCCGTCGTCATCGCCCTCGTCGTCATCGTCGCCCTCGTCGTCTGGTCGGTGCGGCGCCGCCGCCACGAGGCCCGCTCGGAGGGCGCCGAGCCGGCATCGCGGGCGCATGACGAGGTGGAGGCCGACCGCGACGCGAGGGGTCGCTGAGCGCGAGGGCAGTTGAGCGCTGGCCCCGTTGAGAGCTCGGCCCGCTGAGCGGCATACCTCCTCGCCCGAGGCTCCATCACGCCCACCCGAGCCGGCCCGGCGCGCGGATGTCGGCGCCCTGTGCCAACCTGCGGACATGGACGCCGTCAAGACCTACCGCTACCTGCGGGTCGCGATGATCGGCATGGTCGTCCTGCTCGGCGCCGCGCTGCTGCACGAGTGGTGGGCGACCGGGTGGCGGTGCCTGCAGCCGTCGGTGAGCGCCTACTACTACACCCCCGCCCGGGGCGTCCTCGTCGGCAGCCTGGTCGTCGTCGGCGTCTGCCTCGTCGTGATCAAGGGCAACACCGTGTGGGAGGACATCCTGCTCAACCTCGGCGGCGCCGTCACGCCGCTCATCGCGCTCGTGCCGACGCCGTACCCGGGGCCGTGCCGCTCGGTGCCGATGGAGGTGAGCGACACCCCGGCCAACGTCGCGAACAACGTCTCCGCGCTGCTCGTGCTCGGCCTGGGCGGCAACGTGATCACCATCGTCGTCGCACGGCGTGCGCTGCGCCCCGGACAGCGGCTCGAGCCGGCCGTGCGTTTCGGTGTCCTCGCGATGGTGGTGCTCTATGTCGCCGTCCTGATCGTCTTCTTCGCCGCGCGCTCGCTGTTCCTCGACTACGCGCACTACGCCGCGGCGCTCGTGCTGTTCGTCTGCATGGTGGCCGTCGTGACGATCAACGCGTGGGCCTACGGTCGGCAGCGCGCGGAGGGCGCCGTGCCCTCGCCCTCCGACTACGCCAACGGGTATGCCGCTGTCGCCGTCGTCATGGTCGGCTCGCTCCTGCTCATGCTGGGCTGGCGAGCGCTCTTCGGGTGGGATCACGCCGTGCTGTGGGTCGAGGGGGTGCTCGTGGGCTGCTTCGCGGTGTTCTGGGCGCTGCAGACCCGGGAGCTGTGGGGCCAGGGCGTGCGGGCGCCGGTCCGCTGAACCGGCCGGCCTCAGGGTCTCCCGCGGAGGCGGTTCGAGTGCTGCACTGGTGTCATGACGGGTGGATGGTTCGGCGCCCGACGCGGCGTCGTCCGGCCGTTGGCCGTGCTGGTCCCGCTGCTCGTGGCCGCGCTCCTGGGCCTGCTCCGGGGTGACCTGTCCGCGAGCGCCGCGGCGGTCGTCATCGTGATCCCCATCGTTGCGGCCGCCGCCACGGGGGACCGCTGGGCCGGGGTGCTCGCGGCACTCGCGGGGGCCGCCGGGTTCGACTACTTCCTCACCGCGCCCTACCTCAGTGCCTCGATCAACCGTCCCGAGGACGTGCAGCTCGCCGTGGCGCTGCTCCTCGTCGGCCTCGCGGTCACCGAGCTCGCCCTGTGGGGGCACCGGCAGAGCGCCGCGGCCGCCCGGCGGCAGGTCTATCTCGACGACCTCGTCGGGCTGCTCGACCTGCCGGCAGACCCCAGCGGGCGGGCCCTGCCGACCGCGATCTGCGCTGCGGTGACCTCGGTGCTGCGCATCGACCGGACGGAGTGGGTCGAGGGGGTGCCGCCGCCCGATGAGGTGCTCGTCGACCCGGAGGGCGTCGTGCGCCTGCACGGACGCGCGCTGCCGGTGCAGCTCGAGGGGCTGCCGACCGACGGCTCGGTGTCGATCCCGGTCGCCCGCGGTGGCCGGGTCGTGGGCCGCTTCCGGCTCGTGGCGGCCTCGCGGGCGGTTCGGCCGAGCCGGGACGAGCTGCGGGCCGCCGTGCTGCTGGCGAGCTCGGTCGTCCGTGAGGTCCCGGCGACCCCCACCCCGTGAGGTCCCGGCGACCCCCACCCCGTGAG
>NZ_AWQS01000228.1 GCF_000576575.1 Intrasporangium chromatireducens Q5-1
CGATGGACAGAGGCGCGACAGAAGGCATGAGCACCGTTCCGAGCAGTTTCGCCGACCTGCCGCTGGAGCCCGCCGAAGCGCAGGGCCCCGGGCAAGCGGGAGCGAGCTCAGCGGCATACGGCAGCGACGCAGGCACTCCGTGGCACTCCCCGGAGGGCATCGACATCCTGCCGCTCTACGGGCCCCACCACGTCGAGGACCTCGCGACGGGCACCTGGCCCGGGCTCACGCCCTACCTGCGCGGTCCGTACCCGACGATGTACACGACCCAGCCGTGGACGATCCGGCAGTATGCCGGGTTCTCGACGGCGCAGGAGTCGAACGCGTTCTACCGGCGCAACCTCGCCGCCGGGCAGAAGGGCCTGTCGGTCGCGTTCGACCTGGCGACGCACCGCGGCTACGACTCGGACCACCCGCGGGTGCGCGGCGACGTCGGCATGGCGGGCGTTGCGATCGACTCGATCCATGACGCGAGAACGCTGTTCGACGGGATCCCGCTCGACCAGATGTCCGTCTCGATGACGATGAACGGCGCCGTCCTGCCGATCATGGCGCTCTACATCGTCGCGGCCGAGGAGCAGGGGGTGAAGCCGGAGCAACTCACGGGGACGATCCAGAACGACATCCTCAAGGAGTTCATGGTCCGCAACACCTACATCTATCCGCCGCTGCCGAGCATGCGGATCATCTCGGACATCTTCGCCTACACGGCCGCGAAGATGCCGCGCTTCAACTCGATCTCGATCTCCGGCTACCACATCCAGGAGGCCGGGGCGACGGCTGACCTCGAGCTCGCCTACACGCTGGCGGACGGGGTCGAGTACATCCGAGCGGGCCTCGACGCCGGGCTCGACATCGACGCGTTCGCGCCGCGGCTGTCGTTCTTCTGGGCGATCGGGATGAACTTCTTCATGGAGGTCGCCAAGCTGCGCGCGGCCCGGGCGCTGTGGGCCCGGCTCGTCGCCCAGTTCGACCCGAAGAACCCGAAATCCCTGTCGCTGCGGACACATTCGCAGACCTCCGGCTGGTCGCTCACCGCGCAGGACGTCTTCAACAACGTCGAGCGGACCTGCATCGAGGCGATGGCGGCGACCCAGGGCCACACCCAGTCGCTGCACACCAACGCGCTCGACGAGGCGATCGCGCTGCCGACCGACTTCTCCGCGCGGATCGCCCGCAACACCCAACTGCTCCTGCAGCAGGAGTCCGGCACGACGCAGGTCATCGACCCGTGGGCCGGGTCGTACTACGTCGAGCGGCTGACCCAGGACCTCGCCGAGAAGGCCTGGGCCCGCATCCAGGAGGCCGAGGCGGCCGGCGGGATGGCCAAGGCGATCGAGGCCGGCATCCCGAAGATGCGCATCGAGGAGGCCGCCGCCCGCACCCAGGCGCGGATCGACTCGGGCGCGCAGGCGGTCATCGGCGTCAACCGCTACCGGCTCGCCGACGAGGACCGGCTCGACGTCCTCAAGGTCGACAACGACGAGGTCTATCGCCAGCAGGTCGAGTCGCTGCGGCGGCTGCGGGCCGAACGCGACTCCGCGGAGGTCGAGCGGACGCTGTCGGCGCTGACGGCGGCTGCCTCGCGGGAGCCGGACCGGAGCGGGTCGCTCGACGGCAACCTCCTTGCGCTTGCGGTCGACGCGGCTCGGGCCAAGGCGACCGTCGGCGAGATCTCCGACGCCCTCGAGAAGGTGTGGGGCCGTCATCAGGCGGTCATCCGTACGATCAGTGGCGTGTACCGCGACGAGTCCTCCCACGCCGACGACGACAAGGTCGCGCGCGTGCTCGAGGCGACCGCTGCCTTCGAGGAGGAGGAGGGCCGTCGCCCGCGCATCCTCGTCGCGAAGATGGGCCAGGACGGCCATGACCGCGGCCAGAAGGTCGTCGTGACGGCGTTCGCCGACCTCGGCTTTGACGTCGACGTGGGCCCGCTCTTCTCGACCCCCGAGGAGGTCGCCCAGCAGGCGGTCGACGCCGACGTGCACATCGTCGGGGTGTCCTCGCTCGCCGCGGGCCACCTGACGCTGCTGCCGGCACTGCGCAAGGCGCTGTCGGACCTCGGGCGCGAGGACATCATGATCGTCATCGGCGGCGTCATCCCGCCCGACGACGTGCCGGTCCTCAAGGAGATGGGCGCTGCGGCGGTCTTCCTGCCCGGGACGGTCATCGCCGACTCCGCCCTCGACCTGCTCGAGAAGCTGTCGGCCCGGCTGAAGTCGTGACCCCCGATCGAGAGCGCACTCCCGACGATCGAGAGCACACTCCCGACGATCGAGAGGACGGGACGGCGCCGCCGCCGCGCAGTCCCGGGATCGATGTGGACGCCTTGGTGTCCGGTGTGCTCGAGGGGCAGCGAGCGAGCGTGGCCCGCGCCATCACCCTCGTCGAGTCCTCTCGTCCGGATCACCGGACTGCCGCACGGGTACTACTCGAGCGGCTCATGGCCGCAGGGACGGCCGGCTCCGACCGGTCCCCCACCGTCCGGGTGGGCATCTCCGGTGTGCCGGGGGTCGGCAAGTCGACCCTGATCGAGTCGCTCGGCCAGCACCTGATCCGCGAGGGGCACCGCGTCGGCGTCCTCGCCGTCGACCCCTCGTCCGTCCGCACCGGAGGCTCGGTCCTCGGCGACAAGACGAGGATGGGAACGCTGTCAGCCAGCCCAGCGGCATACATCCGCCCGTCGCCCTCCGCGGGCACATTGGGAGGGGTGGCGCGCGCAACGACCCAGGCGATGGTCGTCCTCGAAGCAGCCGGGTATGACGTTGTGCTCGTCGAGACGGTCGGCGTCGGTCAGTCAGAGGTGACCGTCGCAGGCATGGTCGACACGTTCCTGTTCCTGACCCTGGCCCGGACCGGCGACCAGCTGCAGGGCATCAAGAAGGGCATCCTCGAGATCGCCGACGTCATCGCGGTCAACAAGGCCGACCAGGAGCACGAGGGTGAATCCCGTGTCGCCGCAAGGGAACTCGGCGGTGCGTTGCGCTTCGTGCACGGCCGGGACAAGGCGGGTTGGGTGCCGCCGGTCGTGACCTGCTCGGGCCTGACCGGGATCGGCATCGACACCGTGTGGGAGCGGGTCCTCGCGCACCGCGAGCAGCTCGGCGATGAGGGTCTGGCCAGCAAGCGCGCAGGCCAGCAGCTCGACTTCATGTGGGCACTCGTGCGCGACGAGCTGGACCAGCGGCTCAAGCGGTCGCGGGAGGTGGCGGACATCCAGGGAGCGGTGAGCGATGCGGTGCTCGCCGGAGAGATCCCCGCGACTGTGGCGGCCGACCGGATCCTCGCGGCCTACGACGAACGCCCCTGAGCCCGTCCCTGAGCCGACCCCAGCCCCCTCCCCCCCGCGATTCGATGTATCAGCGCGCCGCATAGGCCGCGCTGATACATCGAATCGGGAGGCAGTCAGTCGGCCATCAGCTTGGCGCGGCGCTCGGACCACTCCTCCTGGAGGTCTCCCAGCCGGCGAGTGATGAAGTCGATGAAGTCGACCGACAGCTGGAGTCGGCGCCCGGCCGACGTCTCGGGGCCGCCGACGGCCTCGACGCCGCGGGCCATGCTGCGCATGATCTCGTTCATGACCCGGTCGCGGCTCATGATCGCGTCGTGCCAGGCCTCCGCCCGCACGACGTAGACGTCGCGCCGGCTGCCCCGCTCACGTTCCTTGCCGATCATCCCGACGTGCGTGAGATAGCGAACCGCTCCGGAGACCGCAGCCGGGCTGACCTCGAGTGTCTCGGTCAGCTCGGCCGCGGTCATCCGCCCGTCGTCGTCGGCGAGCAGGGCAGCAAAGATGCGCGAGGCGAGGCGCGGCATGCCGGCGTCGGTCAGCACGTCGCCGAACCGCTCGACGTACGCCGCCACCGCCTGCTCGTCCCTCACCTGCTGCACTGCTCTCCTCGCCAACGACGCCTCCTCGTCCTCTCCATCGGACCCCTGCGGGAAGTCTATCCACAGTCGCAAGAAGATTCACTATTTGCTGAATGATGTGTACCGTCGACCGTATGCCCTCAGCAATCGCGGTCCACGGCCTCCGCAAGTCGTTTGGCACGACGCACGCCCTCGATGGGCTCGACCTCGACGTCTCCCCCGGTGAGATCCACGGCTTCCTCGGCCCGAACGGTGCCGGCAAGTCGACGACGATCCGCATCCTCCTTGGCCTGCTCCGCGCCGACGGCGGTGAGGCGACGGTCCTCGGCGAGGACCCGTGGCACGACACCGAGACGCTGCACCGACGGCTCGCCTACGTTCCCGGCGACGTGAGCATCTGGCCGAACCTCACCGGCGGCGAGGCGATCGACCTGCTCGGCCGGCTGCGCGGCGGGCTCGACGAGGCGAAGCGCGCCGACCTCATCGCCCGCTTCGACCTGGACCCGACCAAGAAGGGGCGCACCTACTCGAAGGGCAACCGGCAGAAGGTCGCCCTCGTCGCCGCCCTCTCGGCCAACGTGGAGCTGCTCCTGCTCGACGAGCCCACCTCGGGGCTCGACCCGCTCATGGACGCGGTCTTCCGCAGCGAGGTCCAGCAGTTCACGGCCGGAGGCGGCACCGTGCTCCTCTCGAGCCACCTGCTCAGCGAGGTGGAGGCCCTCGCCGACCGGATCAGCATCATCCGGTCCGGACGCAACGTCGAGTCGGGCACGCTGGAGACCCTCCGTGGTGCCTCCCTGACGAAGGTCGAGGCGACGACCGCGACCCCGGTCGACCCCGCCGAGCTCCAGTCCCTCCGCGGAGTCGCCGACGTCCGGGTCGACGGCCCCCGGGTGACCTGCTCGGTCGCCACCGACCACCTGGGCGAGCTGCTCGAGCGGCTGGGGGTGAGCGGCATACGGACGCTGGCGAGCTCGCCGCCGACGCTCGAGGACCTCTTCATGGAGCAGTACCGCACCCGCGAGGCGAGCCGGTCATGAGCGGCCTGACCGGCACCGGCGCGCTGCTGCGGCTCGCGCTGCGGCGGGACCGTGTCGTCCTGCCGGTGTGCATCGTGCTCCTCGTCCTGCTCGCGGGCGGCTCGGCACAGGCGACCCTCGCGCTCTACGCGACCCCGGCCGAGCTGACGGCCGCCGCCGAGGCGGTCAACGCCTCCCCCTCGATCGTCGCGATGTTCGGGCCCATCGCCGACCCGACGAACCCCGGTGCGATCGCGAGCTTCAAGACCGTCTCCCTGGGCGCGATCTTCGTCGCGCTCCTCGCCTATGCGCTCGTGCGGCGCCACACCCGCACCGAGGAGGAGGCTGGTCGCACCGAGCTCGTCGGCGCCGCCGTCGTCGGGCGCCGCGCGCCGCTCACCGCGGCGGTGCTCCTCGCCATTGGCGCCTGCCTGGTGACCAGCATCCTCGTCGCGGTGTACCTCATCGGGCTCGGACTCGACCCGGCAGGCTCGGTGGGCTACGGGCTCTACTGGCTCTCCGCGGGCCTCGCCTTCACCGGCATCAGCGCCGTCGCGGCGCAGCTGACACAGACCGCGCGGGGGGCCTCGGCCTGGGCGCTCGGCGCGCTCGGCGTCGCCTACGTGCTGCGCGCGATCGGTGCCACGTCCCAGGGCGCCGCGTCGGTCCTCACGTGGCTCTCGCCGCTCGGCTGGGGCGAGAAGCTGGAGATCTATGGGGGAAACCGGTTCGTCGTGTTCCTCATCCCGGTCGCGTTCACGATCGTCACCGTGGGGGCGGCCTACGCGCTCCGCGAGCGGCGCGACCTGGGCGCCGGTCTCGTGGCCGGGCGGGGTGGACCGGCCCGCGCGGCAGCGTCGCTGTCGAGCCCGCTCGCGCTCGCCTGGCGGCTCCAACGCGGCGCGTTCGTCGGCTGGCTAGTGGCCTACGCGTTGCTCGGGTTCGTCCTCGGGGCGGTCGCCGTCAACGTCGGGGACTTCATCAACGACCCGAAGGTCGAGGACATGCTTCGCCAGCTCGGCGGGAACGCGTCGTCGCTGTCCGACCTCTACCTGGCCGCCGAGTTCAACTTCCTCGCCATCGGCGCCGGCGCCTACGGCATCTCCGCCGCGCTGCGGCTGCGCTCCGAGGAGGTCGACGGGCACTCGGAGCAGGTCCTCGCGACCCACACCTCGCGCCCGGCGCTGCTCGGCAGCCACGC
>NZ_AWQS01000229.1 GCF_000576575.1 Intrasporangium chromatireducens Q5-1
CAGGGCCGTGGCACGGGTCGAGGCGGCCGAGGACGCGGTGGCGCGTCGGGCGCCGAGTCCGCAGCAGGCCGCCCCCGGTCGTCCGGGCGCCGGCCGAGTGGCAGTGCAGAGGGTCGTCGCGGCGGCTCGTCGACCGTCTACTCGACGAGCTCGGGTGGCTCCGGTGGAGCGGCCTCATTCTCGCAGCGCAGCCGCGCGGCCGGCCGCCGCAGCCGCTGACCCTCGAGCAGTGCGGCGGGACCACCTGACCCGGGTGGTCCCGCTGCCTCCTTTTCGGAGTGCCCCTCCTCGGGCGGGGTAGAGGCGGTCCATGACCACCGCCGTGACCGTCGTCATCGCGACGCGCAACCGGGCAGTGGGGCTGACCCGCACCCTCGACCGTCTCCGGTCCCTGCCGGAGCAGCCGCCGGTCATCGTCGTCGACAACGGCTCGACGGACGACTCGGCGGCGGCGGTGCGGCGCCGGCACCCCGACGTCACCGTCATCGAGCTGGGGGAGAACCTGGGGGCGGTGGCCCGGACGGTGGGCGTCCGCGCCAGCACCACGCCGTATGTCGCATTCTGCGACGACGACTCATGGTGGGAGCCGGGGGCCTTGACGCGGGCGGCCGGGCACCTGGACGCACACCCCCGGATCGGCCTGCTCGCCGCGCGCATCCGCGTCGGGCCCGAGCGCCGGCTCGACCCCGTCTGCGCGATGATGGCCGACAGCCCCCTCGGCACCGAGCCGGACCTGCCCGGCCCCTCCGTGCTCGGCTTCGTCGCGTGTGGCGCGATCGTCCGGCGAGACGCATACCTCGCGATCGGTGGATTCTCGCCCGTCGTCTTCTTCTTTGGGGAGGAGACGGTGCTCGCCCAGGACCTCGCGGCCGCGGGCTGGGCCCGCGTCTACGTCGACGACGTCGTCGCGACCCACGACCCGGCCCCGGGTGGGGACCGGTCCGGCCGCCGGCGGCTGTTGCTGCGCAACGTCCTGCTCTCGACGTGGCTGCGCCGCCGCTGGCCGGCCCTGCTCGCCACGACCGGGCACGCCATCCGAGACATCAGCGATGCCGACGTCCGCGGCGCGCTCCTCGACGCGGCCGCCCGCCTACCCGCCGTGGTGCGGGCGCGTCGCGCACTGCCCCGGCACGTCGAAGAGGCGGTCCAGCGGCTCGAGCTGCTGCAGCCGCCGCCACTCGCCGGCAGCCACGCCTGACCCTCTCGGCCCTCGACAGCCGGCTCGCCATGACCCACGCTGGGGCCATGGCACGGCCCGAGCTGCCCCGCACCATGACCGCCTGGGAGACCGTCGGCCCCGACCTCGGGCGGGTGCGGCCCGTCGAGCGGAGCGTCCCGGCGCCCGGAGCGGGGGAGGTGCTCGTCGCGGTCGAGGCGTGCGGCGTCTGCCGCACCGACCTGCACGTGACGGAGGGAGACCTGCCCGAGCACCGGGCGCACGTCGTCCCGGGCCACGAGGTCGTCGGCACCGTCGCGGCGCTCGGGTCGGGAACCTCCCGGTTCCGTCTCGGGGACCGGGTCGGCGTGGCCTGGCTGCGCAGCACCTGTGGGTCCTGCCGGTGGTGCCGGTCCGGGCGCGAGAACCTCTGTCCCAGAGCGCAGTTCACCGGATGGGACGCCGACGGCGGATATGCCGACTTCACGACCGTCCCAGAGGCCTACGCCTACCGGCTCCCCGACGACGTGCCCGCCGAGCAGGCGGCCCCACTGCTCTGCGCGGGCATCATCGGCTACCGGGCGCTGCGCCGCACCGGGCTGCCCCCCGGCGGGCGCCTCGGGCTCTACGGGTTCGGGGCGAGCGCGCACCTCACGGCACAGCTGGCGCTCGCGCAGGGCGCCGAGGTGCACGTGCTGACCCGCGGTGAGGAGGCGCAGCGGCTGGCCCTCGAGCTCGGCGCCGCATCGGCCGGACCGGCCGACGGGCTGCCCCCGGTCCCCCTCGACGCATCGATCCTCTTCGCACCGGCCGGAGAGCTGGTCCCCGTCGCCCTCGCCGGGCTCGAGCAGGGCGGCACCCTGGCCCTCGCCGGCATCCACCTCACCGACATCCCCACGCTCGACTAACCAGGCACACCTCTTCCGCGAGCGCACGGTCACCTCGGTGACGGCCAACACCCGACGGGACGGGGAGGAGCTCCTCGCCCTCGCCACGCGCCTCGGCGTGCGGTCCACGGTGACGACCTACCCCTTCGAGCGGGCCGCCACGGCGCTCGACGACCTCGCGAGCGGACGCTTCGCGGGCGTGGCGGTCCTGCACCGGGCGCCGTCCCCGGTGTGAACGCGGACGGAACCGAGCGGCCTACGAACGGTGGTCGGCGGGCCCCCGACCGGCCAGCCGCCAGCTGAGTCCGCAGACCCACGAGAGGCGTGTGGTCCAATCGACCCATGGCTGCCGCGAGCAGGACCCCCGCGATCGAGCTCGACGTCGACGGCTACGACGTGCGGCTGAGCAACCCGGACCGCATCTACTTCTCCGAGCGAGGTGAGACGAAGCTCGACCTGGCCAACTACTACCTGTCCGTGGGTGCCGGCATCGTCAACGCCCTACGCGACCGGCCCTGCATGCTGCACCGCTTCCCCAAGGGCGTCGACGGCGACAAGGTCCACCAGAAGCGGCTGCCCGCCGGCGCACCGCCCTGGGTCGAGACGGTCCGGCTGCACTTCCCCCGGTACGGCCTGCACGCCGACGAGCTGTGCGTCACCAAGCTGGCGGACGTCATCTGGGCGGTGCAGATGTCGACGGTCGAGTTCCACCCCTGGAACTCCCGACGCCCCGAGACCGAGCTGCCCGACGAGTGGCGTATCGACCTCGACCCGATGCCGCAGTGCCCCTTCAGCACCGTGCGCCGGGCGGCGCACGTGGCGCACGAGGTCCTCGACGAGCTGGGAGCAGTGGGCTGGCCCAAGACCTCCGGCGGCCGGGGGATGCACGTCTACGTCCGGATCCGGCAGGAGCACGGCTTCAAGACGGTGCGCAGGGCCGCGCTCGCCTTCGCCCGCGAGGTCGAGCGGCGGCTGCCCGACGAGGTCACGACCGCGTGGTGGCGCAAGGACCGCGCGCCGACCGACCTGTTCGTCGACTACAACCAGAACGCCCGCGACCACACGATGGCCGCGGCCTACAGCGTGCGGGGCAACGCCCGCGGGACGGTCTCGGCTCCGGTGGCCTGGGACGAGGTCGACGACGTCGAGCCGGACGACTTCACGATCGCGACGATGCCGGAGCGCTTCGCCAAGCTCGGCGACCTGCACGCCGGGATCGACGACGCCGTGTTCGACATCGCCCCGCTCCTCGACTGGGCCGACCGGGACGAGCGGGAGGGCTGTCCCGTCCCCGAGGACGAATGAGCGGTATGCCGCTCAGCCACCTCCCGGCGCGCCGAGCCCTTCCGCTCGCCGTCCTGCCGCTCGGGATCAGCCCGCCGCTCGGCGACCACGCCCGGTTCCGGGACCGGAGCGCGACCGACGTGCTGGAGGTGCGTCACGGCAGTGACGCGCTGGCGGCCATGCAGCGGGGCGGGTTCTGGGCGCTCGTCGCGACCTTCGAGGGGGAGCTGACCGCGGTGCGGTTCGGCACCGTCGAGCGCCTCGAGGGGGAGACCCGGGCAGCGGACCGCGGGGCGGCTGCCGGCGCCGCTGCGGGAGACGCCGCCCACCTGCCGCAGTGGACGCCGCTGGAACGGCAGTGGCGCACGAGCCTCAGCAGAGCGGCATACCTCGAGGGGGTGCGGGAGGTCCGTGAGCGGATCGCCGCGGGCACCGTCTACCAGGTCAACCTCTGCCGCGTCCTGTCCCACGAACTGGTCGACGAAGCCGATCTCGACGCGCTCGATCGGCTGCTGTGCCAAGGCAACCCGTCGCCCCACGGGGCCCGCGTGCGCTGCGCGGAGGCGGGGCTCGACGTCGTCAGCGCGTCGCCGGAGCTGTTCCTGTCGCGCCAGGGCGACCGGCTGGTGACGAGGCCGATCAAGGGGACAGCGCCCCGGCCGGGCGAGCTGCTGCCCAAGGACGAGTCCGAGAACGTCATGATCGTCGACCTCATGCGCAACGACCTCTCCCGGGTCTGCCTCCCGGCGAGTGTGTCGGTCGACGCCCTCTGCGCCCTCGAGCGGCATCCCGGCCTCGTCCACCTCGTCTCGACGGTGAGCGGCCGGCTCCGGCCCGGAGTGGGCTGGGCGGCGATCCTGGAGTCGACGTTCCCGCCCGGCTCCGTCTCCGGGGCCCCCAGGTCGAGTGCGCTGGAGACGATCGGCGCGCTCGAGAGCCGCCCCCGCGGTCCGTACTGCGGAGCCCTCGGCTGGATCGACGCGGACCGCGGTGAGGCGGAACTCGCGGTGGGGATCCGGACGTTCTGGGCGGAGAGGGACCACGACGGACGTCGCTGGCTGCGGTTCGGCACGGGCGCGGGCATCACCTGGCACTCCGATCCCGAGCGCGAGTGGGACGAGACGGAGCTGAAGGCGGCTCGACTGCTCGGCCTCGCATCGGGCAGGGTGTCCGCGTGAACAGTGCAGGAGGAGCGCAGCGATGACGGACGGGCGGATCAGGGTCTGGGTGAACGGCCGCGGCGTCGAGCCGGACGAACCGGTCCTGACCGCGCTCGACCACGGCGTGACGGTCGGTGACGGCGTCTTCGAGACGGCCAAGATCGAGCACGGGCGACCGTTCGCCCTCCGCCGGCACCACGCGCGGCTGCTCCGCTCGGCTGCTGGTCTGGGGCTGCCGCCCATCGACCTCGACCGTGTCGACGAGGGCATCAAGGCGGTCCTGGACGGTGCCGAGATCGAGTTCGGCCGGCTGCGCTACAGCGTCACCGGAGGGACCGGGCCGCTCGGCTCCGACCGTCTCGCCGCGCCGCTGACGTACATCGTGCTGGCGGGACCCCAGCCCCGTCCACCGGCGTCCGGGGCGGTCGTCGTCGTGCCATGGACCCGCAACGAGCGGTCCGCTGTCGCCGGCCTCAAGACCACCTCCTATGCCGAGAATGTCATCGCCCTCGCGTGGGCGAAGGAACGCGGCGGCATCGAGGCGGTCTTCGCCAACACACGCGGCGAGCTGTGCGAGTGCACGGGCAGCAACATCTTCATCGTGCGCGACGGCCAGGTGCTGACCCCTCCAGTCGACTCGGGCCTGCTGCCCGGCATCACGCGAGAGCTCACGATCGAGTGGGCGGAGGCGAGCGGCATACGGGTGCGAGAGACGGTCCTGCCGCTCGGCGCGCTCGACGAGGCGGACGAAGTGTTCATCACCAGCTCGACGAAGGACATCCTGCCGGTCCACGCCGTCGACGGGCGTCCCCTCCCGGCGGAGCGACCGGTCACCACCCAGCTGCAGCGGGTCTTCCGCGGCCACGCCGAGAGGGACAGCGACCCGTGAGCGAGCAGCTGCCGGTCGAGGCGCCGGAACCGGCAATCGACTACTCCGACGCCAACGCGACCCTGGACGCCGACGAGGACCGGTGGGCGTGGCGCGCCCGGCTGCGTCGGAACCCAGCCACCCACCTGGCGTGGCGTACCGCCGTGGGTGTCGTCGGGGGCCTCGTCACCGTCGCCGGGCTCATCATGGTGCCCGCCCCCGGCCCCGGCTGGCTCGTCGTCTTCTTCGGGCTGATGATCCTCGCGAGCGAGTTCGAGTTCGCCCAGCGCGTGCTCGACTTCGCCCGCCGACAGGTGGGCCGCTGGAACGACTGGGTGATGGCGCAACCGATCTGGGTGCGCGGGCTCGTCGCGCTCGCCACCCTGCTGCTCGTGTGGGCGCTCTTCTGGGTCCTGTTCGCGCTCGCGGGTGTCCCCGGCTTCGTCCCGGACTGGGCCGCCGACGCGTTGCGACAGGTTCCAGGCATCGACTGAGCGGTGGGCCGGCTCGCCGGCGAGCCCGATTACGCGAACGCGAGCAGGATTGGATAGTGTTTCGCTCCGTCGCCCCACAAGGGCGACGTCCTGGACGTGTAGCTCAGTTGGTTAGAGCGTTCGCTTCACACGCGAGAGGTCAGGGGTTCGAGTCCCTTCACGTCCACCCTCACTCCTCATTGAGCGCGCACCGCCAGTCCTGATCGACAGTGCGCTAGTCCTGATC
>NZ_AWQS01000230.1 GCF_000576575.1 Intrasporangium chromatireducens Q5-1
CCCGACGGTCCCAAGGCCCGGCGGACCACATCGAGCAGGGACTCGTCGGCATCGAGCAGCCGGCGCCGCTGGTCGAGGACACCGACCTCGACCCGGGTGCCGAGCGACTGCCGCCCCGAGGTCAGCGGGAGCCGTCCCAGCAGGGCGGCGAGCAGGGTCGTCTTCCCGCTCCCGTTGTCGCCGGCGACGGCGATCCGGTCGCCACGTGCCACCGTGAGGTTGACCGGGCCGAGGCGGAAGCCGCCCCGCTCGATGACGCCGTCGGCGAGGGTGGCGACGATGTCGGCGGAGGGCCGGCCCTCTGCGATGGCGTAGCGCAGCTGCCACTCCTTGCGGGGCTGTTCGACGGTCGCGAGGCGGTCGACGGCGCGCACGATGCGCGCCGCCTTGGCGCCCTGCCGGTCGGCGCGGGCGCGGTGCTTCTCCCGGATGTACTTGTCCGGCTCCTTGGTCGCCTTGGGTCCGCTCCGACCCTTGACCGCCCATTCCTGACGCTGCCTCGCCTGTGCGGCGAGGGAGTCCCGCGCCTCGGCATATCCCTCGTAGGCTTCCCAGGCCTGGGCGCGGACGAGCTCGCGCTGCGCGACGAACTCGCTCCAGCCGCCCTTGTAGTGCCGG
Source organism: Intrasporangium chromatireducens Q5-1 (assembly GCF_000576575.1). Lineage (GTDB taxonomy): Bacteria > Actinomycetota > Actinomycetes > Actinomycetales > Dermatophilaceae > Intrasporangium_A > Intrasporangium_A chromatireducens. Next base: position 619 of record NZ_AWQS01000230.1, read on the forward strand.
ACCTGCTGCTGGTGCAGGTCGAGCTCGAGCACGTTCGTGGCGACGGCGTCGAGGAAGGCCCGGTCGTGGCTCGCGATGAGGACGGGTCCCGCATGCGAGCGGACGAACTCGGCCATCAGCTCGAGGCCTCGGGCGTCCAGGTTGTTCGTCGGCTCGTCGAGCAGGAGCACGTCGTACTGGCTGAGGAGCACGGTGACGAGCGAGGCTCGCGCGGCCTGTCCCCCCGACAACGAGCCCAGCGGACGGGTCGGATCGACGTCGAGGCCGATGCGTGCGGCCACCTCCGGCAGCCGCTGGTCGAGGTCGGCGGCGCCGAGAGCCAGCCAGCGCTCGAGGGCGGCGGCGTATCTGTCCTCGCTCAGCGGCATACCGGAGGAAAGGGCCTCGGCCGCCGCCTCGAGCTCGCCGTCCGCGGCGGCCACGCCGGTGCGGCGGCGGGCGTAGTCGAGGAGCGACTCCTCGGGGTCGGGCAGCACCTGGGGGAGCCAGGCGATCGTCGCGGCCGTCGGGGCGAGCCGGACGGAGCCGAGCTCGGGCACGAGCTCCCCGACGATGGTGCGCATCAGGCTCGACTTGCCCGAGCCGTTGGGGCCGACGACCGCGGTCACGTCGCCGTCGGCCAGGGTCAGGTCGAGGCCGGTGAAGAGGGTGCGCGCGCCGAGTGCGACGGCGAGGTCGGTGATGGTGAGGATGGTAGGCATACGGGTCCTGGGGTCGCGAGGTCAGTGGCTCGGGGCGTCAGGACATCCACACGGCGGCAACTCTAGGGAGCGGCCGTCCGGTCTGTCACGCGTTTTACCGACGTGGGGCGACGAAGGACGGGTCGAACCCGTACGGCAGCTCGAGCCGGTTCCGGGCCATCAGGTCCGCGTCGCCGAGGAGGTCCCGGGTCGCGCCGTCGGCGGCGATGACTCCGTCGGCCAGGATGACGGACCGCTCGCACAGCTCGAGGGCGTACGGCAGGTCGTGCGTCACCATGAGGACGGTGACGTCGAGCGACGTGACGATGTCGGCCAGCTCCCGGCGGGAGGCGGGGTCGAGGTTGGAGCTCGGCTCGTCCATGACGAGGATCTCCGGCTCCATGGCGAGGACGGTGGCGACGGCCACCCGCCGCCGTTGCCCGAACGAGAGGTGGTGCGGCGGCCGGTCCGCGAAGTCGGCCATGCCGACTTGCTCGAGCGCGCGCCGGACGCGGGCCTCCAGCGCGTCGCCTCGCAGGCCGAGGTTCGCGGGGCCGAATGCGACGTCGTCGTGGACCGTCGGCATGAAGAGCTGGTCGTCGGGGTCCTGGAAGACGATGCCGACGCGGCGGCGGATCTCCTGCAGGGTGTCCTTCGACACGGACAGACCCGAGACGGCAACGGTGCCCGCCCCGGCGGTGAGGATGCCGTTCAGGTGCAGCACGAGGGTGGTCTTGCCGGCTCCGTTGGGGCCGAGCAGGGCGACCCGCTCGCCTTGGTGGACGTGCAGGTTCACGCCGTAGAGCGCCTGGTGTCCGTCCGGGTAGGCATAGGCGAGACCGCGCACGTCGAGCACGGGGGTCGTCATGCGTTCACCATCCCGGCTGCGCACACGGTGACGGCAACCGCCGGCAGTATGCCGCTCAGCACCCATTGCGCGCGGGTGGCCGTCAGCACGTGGAGCGTCGGCATCCGGCCGGCGTACCCACGGGAGAGCATCGCGAGGTGGACCCGCTCGCCCCGCTCGTAGGAGCGGATGAACAGGGCGCCGAGGGTTGCGCCGAGCGCCGGCCACTGCCGAAGCGAGCGCGCCTGAAAACCCCTGGAGGCGCGGGCGATCCGCATCCGGTTCAGCTCTCCGGTGACGACCTCGAGGTAGCGGATCATGAAGCTCATGATCTGCACGAGCGGCTGTGGGAGGTGGAGCCGCTCGAAGCCGGCGATGATGTCGCGCGGCTCCGTCGTCGCGGCGAGCAGGAGTGATGCGAGGACGCCGAGGGTGCCCTTGGCGAGCAGGGCCCAGGCACCCCAGAGACCAGCCTCGGACAGGTGGAGCGGACCCACCGCGGTCCGGGGACCGGTCGCGATGAACGGCATCAGCAGCGCGAACACCACGAACGGGACCTCGACGACGAGCCGTTTCGCGAGGTACGGGAAGGGAACTCGCGACGCGCGGACGGCTGCCAGCAGCGCGACGAGGTGAGCGGCATACGGCCAGAACGTCGTGCGAGGCGTCGCGACGACGGCGAGGACGAAGACGAGGAGGGCGACGATCTTCGTGTGGGCGGGCAGCCGGTGCACCGGCGAATGGCCGTGGTGGTGCAGCGCGTGCCCGTGCGACGCCCCCACCTCAGCGGTCGTCGTCATGGTGAGGTGGGTCCGCAGGCGAGGACGCCTGGCGGCGCAAGACGAGGACGAGACCACCCATCACCAGTCCGGTCACGCCGACCCCGACGACCCCGGCCAGCCCCTTGGACAGGTGAGGGCTGCTCACCCCCTTCGCCTCGTAGCCGGCGAGGGGGCCGTTCGCCGTGCTGTGCTGGGTCTCTGTCTGGCTGAATCCCTTTGTCTCCGCGACGTGCTGGAGTCCGTCCGGGCTCTTCGAGGCGTAGAAGGACAGGACGCCCGCCACGAGCAGGGCGAGGAGGACACCGACGATGGCGAAGCGCTTCGTCGTCATGCGCGCACGTCCTCGCGGATCTCGAGCTCGCGGGTGGTGAGCAGGGGCCGCGCGCCGTGGACGAGGTCAGGCCGGACCGCGACGACCGAGCCGACGACGAGCGCAGTGATGAGTGCCTCGCCGATGCCGATGAGCAGGTGCACCCAGACCATCGCCGTCAGGACGGAACCGACCGGGATGGGGGCCTGGCCGCCGACGGCGAACAGGCCGGTGAAGGCCGCTGCGGCAACGGGGACGGACACAAAAGCACCCATGGCGGCGGCGACTCCGACCGACGAGAGACGCTGGGGGAAAGGCCGGCGGAAGAGTCGGAAGACGCCATAACCGACCCACACGCCGACCACGGCCATGAGCAGCACGTTCGTGCCGAGCGCGGTCACCCCGCCGTCGGCGAAGAGGAAGGCCTGGACGAGCAGGACGACGGTGATCGAGAGGGTTGCCAGCCAGGGCCCGACGAGGACGGCGGCGAGCGCCCCACCGAGGAGGTGGCCCGATGTGCCGGCCCCGACCGGGAAGTTGATCATCTGGCCCGCGAAGACGAACACCGCGACGAGGCCGGCCATCGGCGCGGTCCGGTCGTCGAGGTCGTGCCGTGCGCCCCGGAGCGCCGCCGCCACCGCGCCCGCAGCGACGACCGCGGTCGCGATCGACGTGGGGGCGTCGAGGAATCCGTCGGGCACGTGCATGGACAGAGTCTAGGTCCAGATGCGACTGTGTCGCATCTGGATCACCCAGTCGAGTGGCCACTACTCGTCGAAAGGCCATTAACCGACGAGAGGCCACTACTCGTCGAGAGGCCACGACCCGACGACCCTGAGCCGGCTCAGGGTCGGCTCAGGGTCCCCTGAGGTCGGACCCTCATGGCCGGCGGCGTCCGGCCCCGACAGGCTGGAGCGCATGATCACAGTTGACCGACTGACCAAGAGATACGGCGGCTTCACCGCCGTCGACGACGTCTCCTTCGAGGTCAAGCCCGGGCAGGTCACCGGCTTCCTCGGCCCGAACGGCGCTGGCAAGACCACCGCCATGCGGATCATGGCCGGGCTGACCCCCGCCACGTCCGGCACCACGACCGTCCTCGGCCGGCCCTACGCGAGCCTGCCGAACCCCGGCCGCTACGTCGGCACGCTGCTCGACGCCTCCGCCCAGCACGCCGGCCGCACCGGCCGCGAGGTGCTGAGCCTCGGCGCCATCTTCATGGGCGTCGACCGGCGCCGGGTCGACGAGATGATCCAGCTCGTCGGGCTCACCGACAAGGAGGCGAGCCGTCGCGTGCGCAACTACTCGCTCGGGATGCGTCAGCGCCTCGGCATCGCCCATGCCCTGCTCGGCGACCCCGAGGTCCTCATCCTCGACGAGCCCGCCAACGGTCTCGACCCTGCCGGCATCCGCTGGATGCGCGACCTGCTGCGTGGGTATGCCGACCGCGGCGGGACGGTCCTGCTCAGCTCGCACCTGCTGAACGAGATCGAGCGGGTCGCGGACGAGATCATCGTCATCGGGCACGGCCGCATCGTCGCGCAAGGCACCAAGGAGCAGCTCCTCGCCGGCGCGGGCACCTTCGTCCGCTCCGTCGACGACACGGCCTTGGCCCGGGCACTCGACGACGCCACCGTCGCGGCCACCGCCCTCGCCACTGGGGGCCTGCAGGTCGAGGCCGATCCGGTCGACGTCGGCCGGGTCGCCGCCGCGACCGGGATCGCCCTCGTCGAGCTGCGGTCCGGCGACTCCCGTGGTCTCGAGGAGATGTTCCTCGAGCTCACGTCCGAGACGGCCCGTGAGGAGGTGGCGGCGTGAGCACCACGACGCACCGCATCCCCGGCATGCCCGACCCCAGCAGCGTCGGACGCAGCCCGCACGCCGAGTCCGCGCTCCCGTCGGTTGCTGCGGTGCCCAGTCCGATCCCCGGGTCCCGCCCGACACGCGGCGTGTCCTTCGCCCGGCTGGTGCACGTGGAACTGCGCAAGATGCTCGACACGCGAGCCGGTCGGTGGCTGCTCATCGGCGTCGGTGCGGCGATCGCCGCGGCGCTCGTCATCCTGTTCTTCGTCGACGGTGGCCAGCACCGGTTCGAGGACTACCTCCAGGCCACGACGATGCCGATGGCCATCATCCTGCCCGTCGTCGGGATCCTCGCCGTGACCTCGGAGTGGTCGCAGCGGACCGGCCTCGTGACCTTCACGATGGAGCCGCGCCGCCTGCGGGTCGGCTGGGCGAAGTTCGTCGCGTCGCTCCTCGTCGGCATCGCCGCCTTCGCGCTCGCCATCGTCTTGGCCGCGCTGGTCCACCAGGCGGCCATCACGATCCGGGGCATCACCCCGGGCTGGGAGATCGGTGGCCTCGTCGTGACGGGCGCCGGCCTCTACGTTCTGCTCGGCCTGGCGCAGGGTGTTGGCTTCGGCATGCTGTTCAAGAACACCCCGGCCGCGATCGTCACCTACTTCGCCCTACCGACCGTGTGGGGAATCCTCTCCTCCCTCGTCACCTGGCTCAACGGTGTGGCGAACTGGCTGGACCTCAACCGGACGATGAACCCGCTCTTCCTGGGCCGCGCCCTGACTGCAGAGCAGTGGGCGCACCTCGCCGCCTCCGTCGGCGTATGGGTCGTCCTGCCGCTCGTCGTGGGGATGTGGCGCCTCTCCCGCGCCGAGGTGAAGTAGCCCCCACCTCCCCGGGTTGGGGTGGTCGGTCGGTCCTCCCGCCGCTCGACCACCTCAACCAACCGTCGAAGGGCCAGTAACCGTCGAA
>NZ_AWQS01000231.1 GCF_000576575.1 Intrasporangium chromatireducens Q5-1
TGCACGGCGTCGGCGATGGCCCGCTCGGCCGCGGCGTCGTGGACGTCGTTGCCCTCGGCCGTCATGACGTGCTGCCGCGCCGTCTCGACCGCCAGCTGGAGCGAGCCGGTGGGGGACTGCTGCGCCTGCATGAAGGTCCGCAGCTGCGCCTGCATCGCCGCCTTGGTGCTGGGGTCGTCCGGATCGACCCCCATGGACCGCATCAGGTCGGCCAGCTCGGGGTTGCGGGCCGTCTCACCGAGGACGTGCTCGAGCATGGCCCCGACGTCGCTCGGGTCGAAGCCGCTCGGGAAGCGGAAGGGCTCGTCGCTGTCGTCGTCGCCGGCGTCCCACGGGGTGGGGTCGCGGTCGTCTGTCATGGTGCTCCTCGGTGGATTTTCCGTCCTGATCCAAGACAACCACGGATCGACACGGAGAGTTCCCGCGGACGGCCGTCCGTCACCGCGGCCGCGGCCAGCGGCGGGCCCACCCACGCGGCGGTGCACGGTCAGCGAGACCCAAGCACGCCGCATACGATGACGTGCGTGAGCGTGACCCTGGCCGAGATCCGTGAGACCCCGCTGTCCGTCGACGAGGTGCTGCGCAGTGTGTCCGACCCGCAGGCGGGCGGCATCTGCCTCTTCGTCGGGACGGTCCGCGACGCCGACTCCGGCAAGGGGGTCGAGCGGCTCGACTACTCGGCGCACCCCCAGGCGGCCGCGCTGACCCGGGCACTCGCCGAGCGGCTGGACAGTGCGGGCCGCACCGTCCGCATCGGGGTGGTGCACCGCGTCGGCCGGCTCGAGATCGGCGACCTCGCCGTCGTCGTCGGGGTGAGCGCCGAGCACCGGGCCGAGGCGTTCGAGGTGTGCCGGGCCCTCATCGACGAGCTCAAGGCGACGGTGCCGATCTGGAAGCACCAGCGCTTCAGTGACGGCGTCGACGAGTGGGTCGGCCTGCCGTGACCACACCCGCGAGTCCCCCCGAGGGAGGGGAGTCGAGGGCCGAGGACGCATCCGCGCCGCCGACGCGCACCGCCCGGAGGGCACGCCTCACCGGCTGGAACATCGCCGTCCTCGTCGCCTTCTTCGTCGCCCTCGCCGCGGTCGTCGCCGGGTCGCTCGTCCGGCTGCCCTACGCCATCGTGAGCCCCGGGCCGACCTTCAACGCCCTGGGCGAGGAGAACCTCGGCGGCTCCACGAAGCCGGTCATCGTCGTCGACGGCCTACCGACCTACCCGGCCGACGGCACCCTGCGGTTCCTCACGGTCGTCATCAAGGGCGGTCCCGGGCACCCCGTCGACGCCTGGGACCTGCTCGGCGCCTGGCTCGACCCGGCCCGCGACGTCTACCCCGTGGACCAGATGTTCGACCCGAACGCCAACGAGCAGCAGGTGGCCGAGGAGAGCGCCATCCAGATGGAGGGCTCCCAGGAGGAGGCCAAGGCGGTCGCGCTGCGGGCCGTCGGCGAGAAGGTGCCGACCCACGTCGTCGTCGCACAGGTGCTCGGCACGTCGAAGGCGAAGGGACTGCTCGAGGTGGGGGACCGGTTCGTCAGCGTCGGAGGCACGGCAGCGAGCGACCCCGACGCCATCCGGGCCGCGATCCAACGGGTCAAGCCGGGTGACACCGTCTCGATCGTCGTGACCCGGTCCGGCAAGCGTGAGACGGTCCAGGTCCCGACGATCGCCGGCACGGGCGGGCGCACTGCCATCGGTGTCCTGCTCGGCATCGAGCACGACTTCCCGGTCAAGGTGACCATCAACGCCGGCGACGTGGGCGGGCCGTCGGCCGGGCTGATGTTCGCGCTCGCGATCTACGACAAGCTGACTCCGGGGTCACTCACCGGCAACCACGCCATCGCCGGCACCGGCACGATCGACGATCAGGAGCGGGTCGGCCCGATCGGCGGTATCCGCCAGAAGCTCGAGGGGGCCCGTGGCGCCGGGTCCGACTACTTCCTCGCCCCCGCCGCAAACTGTCCGGAGGTCGTCGGGCACGTGCCGGACGGCCTGCAGGTGGTCCGGATCGGCACCTTCGACGAGGCGGTCAGCGCCGTCGAGGCGATCGCGAAGGGCGAGGCCGCGAGCCTGCCCCACTGCTGAGCGGGCCGGTGGTCAGGGCTCGAAGGTCGCCTTGAGCGCCGCGACCAGACCGGGTGCGATGTCGGGACCGGTCGCAACGGCGTCATCGGAGTCGTGGGCCCGCTGCCGCAGCAGGCAGATCGACCGACCGTCGCGCAGCACTGCGGCGAGCAGGCGCACGTCCTGACGGTCCGGGTGGGCCGCCAGGACGTCGACCGCGTCCTCCGCCCGGTCGGGCAGGTCCCGCTCGGCGTCCGGAGGGACGACCATCCGCTCGATCACGAAGGCGCAGCCGTCGACCTCGTCCGGCCAGGCGATCCGGCCGATCAGGGTCTCGATCGAGCTCGTCATCGGCAGACCCTCCTGCTCGACGGCCGTGAACGAGCCGGGGACGAGGTCGGGCTCGCGCATCTGCTCGCGCAGGTGCGGCTCACGCGCGAGCAGGGCGTCAGTCCGCACGAGGGCGAAGAGCCGGGCCGGCTGGTCCCAGCCGCGCGCCGCGACGTGGCGCTCAGTGTCGAGGGCGACGAGGGCGAGCGGGTCGGTCACGGGTGTCGACTGCACCCGACCATCGTGCCCCATCGGCTCGGCAGCACTCGACGCCGCCTGCCGGGCCGCTTCGTGCGCGGGCGGGGGCGGCACCGCCCGGGCGCCGGGTTATCGTTGCGGCGTACCGTCAGCGCGAACCCGAGGCAGCCACCGTGAGTGACAGCAACTTCAGCCCCGGTCAGGGGTCCTTCGGCGATGGCGGACCGGCCGGCCCGCCCCCAGCGGCGGCGGCACCCCGCCCCTCGCGCAGCCCGCTCGTGACGGCGCTCGTCGTCGCGGCGGCGCTCATTCTGCTGCTGACCGTCCTCGCCCAGTTCTGGACCGAGATCGCGTGGTACGAGTCGGTCGACTTCGTCGGGGTGTTCCGCACCCAGCTCGTCACGCGCCTGCTGCTCGGCATCGCCGGGGGGCTCGTCATGGCGGCGGTGGCGTGGTCGAGCATCCACTTGGCCTACCGGTCCCGGCCCATCTACGCGCCATCGCCGGAGACCCAGGCGATGGAGCACTACCGCCAGCTCGTCGAGCCGATGCGCCGCACCGCGACCGTCGCGGCGCCGCTCGCGCTCGGGCTCTTCGCCGGGCTCTCGGCCGCGACGCAGTGGGACACCTTCCAGCTGTGGGTCAACGGCCAGCCGTTCGGCACGACGGACCCCGAGTTCGGCATCGACATCGGCTTCTTCGTCTTCACGCTGCCGTGGATCAACTTCATCATCGCCTTCCTGACGATGGTGCTCGTCGTCGGCATCATCGCGGCCGCCTTCACCCACTACCTCTACGGCGGCATCGTCGTCGGGGGCCACACCCGCACGACCCAGGCCGCCCGGGTGCACCTGTCGGTCCTGCTCGCCGTGCTCGTCCTCGTGCGCGCGGTCGCCTTCTGGATCGACCGCTACAACCTCGCCACCGCGAAGTCGACCCGGATGACCGGCATCCAGTACACCGAGGCCCATGCCGTCATCCCGACGAAGGCCATCCTCGCCGTCGCGGCGGTGATGTGCGCGATCCTGTTCGTCAGCACGATCTGGACCCGCTCCTGGCGGCTGCCGATCGTGGGGGTGGCCGTCCTCGTGGTCTGCGTCGTCGCCGTCGGCGGCATCTACCCGGCGCTCGTGCAGTCGCTCAAGGTCAAGCCGTCGGAGAAGTCCCTCGAGGTGCCCTACATCCAGCGCAACATCGACGCGACCCGGGCGGCCTACGGCTTCAACGACATCAAGGTCGAGTCCTACAACACCAAGACGGTCGCGGCGCCGGGTCAGCTGCGCGGTGACGCCGCGACCGTGCCGGGCATCCGGCTCATCGACCCCAACATCGTCAGCCCGACGTTCAAGCAGCTCGAGGCCAGCAAGGGCTACTACCAGTTCCCCGACGTGCTCGACGTCGACCGCTACATGGTCGACGGCAAGCTCACCGACACGGTCATCGCGGCGCGGGAGCTCGACCTCACCGGCGTGCCCGACGGGCAGCGGAACTGGCTCAACGACCACACCGTCTACACCCACGGCTACGGCGTCGTCGCAGCGAAGGGCAACACCCGCGACGCCGACGGGCGGCCGACCTTCTTCGAGTCCCAGATCGGGCAGAAGGGGGCCCTCGACCCCTACGAGCCGCGGATCTACTTCGGTGAGAGCTCGCCCGAGTACTCCATCGTCGGCGGCGGCAAGAAGGAGTTCGACTACCCCGACCCGAACGGGACGGGCCAGATCACCAACACGTATGCCGGCACGGGCGGTGTGTCGCTCGCGGGCATCAACCGGCTCGCCTACGCGCTGAAGTACAAGGAGATCAACTTCATCCTGTCCGACGCGGTGACCGGCGAGTCGAAGATCCTCGACCACCGCACCCCGCGGGAGCGGGTCCAGCGGGTCGCGCCGTGGCTCACCCTCGACGGCAACGCCTACCCCGCGGTCGTCGACGGACGCGTGCTGTGGATCCTCGACGGCTACACCACCTCGGCGTCCTACCCGTACTCGGAGATGACGAGCCTCAACCTCGCGACCGAGGACTCCGTCACGCGGACGAAGGAGTCCGTCCAGGCCGTCCAGGCGGGCCAGGTCAACTACGTGCGCAACTCGGTCAAGGCGACCGTCGACGCCTATGACGGCACGGTGACGCTCTACCAGTGGGACGAGCAGGACCCGGTTCTCAAGGCGTGGATGCAGATCTTCCCCGGCACGGTCAAGCCGCTGGCCGACATCAAGGGCTCGCTCATGGCGCACCTGCGCTACCCGGAGGACCTCTTCAAGGTCCAGCGCACGCTGCTGTCGAAGTACCACGACCGGGACGCGTCGACCTTCTACACCGGGCAGAACTTCTGGAAGGTGCCGGACGACCCGACCCAGTCGGCCCAGGGGAGCGCACTCCTGCAGCCGCCGTACTACCTGTCGCTCGCGATGCCGGGGCAGAGTCAGCCGGCCTTCTCGCTCACCTCGACCTTCATGCCGACCGGTGACCGCAACGTGCTGTCCGGCTTCCTTGCCGTCGACGGCGACGCCGGCACCGCGACCGGCAAGCGGTCCCCCGGCTACGGCACGATGCGGCTGCTCGAGACGACCGGCGGCACGGTCAACGGGCCTGGCCAGGTCTACAACGAGATGCGCACCTCGCCGGTCACGTCGAAGGACCCGCAGCTGTCGCTGACGCTCGCCCAGTTCATCACGACGACGCAGCAGCAGGGCGCCGCCACCGTGACGTTCGGCAACCAGCTGACCCTGCCCGTCGGCGGTGGGCTGCTCTACGTCCAGCCGATCTACGTCCAGGCCAAGTCGGCCGGCTCCTACCCCCGCCTCTCGGCGGTCGCGGTGGCGTTCGGCGACAAGATCGCGTGGGCCGGCTCGCTCGACGACGCCCTGAACGACCTGTTCGGCGGGGAGTCCGGCGCCAAGGCCGGGGACACCGGCACGTCGACGCCGGTGACGCCCGCCCCGGGCACGACCCCCACGCCGCCGTCGAGCACGCCGACACCGAGCCAGTCCTCGAGTCCGGCGCCGTCGACGACGACGCAGCCGACCCAGCCGAACGAGGCGGCGCTGGCGCAGGCGCTCAAGGACGCCGAGGCCGCGTACGCCCAGGGTGAGGCGGCCCTCAAGGCAGGCGACTTCGCGGCCTACGGCCAAGCCCAGGACCGGCTCAAGGAGGCGCTGAAGCGGGCCGTCGAGGCGTCGCCCCAGGGCACCGGCACGCCGGCCCCTTGAAGCCCGTATGCCGCGGAGCGGGCGCCCGATTTGGTCGCTCGCTCCGCGTCGGGTTAAGGTGGTGTCACCGACGCGGGGTGGAGCAGCTCGGTAGCTCGCCGGGCTCATAACCCGGAGGTCGCAGGTTCAAATCCTGCCCCCGCTACTACATGCGCGTCGCAGCGTCAGGTGGCCCCCACACGATCGTGTGGGGGCC